>PQAN01000140.1:0-185 GCA_003105285.1 Methylocystaceae bacterium
GAAGCGGCGGGCGGCGCGCGCGTCGGCGGGCGTTTCGGCGTTGGCGCGCACGCGCATCCGCCGCGCCTTGTCGGCCCAGTCCATGAGCACGGCGAATTCGCCGCTCAGCGCCGGCTGCCGCATCTTGACGAGGCCGGCGATCACATGGCCGGCCGAGCCGTCGATCGTGACGGTGTCGCCCTTGG
>PQAN01000140.1:272-5313 GCA_003105285.1 Methylocystaceae bacterium
CCGGAGACGCAGGGCTTGCCCATGCCGCGCGCCACCACGGCGGCGTGCGAGGTCATGCCGCCGCGCGTCGTCAGAATGCCCTGCGCGGCGTGCATTCCGCCGATGTCCTCGGGGCTCGTCTCGATCCGCACGAGAATGACCTTGCGGCCGGCGTTGGCGAGCTTTTCGGCTTCCGCGGCGTCGAAGACGATCTCGCCGGAGGCCGCGCCGGGCGAAGCCGGCAATCCGCTCGCGAGAATGGCCCGCTCGGCGTCCGGCTCGATCGTCGGATGCAGCAATTGGTCGAGCGACAGCGGATCGACGCGGAGAATGGCTTCGTCCCGCGTGATGAGACCTTCATTGGCCATGTCGACGGCGATTTTCAGCGCGGCGCGGGCGGTGCGCTTGCCGACGCGCGTCTGCAGCATCCATAATTTGCCGCGCTCGACGGTGAACTCCATGTCCTGCACGTCGCGGTAGTGCGTCTCGAGCAGCTCCGTGAAGCGCCGGAACTCGCGGAAAATCTCCGGCATCACCGTCTCCATCGACGGCTTGTCGGAATTGGCGGCGAGGCGCGCGGCTTCGGTGATCGCCTGCGGCGTGCGAATGCCGGCGACGACGTCCTCGCCCTGCGCATTGACCAGAAACTCGCCGTACAGCTCGCGCGCGCCGCTCGCCGGATTGCGGCTGAAGGCGACGCCGGTGGCGGAGGTCTCGTCCATATTGCCGAACACCATGGCCTGCACATTGACGGCGGTGCCCCAGCTCTCGGGAATATTGTGCAGATGGCGGTAGATGACGGCGCGATTGTTCATCCAGGAGGAGAAGACGGCGCCGATCGCGCCCCACAATTGCCGGCGCGGGTCCTGCGGAAACGGCTGATCTGTCGCCTTTTCGACAATCGACTTGAATGTCGCGACCACGACGCGCCAGTCCGCGGCCGTCAGCTCAGTATCGAGCGCATAGCCCTCGCCCGCCTTGAAATGCTCCAGCGCGTCCTCGAACTCATGGTGCTCGAGGCCGAGCACCACCGTCGAATACATTTCGATGAAGCGGCGGTAGGAATCATAGGCGAAACGCTCGTTCCGGGCGATTCTCGCCAGCGCGCCGACGGTGTCGTCGTTGAGGCCGAGGTTCAGGACCGTGTCCATCATCCCGGGCATGGAGGCGCGGGCGCCGGAGCGGACGGAGACGAGCAGCGGCCAGGTCTCGTCGCCGAAGGAATGCCCGGCAATGGCGCCGAGCCGCTCCAGCGCCGCGTCCAACTGCTCGGCGAGCTCGGCGGGATAGGATTTCTCATGCGCGTAGAAATGCGTGCAGACTTCGGTGGTGATGGTGAAGCCGGGCGGAACGGGCAGGCCGAGATTGGCCATTTCGGCGAGATTGGCGCCCTTGCCGCCGAGGAGGTTCTTCAATGCGGCCGACCCATCGGCCTCGCCCTCGCTGAAACTATAGACCCATTTGGTCATCTCATTGCCTTCCGGGCGCCCTCGCCGCGACGCTTCTAACAAGAACCGGACCGTATCCGAAGCCGCGCGTGAAAAACGGCTCGAAATCCATCTTCGAGCTTAAGGTCTCAATGAGGCTTAAGAAAGAGACCGAAGCCGATCCAGCTCGAGCCGTAGGACAAAAGATCGATTCTAAAGGAAAATTCCGAATACGAATTTGGGGTTTTCCGGCCATTCGACAGGAGGAGCGCCCGGCGAGCGCCCCGAAGGCGATGAACGAAGACCCGCGTCGGCGCGGATGCGCGACCGCATCTTCGAGAGGGGAGGGACGCAGAGGCCGGAAGCTGTCACGGGACGGCGACATGCGCCTCTCCACGGTTTCGAGTTCGGCCCGGTCGGCCCGAATGCATGTCTCGAACGCGCCGGGGACGTCGAAAAATGAGATTCTCGTTTCTCGCATGACACTCTAGCCTTGCAGATATTTTAAGGCGGGAGCAAGCTAGGGGCGAGCAAATAGAGCAAACCGGCCGAGCCGCAAGACGCGGAAGGAGGGGTGCGAGAATCGATCTTTGCGCGCCGGTCGCCGGCGATCGAAAAAACAATTTCGACATTTATCGATTTGGGGAGGGTGGCGTGACGTACATCTCCGCATGGCGACGAGAGCCCAAGACGATCGTCTACAAGGACGAGAACGGATCCGAGTGGGTGCGAGAGGGGGGCAGTCGGTCGTGGCGCAATTTCAACCCCGGCAACATATCCAAGGGTAGTTTCGCCGACTCTTGCGGCGCGATCGGCGGCGACGCGCGCTTCGCGATTTTCCCTGACGAGCACACGGGGCTCGATGCGATCGTTTCCTTGTTCGGCAGTCGGTCCTACCGCGACCTGACGCTCGAAGCGGCGATCTTCCGCTATGCTCCGCCGCCGGAAAACGACTCGGCCGCCTATGCCAGAGCGGTCGCCGCGAAGGTCGGCGTCGATCGCTCGACGCCTGTTCGCAGCCTCTCCTCCGGTCAGCTCCAATCCTTGGCGCAAGCGATCAAAAGTCACGAGGGCTGGACGGCGGGACGAGAATATCCGGACGGCCAGCGGCGGCGAGAGATCGTCGTCGGGGAGCTGGAGCTCAGAGCCGATGTCGGGGAAGCGCGCTTTGCGGCCGAAGGCTTTCGAACAGAGGCGCAAGTCGCGGACGTCGATCGCATCCCGACGCTGATCGCGCTCGGAAGCAAGGCGGAGAGCATTCAGCGCATCCAGGACATCGCCGCCAAGGCGATGAAGAGGGCGGGCCTCGGATATACGCTGCACAACGCCTGCGCCGCGACCTTGAGCGCCTTTCTGAACGAGGCCGGCGTCGATGTGCCCGTGACTCTCGGCGCGGGCAAGCTCGCCTCGCGCCTGAGCGCCAGAAACTGGGCGCGCGTCGATGTCGGAAAGCAGAAAGCCGGCGATGTCGGCGTGACCTTCGACCGGACGGAGCCGCCGGGCGCCGACCACATCTATCTGGTGGTCGAGGCCAAGGGCGCGGACGAGATGCTCATCGCGGACAATCAGGCCCCCAAGGTCCACACGCGATACGCCAGCGGCCGGGGCAAGACCGCCACGCAATATTTCCTGCGCGCGGTTCGACCTGCGCCGCGCCGCGAAATCGGCGCGCTGTTCACGGCGGTGACGGCCGGGATCGAGATCATCGACCCGGAGAACCAGGACTTCTTCCCCTGGGACGACGAGGACACGAATGGGTTGCCGGAACCCTTCTCGGACGACGGCGCTCCCGTCTGAAAGTCCCGCTCCAGGCGGTTCGACGCGAGCTTCGAGGCGATGATCGACGACGATGACGACCACCCCCGCGCCGCGCCGGGAAAAGGCGAGGCCGCCTCCCATCGGATCGGTCAGCCCCTCGACACGCTGTCGCTCGCCGAATTCGACGAGCGCATCGCCCTGCTGCGCGCCGAGATCGAGCGGCTGGAAAAAGCCCGCGCCGCCAAGGCCGCTTCGCTCGCTGCGGCCGACGCCTTTTTCAAGAAGTAGCCGCCGGTCTCGAGCGGTTAGACGGACCTCGGGACGATCGGGCGCCGTTTCTTGTCCTGTTTGCCAGGGCGTCATTCCCGACGCTCGCTTTCAGCGAGCGATCGGGAATCCAGCGCCACGAGCAGAATTCTCGTTGTCGCCCTGGATTCCCGGTCGGCCTTCGGCCCGCCGGGAAAGACGACGGCGAGGGCCGTCGAATTTTCGACCGGACTCTGAAGATCGAATCCGGCCATGGATGGTTGTGACGCGTCTCGCCGTGAACGGTCTCTTCTTCGCGGCGCTGCGCTTCACGCGCTGAAAGGGTCGGCGGCGTCTCGTTTCGATGGTGATCGGGGCTGCTTTCGCGCTCGGCGAAGGGCGGAGATGCGCCATGTGTGGACATTCCCTAAATGCAATTTATGTGCATTGGCGCGTGGGCGCGGCGCGTCTCGGTCGGGCGGCAAGGGACGAAAAGTCTCTTGTCTTCGTCCTCCGCTTCACAACCGGAGAAACTGGGCTGCGCCCGCAAGGAGCGCCGCCCATTCCATTTACGCTTTCGGCCTTTCGGCTTCGAACATGATTGCTTGGATAGGAAGGGTCGATCCGACGGAGCGCGTTAGAGCGTCGGCATAGGCTTTTGCGACCGTTTCGGGATCGACGCCGCCGCGTTCGGTGACTTCTTCATTGACGGGACTGCCAAAAACGATACCGCGCGCAAACTCCAGCGTATCGAACGGGCGCGTATATTTTATGACCGATATGCCGATATTGTCGAAGCCGCTGTCAACGAGGTTTTCCTTGATCGGATCGATCGCGTGGCAGGAAGCGGGCCCCTTCATCCATATGGGCGGATCGTTTGGAAAGAAGGATTTCAGCACGGCAAGGGACTCGCTCACGAACAGATTGTTCTTCTCGGAGTCCCACACGCTGAGTATGTAGCGTCCGCCGGGCCGCAATGTGCGGAGCGCTTCGCGGATCGCTTTCGGCTTGTCGGGAAAGAACATATAGCCGAACTGGCAGACGATGGCGTCGAAGCTTGCGTCCGCATAGGGAAGCGCGCAGGCGTCGACGATCTCGAACGACACTTGTTCCCCGTCGTGGAATTTCGAGCGGGCGACTCGAAGCATGTCATCGCTGATGTCTGTCGCCGTCAATTGCGCTGTGGTTGGAATCCGGTCGCGCAATTCGCGCGTCGCGACGCCGGAGCCGGCCGCGATTTCGAGGACATCGCTCGGGTTTATCGACGCTGTGCGCCGCGCCGCTTCTTCCGCGTAAGGCAGGAATAAAACGGCGCCCAGCGCGCGATCATAATTCTCGGGGACATCCCCGACGTAACCCTTGGCGCTCATCGTTGATTCTTCCTCGGTTGGGCAATGGGCGCGTCAACGCTCGACCTTCGCCGTTCTATAGATTAAGCGCGCTCGTGGCGGCAATCTTTTGAGAAACTTCAAGGTCGCTTTTGGGTCACAAGCCGAAATTCAGACCGGGACCCCATTGATGGACTGAGCGGCTCGACAGGGTTTTCCCTCGCGCCCAAGGAGGCGATGGGGTGAAGGCTTCCTCGTCCTTCGAGACGCCGCCTACGGTGGCTCCTTGTAACAATGTTTGCT
>PQAN01000141.1 GCA_003105285.1 Methylocystaceae bacterium
CCGAACTCCCGCCACGCTACCTGCGCACGCCCGAGGCTGCGCGCTTCCTGGGCCTCTCGAGCCGCACGCTCGAAAAGCATCGGACCTATGGCACCGGCCCGCGCTACTCGAAGCTCGGCGGCCGCGTCGTCTACCGTCTCGAAGATTTGCAGGCCTGGTTCGATCTCGGCGCCAAAGCGTCGACCTCCGACCCCGGCGTCGGAAAGGTCCTTCCTGCGAAGCGTCATGCCGCCATTTCGCCGGCCTTCGCCGGCCAGCCGCGTCGCTGACATTCGGAGGCGCGGCCATGATCGCGACGCACAGCCGAAACCTCTTTCACGACGCCGAGCGCGAGCAGCTCGAGCTCTTCCATGCCCTTCCCGGCGATCTTGCGCCGCGCGACGCCCAGGACCTCATGGCCTATCCCTTCTTCAGCCTCGCGAAGTCGCGCCGGCTTGCGCCGATCGACTTCAAGATGGGCGACATCTCGATCAAAGTCGAGGCGTCGGCCGACCACGGCATGGCGACGATCTGGGACGCCGATGTGCTGATCTGGGCTGCGTCGCAGATTGTCCAGGCTCGTGATCGAGGATTGCGGACCTCGCGCCTGATGGCCGCGACGCCGCATGAAATCCTCACCTTCGTTGGCCGCGGGGTCGGCGCCCGCGACTATCATCGGCTGAAGGCCGCGCTCGACCGACTGCAATCGACCAGCGTCTCGACCTCCATCCGCCAGCCCACCGAGCGCCGGCGACATCGCTTCTCCTGGATCAACGAATGGAAGGAGCGAGCCGACCCCAGCGGTCGCCCGCTCGGCCTCGAGCTGATCCTGCCCGACTGGTTCTACGCCGGCGTTCTCGACGACGCCCTGGTGCTGACCATCGACCGCGCTTATTTCGCGCTGACCGGCGGCCTCGAGCGCTGGCTCTATCGGCTCGTGCGCAAGCATGGTGGCCGCCAGGACGGCGGATGGAGCTTCGATTTCGGCCATCTCCACGCGAAGTCCGGCGCACTCTCTCCACTCAAGCATTTCGCCTTCGACCTGCGCGACATCGTGCGCCGGCAACCTTTGCCCAATTACCGGCTGATGATCGAACGCGGCCTGCTCGGCGCCGAGATTCTCGTCTTCGTCCCCATTGCGATCGATCCATCGGAACGCATCGCGCGCCACTTCGAGTCCTCACGCCGCACGGGGGATAAGCTGTGAATTCCTTCGTGCTATCGAGGACCGGAACGCTCGTGCTATCCGGGACCGAATCCTCGTCCCATCGGGGACCGAAATGCGTCACAACCAATTGCTTTGAAACGGTTTACGGCGCTTCTAACTGTACTAACGTAGAATCCTTCGGATTCTATCTAACGGACCGCGCCGAAATTCACGCGGTGGACAAGCGCCAGATTTGCCGTCGAGGCGCGCCATGATCGTCGCGCTCCTCAACCAGAAGGGCGGCGTCGGCAAGACCACTCTGGCGCTTCATCTCGCCGGCCGATGGGCCCGCGAGGGCAAGCGGACGATCGTCATCGACGCCGACCCACAAGGCTCGGCGCTCGACTGGTCCGAGCAGCGCGCGAGGGAAGGGCTTCCGAGGCTCTTCGGAGTGATCGGCCTGTCGCGCGACACTCTGCATCGTGAAGCTCCGGAGATCGCCCGGGACGCCGACCATGTCGTCATCGACGGGCCGCCGAGGGTCGCCGCCCTGATGCGATCGGCGCTGCTCGCGACCGACGTTGCGCTCGTTCCTGCGCAGCCTTCGCCATTCGACGGCTGGGCGTCGAGCGAAATGCTGAGGCTCATCGACGAGGCCCGCATTTTTCGGCCGGAACTTTGCGCTCGTTTCGTTCTCAATCGCTGCGCGACTGGCACGGTCATCGCGCGCGAAACCGCCCAGGCGCTCGCCTCCCATGAGCCGCCGGTGCTCGCCTCGCGCATCGGTCAGCGCGTCGTCTTCGCCGATGCCGCGCGCAGCGGCCGCCTCGTCTCGGAAACCATCAATGGCGCCGTCGCAGCGCGCGAGATCGCCGCGCTCGCCGCCGAACTGGAGAGGCTCGCATGACCTCGAGCAAGCCTCCGCGCGGCTTCGCCGAGCGTCCGAGCGACGCCGACGCCTGGATCAAGACGGCCGACCGGAACGAGCGCGGCGCCGCGTCGAAGGGCGAGCAATTCACCGCGCGACTGACGATCGACGTGACGCCCGATTTGCGCGGCCGCATCAAAATCATCGCCTTTCGGCGCGGCGTCACCGTCGCCGACATGCTGCGCGACCTGCTCGCGCGCGAATTCCCCCGAGACGATGGAGGCCAATCGTGAACTCGGATATCCCCATCGCCGGACGGACCGCCGACCGCGCCGCTTCCTCCCTGACGCATGTCGAGCTCACCTTCATTCCCAAGCGCGTCGAATTCTGGATCAGGTTCGGTCGCATTGCCGAAGAGAGGACGCTCGATCGCCGCCGGCGCATCGTCAGCTTCGCGTCGAACAGCATCTTCGCGCTCGTGCGCTGGGCGGCCAATGAGCATGGAACGATCATTTCGCGGATCGACATTCTGCGCGCGGTGTCGCAGGGCGAGGCCTTCTCGACCGTGCCTTTCGTTCGCCCCGGCGGCGACATTTTGCTGCGCCTCAGCAGTTGGTCACGAGTCGAGCGCGCGTTGCGTGCGATTGATACCGTCGAAGCGACCGGCATCGACCCGGCCGACGCCGCTCCAGATTATTGGCGGCATGTGCACAATCGTCTGACCGTCGGCAGCGAGCCGCGAGCCTACACCAGGCAACGACACCACGCTTGGTTGCTGCGACAGAAAGTCGTGCCATGACGACGCGTATCATCCTCGCCGTCATGTGTTCTGGCGTCGCAGCCACCGCGGTTCCGCCACGGATCGGCGCCGCGCCGGGCCTCATCTGGAACGTCAGCGCCAGCGTGCCGATCGGGCTCTATCTCGTCACGCCGCCGGACCGCCTCCGAGTCACCGATTTGGTCGTCGTCGAGCCGCCGCGAGCGGTCGCCGACTTCCTTGCCGAGCGCAGCTACCTGCCTCGCGGCGTCCCGCTGCTGAAGCGCGTTCTCGCGCTTCCCGGCCAGACGGTCTGCCGACGGAACCTCGCCATAATCGTCGACGGCATCGAAATGGGAACGGCGCGCGAAGGCGATCATCTCGGACGCGCGCTTCCCGTCTGGCAAGGCTGCCGCAGCATAGCCGACGACATGATCTTCGTCATGAATTGGCAATCGCCGAACTCGCTCGACGGCCGCTACTTCGGCCCGACGGCCATCACCTCGGTCGTCGGCCGCGCGACCCCTCTCTGGACCGCAGAGGAGGCGACGGAAAAATGACCGCGCCATTCCATCGCAGAAGCGTGGTCGCGCTACCTTTCACTTTCTGCCTGCGCGCTCTTTCCCTCACGGCCTGCACTCCGAAGCGTCTCGAGGCAATCGCCGCAGTCGCCGTCATCACGGCCTCCTCGCTGCTACTCGGCGCCTTCGCTTACGTGAAATCGGCGTCGGCCGATCCATCGCCAGCGAGCGGACATACACAAGCCGAGATCGAAACTTTCGTCGAAGAAGCTGCGAAGCGCTTCGCCGTGCCGGCTCGCTGGATACGCGCGATAATGCGTGTCGAGAGCAGCGGCTATGTTCGCGCCCGATCGCCCAAAGGCGCAATCGGCCTGATGCAGATCATGCCCTCGACCTACGACGAATTGCGCGCCCGCCACGGCCTCGGCGCTGATCCATTCGATCCGCACGACAACATCTTGGCCGGCTCGGCGTATATTCGAGAGCTGCTCGATCGATACGGATCGCCCGGCTTCCTCGCCGCATATAATGCAGGCCCGGCGCGCTTCGACCGCTATCTCACGGCAGGGCGAGCGCTCCCCGCGGAAACGCTGGAATATGTCGAGGCGCTCGCTCCGATGATCGATCACGAGCAGCTCCGGCGCCATGTCGACGGTGGCTCGACTTCCTTCACCGGAAGCGACGCGCCGCTGTTCGCTCTGCGCGCCGATGGCAATCCGTTGGGGGAATCGTCATCACTCGGCATGCAGCCGAACGGCGCGTCGACCGCGCGTCGCATCGTCGATTTGTCGGCGCTCGTTCCGCATTCGAACGGCCTCTTTGTGCGCATCGCGGGCGGGAGTGACCTGCAATGAAGGAGATCGCACTTCATGGAAGGTTCGCGCGCAATGTCGTACATCCGGCGATGTTCGACGGAGAGCGTGATCGAGCGGGTTACGGATGGCAGGATAAAAGGGACAGCCTGCGGCTTGATCCGGCGGTCGAATTATCGTTGATATTCAGAAACTTCGTACAGCCTGCGAATTCGTCGTACAGCCTGTCGATCTTCGTATGTGATTCTCATAGCACGATAATTTTCACCTCGTCGGCGCGGCGCTATGTCTCGTGACGACGACATCCACATTCGTCCCGGCCGTGTCCGCTCGACAAATCCGAGAGGAGTGAAGAGCTTTGTGGCGCGCGTTCTCGCGGCGACGCAGAAGGCCGGCGGACTGCATCGCGGCGCGCGGGGAAAGGCGGGAAGCTTCGGGCGCGGGCGCGCCGCAAGCTTGCTGGCGATCCGTGGCCTCACTTCGAAATCCCGCAGCGTGGTGGTCAAAGCGCGCGTCGTCCGCCACAGGGTGAAGTCGGCGCCGCTCGCCGCGCATCTCTTCTATCTGCGCCGCGACGGCGTGACCCGTGACGGTTCGCCTGGGAAAATGTTTGACGTCGGAGGCGACGAAGCAGACGCGCGCGACTTCGCCGAACGCTGCCAGGGTGATCGTCATCATTTCCGCTTCATCGTGTCGCCCGATGACGCGGCGGGACTCTCCGACCTGCGGAGCTTCACCCGGGATCTGATGACGCAGATGGCGCGCGATCTCGGAACGGGAGTCGATTGGGTCGCGGTCGACCACTGGAACACCGAGCACCCCCATATTCATATTCTCGTGCGGGGGCGCGCCGACGACGGCCGCGATCTCGTCATCAGCCGCGACTATATCAGCCGAGGCCTTCGTGGCCGAGCCGAGCAACTCGTCACTCTGGAGCTCGGCCCGCGCAGCGAGCTCGAGATTCGTCGTGGCCTCGAACGTCAGGTGGAGGCGGACCGTTGGACGCCGCTCGATCAAACGCTTGCCCGCCAGGCTGGCAACAATGGGGTCGTCGACTTGCGCCCGAGCCGAGAGTCGGCGAGCGACAGCGAGCAGCCCGTGCTCGTCGGGCGTATCCGCAAGCTGGAGAAACTTGGTCTCGCCGCGCCCATCGGCCCGGGCCGGTGGGTCCTGGCCGACGAGGCGGAAAGCACGCTTCGCGCGCTCGGCGAACGCGGCGACATCATCAAGCGCATCCATCGCGGGCTCGCTGAACGCGGCATCGAGCGATCTACGGGCGATTTCACTTGGAACAGCGATGCGCGCGGCGACCCGATCATCGGCCGTCTCGTCTCGCGCGGCCTCGACGACGAGCTGAAAGGTTCCGCCTTCGCCGTCGTCGATGGCGTCGACGGCCGAGCGCATCACATCCGCTTCGCGGACCTCGATGCGACCGGCGACGCCGCGCCGGGCGCCGTCGTGGAAGTCCGGTGCCTCGCATCGCGCGAGGGCGGATCGTCGCGGCTCGTCCTCGCCGTTCGCTCAGATTTTTCGATCGAGGAGCAAATTCACGCAACGGGCGCCACTTGGCTCGATCGCCGCCTCGTGGAGACGGAGTCAATGCCGCTCTCCGAAGCGGGCTTCGGCCGTGAGGTCCGGTCCGCCATGGACACCCGCACCGAACATCTCGCCGCCGAGGGGTTGGCGCGCCGCCAAGGCCAGCGGTTCGTCTTCGCGAGGGATCTGCTCGTGACCTTGCGCGCGCGCGAGCTCGATGAGGCCGGTAACCGGCTCTCGGCTCAATTCGGCCTGCCGCGCCAGCGTACGGCCGAAGGAGAGTCGGTCGCCGGCGTCTATCGCCAGCGGGTCACGCTCGCGTCCGGCCGCTTTGCCATGATCGACGACGGCCTCGGTTTCAGCCTCGTTCCCTGGTCGCCCTCGCTCGAACGCGAACTCGGGAGGCATGTCTCGGGCGTCATGTCGCCCGGCGGCGGCGTCGAATGGAGTTTCGGCCGGAAAAGAGGGATCGGCATCGGCCTCTAGCTCACCGCGATCGGCGCTGCAGTCGAGCTTCGATCGGAAACCATGACTCGGCCCGTCTCGAAACGCTCACTCGGCGACTTGCGTCATTGACGGCGTCGGCGCGCCCTGCCACTCGAGCCGCCAAATCCCGCCTTGCCGCAGGTTCTGCACGAGATCGGGCCGGAACGCGGCGAGGCATGTGCCGCCGGCGCGCCGCGCCGAAGGATAGACGACCCCATTGCTGGCCGCTTCGACGCGCAGTCGCTGCGCGAGCGTCTGACCGGCGGGATAGGCGATCGCTGGATCGTCGCTCAATGCCGGTTCGCTCGATCGATCGAAGACGCGCAAATCGTGAAAAGGCGCGAAGAAATCCGCCAGCAGCTCGGCGTAGTCGGTGACATTCTCGAAACGCCCGACTGCTTCGAGCTCGCGCGTCAGGTGGAAGGACACTTCGCCGAGCGAGGTTCCCGCCTCGAAGGCGCAGTACCAGGCGCCGCGATCCTCATCGTTGAAGCGATTGCCGCCCGGCCGCGTATGGGTGAAGGCGGCATTGACGAAGGTGTAGCCCGGACGACCGAACACGAGCTCGCGCGGGTCGAGCCCGGGCAGCCCCGTCTCCTGCGCCGTCAATCGCGCATTGGTGACGCTCTCGAGGCCCGCGAGGTCTTCGAGCGCGCCGAAGTTCGCGGCCAGAGGCAGCAGCACGGGCGGCTTGAGCCGGCCCGTGGAAATGAGCCGCACCGTGTCGCGCTGGGCGAGATCGACCGTAGGCGGCAAGGCCATTCACAGGCCGCCGCGCAAGGCGTCGATATGACGTCGGACCTCCAGCATCTTCGGAATGCCGCCCTCGATCATAGCGTCGAGGGGACGACGTCCGCCGTAGAGCGGCCCCTTGTTCGGCAGCCGAACCCATTCGTCGGAGAGCGGCTCGGAAAACAGTAGCCGCAGTCCTTTGAAGATGCCGACGAGCGCGCTGACGCGCGTGAGCGTGTCCTGAGACAAGGCTCCCGGCCACTGGCCCTTCTTCATGCGAAACCAGGTCCGTTCCGAGACGCCGCCCAGGAGCGCGCAAATCTCGGCGCTGGTCAGTCGCCAGATTTCGGCGAGGCGCACGACGCCTTCGACGGCCGCCGGCGTCAATCGCTCGCGCGTGGCCGCATCCGCCAGATTGGGCAGCGCCGGCGGCGCGCCGAAATCCGTGGCCGGGCTTGCGGCGTGGGCGAAGCTCATGCTGACCTCATTCGTCAATTGACAAGAAATATACTGCCAACTGGCAGGAAATCAATCGCCGACCCAGCAGGCCGTTCCGAATCGCGGGCGAGGCTACCCGCTTTCCTTATCGAGACAGCCCAATGCCTCGGCGATGCCTGCGCTCGCCGCCGGTCTTTGCACGCTAGAACCAGTTTCTCTACGACCGCCGCCTCCCGCGCCTTGCACGGAGGAACACTCCGTCGCGAAGCTGGTGCGCATGTCCGCCACGCGCATCCTTTGGAGCCAAATCCTCGTCGTCTTCGCGATCGTGCTCGCCACGACGTGGGGCGCGACGGAATGGACGGCGTGGCGCCTCGCGTTCCAGTCCGAATTGGGCCTGCCATGGTTCGCGATCGGGTCCTGGCCCTTCTACGCCCCGCCGGCGTTCTTCTGGTGGTGGTATCACTTTGACGCCTATGCCCCCGAGATATTCATCGAAGGCGCGGCAGTCGCGGCGTCGGGCGGCTTCGTCTCCATAGCCGCAGCGATCCTCATGTCGGTCTTGCGTGCCCGCGAATCGACAAATGTCATCACCTACGGCTCGGCGCGGTGGGCGACGGAGACCGAGATACGCGATGCAGGAATGCTCGGGCCGGACGGCGTCGTGCTCGGCCGTCTCAACCATCACTATCTACGCCACGACGGGCCGGAGCATGTTCTCTGCTTCGCCCCAACGCGCTCCGGGAAAGGCGTCGGCCTCGTCAT
>PQAN01000142.1 GCA_003105285.1 Methylocystaceae bacterium
AAGATTACGTTCGGCGGCAAGGACAGCATCGCGATCCCGCCTGGCGCGCCGGCGATCAGCGACCCTGTCGAGATGGCCGTCGAAGATCGGCCGCAACTCGTCGTCTCGACATTTCTGCCGGATGAGACGCCGCTGAAGACCTTTCACTGGGATGGTCGTTCGACGGCGTGGTTTGCCGATGGCGATCTTACCCGCGCCGCCGCGTTCCCGACCGCGAATAAGACGGATGCGCGCATTCTGCTGAGCGAGGTTCTGGTCGATACGCCGAACGCGGGCGCGGTCGTCCTGATCGGCGATTCGATAACCGACGGCAACGGCGCCACCATCGACGCCGACGCCCGCTGGTCGGATTTTCTCGCCAGGCGGCTGGCGCCGCGCCGCGTGGCGGTGCTCAATGCCGGGATTTCCGGCGCACGGCTCCTCGACAGCAAGATGGGCGTCAACGCCACCGCGCGCTTCGAGCGCGATGTGTTCGCGCATCCCAATGTCAAAGCCGTCGTCATATTGCTGGGACTTGCCGATATCTGCTGGCCGGGAACGATCCTCGACCCCGACCGTTCAACGCCGACGGCGGAGACCATCATTGCCGGTTATCGCCAACTGATCGCCCAGGCCCATGCCCGCAATATCCGGATCATCGGGGCGACGCTGACCCCGTTTGAGGACGCGCTGAAAGGCACGCCGCTCGGAGACTATTACAATCCGGCCCGCGAAGCCGTCCGGCAAGAGGTCAATCACTGGATCAGGACGAGCGGCGCCTTCGATGTGGTGGTCGATTTCGACGCGTTGCTCCGCGACCCTGCGCGTCCCACTCGCATCCGCGCCGAATACGATTCCGGCGATCATCTCCATCCCGGCGACAAGGGCAACGAGGCGATGGCGGCCGCCATCGACCTCACCGCACTGCTCGGCCGCTGACCCCATCATTACGCGAAAGGATCAAGTCATGAATTATCGTTTCCTAGGACGCTCCGGTCTCAAGGTTCCGCTCCTGAGCTTTGGCGCCGGCACGTTCGGCGGCACGGGGCCGCTCTTCAGCAATTGGGGCACGAGCGATGCCATCGAGGCGCGCCGTCTCGTGGACATCTGCCTGGAAGCCGGCGTCAATCTGTTCGACACGGCCGACGGCTATTCCGACGGCGCGTCCGAGGAAGTGCTTGGCGCGGCGATCAAGGGCCGGCGCGACAGCGTGCTGATTTCCACCAAGACCAGCTTGCCGATGGGCGACGGCCCCAACGCCGCCGGTTCTTCACGTTTCCGCCTGATCCGCGCCGTCGAGGACGCGTTGAAGCGGCTCGGCGCCGATTACATCGACATATTGCAGCTGCACGCTTTTGACGCCTTCACTCCGGCAGAGGAGGTTCTCTCGACACTCGATGCGCTCGTTCGCGACGGCAAGGTTCGTTACATCGGCGTTTCGAACTTCTCCGGCTGGCAGATCATGAAAGCGCTGGCGGTCGCGGATCGTTATGGCTGGCCGCGCTATGTCTCCAATCAGATCTATTATTCGCTAATCGGCCGCGATTATGAATGGGACCTCATGCCGCTGGGGCAAGACCAAGGGCTCGGTGCGTTGGTGTGGAGCCCGCTTGGCTGGGGCCGCCTGACCGGCAAGATCAGACGTGGCATGCCCATTCCCGAGAGCAGCCGGCTGCATGCAACAGCGAGCTTTGGCCCGCCCGTCGAAGACGAACATCTATTTCGCGTGATCGATGCGCTGGAGGCGGTCGCGGCGGAAATAGGCAAGACAGTGCCGCAGATAGCGCTCAACTGGCTGACCACGCGGCCGACCGTGTCGTCCGTCATCATCGGTGCACGCAACGAGGAACAACTTCGCCAGAACCTCGGCGCAGTCGGTTGGACGCTTTCGCCTGAGCAGATCGCCAAGCTGGATGAGGCGAGCACCGTCATGCCGCCTTATCCGCATTTCCCATATCGGCGTCAGGAAGGATTTGCGCGGATCAATCCGCCGATTGGGGGATGATGGGGCAAAGTTCTTGGTCGGAGACGATGCAGAAAATCGCGGCGATGATCGTCACGCCAGGGACGGCGCCGTCGGAGATTTGTCGAGACAATGCTCCCAACTCGACGCTGACAGGCTCAGGTTCTCCCTCGTTCGCCTTTCCAAGTAAGCGTCCCGCGGATCAGGAGCTTGAACGCATGTATCGCATCACGCTGGAATGTCATGGCGTTCCCGCAGCGGCGGGCGACGAAGCGGCGCGCGACATCACGGACGCATTTCGGCTCCGCTACTCGCGCGAACACAACGTCGTCTGCACCTTCACGGACGGAAGACTGAGGCTTGTCGCCGAAAACGATTACGACTCTGAGGGGCTCAATCTGATGGACGAGTTCTCAGACAACATTTCCGCCTATGTCGAATCCTTCGACGGCGACATCAAACTGGTCAGCGTCGAAATCCTTTGCTGAATTTGTCCACGCCGCCCAGCAAGTCGAACATGGAGAGAAATGTAACGACAGAGGCCTTCAGCCTGCTCGCGCTTATTCCATCTCTGGCCTGTACCGACAGGCCGTGAAGCATGGTCGCGCAACAATCGCCAAGTGCGTCCGTGTCGACATGCTCGGCAAGTTCGCCGGCATTTTTGGCTTCACTCAGCCGATCAATGATCGACTGGGTTCGCGCCCTGCGATGCTCTGACAGCCATTGTCCAAGCGCCGCGTTGTCTGGCGAGCAGTTCGTCGCGGCTGAAACAACCATGCATCCCCGCTGGCCAGGAGTGTAAAGCGCGATAGCCGTCATGAACATTTCCTCGAGCGTGGAGCGAATATCCTTCGTCCCAGCAAGCACTCGATCGGCGAAACCGCCTTCGTCCGTTTCGTAGAGTTCGATGGCCTCGCGGAACAGCGCCTCTTTGGAGCCAAAAGCCGCATAGATCCGCGCCGACGCGATTCCGAGCCCGGCGACGAGGTCGGCCATCGACGTGCCCTCGTAGCCGCTCAGCCAGAAGAGATCGCGCGCCTTCCTGAGGGCTTCGTTTCTGTCGAATTCTCTTGGTCTGCCAGCCATGTCGAACCGTATTATTGATCGAACGACAAATAATCCACTTGACTCCATCGCGCAAGCCGTCATTGTTTGTTGAACGACAAAGAATGGTGCATCACATGAAAACGATCAAAGGACCAAGCGTTCATCTCGCGCAGTTCAGCGGGGCCCGAGCGCCGTTCGACGCGCTGGCGACGATTGCGGATTGGGCAAACGAGTTGGGTTTCAAGGCGTTGCAAATTCCCGCCTGGGATCAGCGCCTGTTCGACGTCGCCAAGGCCGCGGAAAGCCAAGCCTATTGCGACGACATTACCGGAATTTTCACCGAGCGGGGGCTCGTCGTCAGCGAGTTGACGGCGCATCTTTTCGGGCAGCTCGTTGCGGTCCATCCGGCCTACGACGCGATGTGCGACGCATTCGCCCCGGCGGCGCTTCACGGAAATCCTGCGGCGCGGAGCGAATGGGCGATCGAACGGATCAAACTCACCGCCAAGGCGTCACGCCGCCTTCGTTTGAATGCGATGGGCACGTTTTCGGGTTCGTTTTTATGGCCCTATTTCTTCCCATTCCCGCAGCGCCCCGAGGGACTGGTCGAAGCGGCTTTCGACGAACTCGCCCGCAGATGGCTGCCGATCCTCAATACGTGCGACGATGAGGGGGTGGATTTGTGCTTCGAGCTCC
>PQAN01000143.1 GCA_003105285.1 Methylocystaceae bacterium
AGCGGTTCACGCGGCGTGCGCCTTGCCCTTGCTCTCGAAGTAATGGAAATCGCCGCGCGTCACGATGCGGTCGGTCGGCGCGAGCTCATGCGCCTCCAAATCCGGCGCCGAGCGCAGCCGGTCGTAGATGGGGCCGAAGTCCTGGTAGCAGGCCCCGAGCAGCCGCTCGAAACCGTCGACGACGAAGTAGGTCTGCTGAAAATCGTCGATGATATATTTGGTGCGCATCACCCGTTCGAGATCGAAGGCGATCCGGTTCGGCGACGAATCCTCGAGAGAAAACACCGTCTCGGCGGGCGAGGACATGATCCCGGCTCCGAAGATGCGCAGGCCGGACGGCGTGGCGATCAATCCGAACTCGACCGTGTACCAATAGAGCCGCGCGAGATTGTGCAATTGTCCGCGCTCCAGCGCCCGATGTCCGCCCTTTCCATAGGCTTCGAGAAATCGCGCATAGACGGGGTCGGCGAGCAGCGGCACATGGCCGAAGACGTCATGAAAGACGTCCGGCTCTTCGAGATAGTCGAGCTCCTCTTCGGGGCGGATGAAGGCGCCGGCGGGAAAGCGCCGGTTGGCGAGGTGTTCGAAGAATGCGTCGTCGGGAATGAGCCCGGCGACCGGCACGACGCTCCAGCCGGTCATCGCCGTCAGGCGCCGGCTCAGATCGGCGAAATCCGGAATGCCGCTGCGGGACAACTCCAGCCGGGCCTTCGCTCGCAAGAATTCATCGCAGGCGCGGCCGGGCAGACGCTCGGCCTGGCGGGCGTAGAGGCGATTCCAACGGTCGTGCTCGTCGGCGCTGTAGGACGGCCAATTCTGGTCGATCGTCCAGTCCGTCTTGCGCGGCGCATTCGCATAGCGGTTCTTCGGGGAAGAGGTCGTCGTTTGGTCGGAGTCCATCGTACTCTCCTAAAAAGCCGAGCCGAAGAGACCGTTTCGAGCCTATAGATAGGTCGCGCGAGCGCCGCGCGCAAAGCGGTCGCACATCCGGGCGCGTCGACAGCGAGCCTTCGGGCTCGCTCGGCCGACCCCGTTCATCGAGTTTCAAAGGGTTCGAAATGCGCCGTGAAATGGCGCAGGAAAGGTGCCTGCCTGACGATGCGATGGGCGGGTATCGCCTCGCGTCGCCGCCAGACGAGGTCGAGCGTCTCGACGACATAGTCGAAATGGCTCTGCGTATAGACGCGGCGCGGCAAAGCGAGGCGCACCAGCTCGCGCAGCGCCGGAGCTTCCGCTTCTCCGCCGGCGGCGGCGCGGCCGAACATCACGCTGCCGAGCTCCACCGCCCTCACGCCGCCCTCGAGATAGAGCGCGTTGACGAGACCGATGCCGGGGTAGTCACCGGCGCCAAGATGCGGGCAGAAGACGCCGGGGTCGATGAACACGCCATGGCCGCCGGCCGGACGCACGATCGGGACGCCGCGCGCGATCAGCTTCGAGGCGAGATATTCGACCGTCGCATGGCGGTAGCGTTGATAGTCGAATTCCAGCGCTTCCTTCAGCCCGACGGCGACCGCCTCGAGATCGCGGCCGGCCAGTCCGCCGTAGGTCGGAAAGCCCTCGGTGAGAATCAACAGGTTGCGAAAGTCCTCGGCCCATTCGTCATTGTTGCAGGCCAAGAAGCCGCCGATATTGGCGAGCCCGTCCTTTTTCGCGCTCATCGTCGCGCCGTCGCAGAGCGAGAACATGTCTCGGGCGATATCGATGAGATCACGATCTGCGAAGCCCGCTTCCCATTGTTTGATGAAATAGGCGTTTTCAGCGTAACGGCAGGCGTCGACGACGAGCGGAACGCCGTGCGCGCCGAGGAGCGCCCGAACGTTGCGGATATTCTCCATCGACACCGGCTGCCCTCCGGCGGCATTGTTCGTCACGGTGATCATGCAGAAGGGAATCTTGCTTGCGCCCTCTGTCGCGATGAGCCGTTCGAGCGCGTCCACGTCCATATCGCCCTTGAAGCGCGCATCCGAATAAATGTCCTTGCTCGCGGGCGACGGGAGATCGACGGCCTTCGCGCCGACATATTCGATATTGGCGCGCGTCGTGTCGAAATGGCTGTTGTTTGGAACGATATCGCCCGGCTTCAGGCGCGTCGCGGCGAGAATGCGCTCGGCCGCTCGGTCCTGGTGGGTGGGAAAGACATGCTCGAAGCCGGTGATTTCGCGCACGGTCCTTTCGAAATGGCGCCAGGACGCGCTTCCCGCGTAGCTCTCGTCGCCGAGCATGAGCGCGGCCCATTGCCGGTCCGACATCGCGCCCGTGCCGCTGTCGGTCAAAAGGTCGATGGTGATGTCCTCGGCGTCGAGCAGAAAGACATTGTTGTGCGCCGCCGCGAGACGCTCCGCGCGTCGGCCGCGCGTCGTGATCGGCAGGGCTTCCGTCATTTTGATGCGGAACGGCTCGATGATCGTGCGCATGAGACCTCTCCTCTCACGCTCACGAAAATAGGGCGGGCTCGCGATCGCTCCACGCGTTACCGGGTTTTCACGCCGGCTTCGTCGCCGTCGCGAAGGTCAGATAGCGCTCGAGCCTGTAGCCGTCGGGCGTGCGCTTCGCCTCGAGCTTCTCGGCGAAGGCGGCGCGCCAGCGGGCGCGATCTTCATCCGAAAGGCGAACGATGGCGTTGTTGCCGAAGGAGCTCGAATTCGACCAGGCGATGAGGCCGTCGACATCCTCGTGGAGATCGACGAAGACATGTTCGACGGCCTCGATCTCGCCGAAGCCCGCCGCGGCCAACAGCGCGCGGAGCTCGTCGGGGTCGACGGCGAGAATGGGCGCGGCGACGCCATGAGCCGAATCGACGCCGAGGTCTTCGAGCGCCTCGCGCGACAGAACGGCCGATTCGTGCCGCTTCTTCGGATCGGCGCTGTTGAGGCCGAGACGTCCGGCGGGCTTCAGCGCGCGTTTTATCTCCGCCAGGGCGCGCGGCTTGTCCTCCACCCAGTGGAACACGCTGTTGAGATAGACGGCGTCGAAGCTCTCGTCTGCGAACTGCGAGAGGTCCTCGGCGCGGCCGACATGCGCCTCGAAATTGGCGATGTTTTTCGCATTGGCGATCTCGACGCGCAGCGGCAGCGGATCGATTCCGACCACCTTGCCCCGCGGGCCGACGATCTCGGCGACGTGACCGGCGAGCCGCCCCGTGCCCGAGCCGATGTCGAGGACAGCGTCGCCACGCTTCAATCCGAGCGCGGCGATGAGCACCTTGCCGTGCTCGAATTGATAGCCGCTCTTCTCCTCATAGGTCGCCGCCAGTTCCGGCGTGTCCTGCGAATGGCTGATGGATGGCCGGTCGAAAGCTGTGGTCTGACTCATGGCGGCGTCCTGACGGTGGCAGGGACGTTTCATAGCCCTTGAAAGCCTATAAATGCAATATGATATTGAGGCGGGTCGGCGCAGGCGCCTTTCTGCTCTCGTAAATAATAGTTTGTTTTGAATG
>PQAN01000144.1 GCA_003105285.1 Methylocystaceae bacterium
CGGCGAAGCGCTCGATGGTGGTGCGCTCGAACAAGTCGAGTCGATATTGAAACGACAGGACGAGCCCTCTCCTCGTCGCTGCCGCCATCAATTTCAGATCGAAACGCTCGACACGTGTAGTGACCGCTTCGCCGCGGATCGCGCCATCTCCCCATGGCGTCGAAGCCGTCTCCTCACCGAGCGCGAATTCCGCGAAATCCCCCTCGACATCCGACTGCGCCTGTTGCAACGCGAACCAGGTCTGGAATATCGGCCACTGCCCGACGACACGCTCAGGTTCCAGGCGTTCGACGAGCTCAGAGAATGGAAAATCCTGGTGCTCCAGCGCCTCGAGCACGCGGCCCTGGACATCTCGAAGATATTCAGAAAATCGCATCGACGGCTCGACACGCGTCCGCAGCGCCAGCGGATTGACGAAATTGCCGACCACTCCTCTGAATCGCTCTCGACTGCGTCCGCTGCCGGCGGTTCCAACGACGATGTCCGATCGGTGCGTGTGCCGGTAGAGAACGATTTTGTACGCGCTGAGCAAAAGAGAAAATAGCGTGACTCCTCTCTCCCGGGCGAACTTCCGCAGAGCCGCCGCCAATTGCCCGCCGACATTTATGCGAACGCTCGATCCGACATAGCTCGGCTCCGAGGGACGCGGATGATCGATCGGCAGAGCCAAAACGGGAAGGTCGCCGCCGAGGCGCTCCCGCCAATAGATCCAGGCGCGCTCGCAGGAGTCGCTGCGCAGATAGCGACGTTGCCACGACACGAACTCCGCGTAATCGGCAACGGGTCGCCGCAGCGCCGCCTTTCGTCCTGAGCAACGCGCGACATACACTTTCTGAAGCTCCGACAAGAGAATGAGCAGAGACCATAAGTCCAGAGCGATATGATGCGCGCAGAGCAGCAGAGTGGCGCGCTCCTCGCCCCGCCGATACAGGCTCGCCCTAAAGACCTCGCCCGTGCCGAGATCGAAAGGCGTCGCCGCGCGCCGCCCCATATCACTCTGCAGAGACTCGCTGGTCCAGCCCGTCGCGTCCACCGACGCGAACCAACCCGGATTCGGCTGCGCCGACCTGACGACACCTTCGCCGTCAACGGCATAGGCGCTCGATAGGATGGAATGGCGTTCGAACACGTCTCCGAGAGCCTTCTCCAGCGCGCGATAATCGATGCGCCCTTCAAAGCCCAGCGCTAGATGTAGATTGTAGGCGACCCCGGATGGCTCCAATTGATGAACCGCCCATATCGCTCGCTCTGTATGGGACAAAGCGCCGACATCCTCGTCCGCCACTGCGGTCGTCTCCGACGATCCGAGACCTTCTTCGGCGCCCAACTCGTTCGCGATCTGCGTAAAGGTCTTTTCCGACATGAGCAGCGATAGGGGGACATCAGTTCCGAGCATCTCGTCGAGAGCGTGCTTGAGTTCGACCGATCGCAACGAATCGAGCCCGACACGGATGATTGGCCAATCGGCGACCAAGTCGCTTGCCGGAATGCGGAGCAATCTCGCCGCCGTCGATATGATGAAACGCGATATCAACGCCGCCTTCTGCGGCGGAGTGAGGAGCGGAAGTGTATCGCGCAATAGCGCCGTCGCTCCCGTGTCGTCGGTCGCTGTCGTTTGCTCGCCACGGGCTTCCTCGTCCTGCGTCCCTTCGCGCGCCACAACCTGGAGCGCATCGTCAAGGTAGCTGCGTCTGCATGCCGAGCGTCGAATCTTTCCGCTCGATGTCTTGGGAACCGATCCAGGCTGAACGAGAACGATCTCCAAAGGTGCGATGTCGGACGTGCGAGCGAGACATTCGCGAATTTTATGGAACAGCGCTTCAGCGCCTCCCAATCGCAGGGACGGGAGCTGTGAACGTTGTGGCTCGACGAGCAGGACGAACGCCTCCTGCTCGTTCACGACGATCGAAAAGGCCGCGCTACAGCCCGTTCGAGCCTCCGCGACCTCATCGTCGATTACGCACTCGAAATCCTGTGGATAGTAATTTCGTCCCGCAATGATGACGATATCTTTCGCCCGTCCTGTAACGAACAACTCGCCGGCGTCCAGAAATCCGAGATCGCCGGTGCGCATGAACCGCTGTGTCGGGTCGTCCGCGAGCCTCGCGCCGAACGTCGTCGCAGTCTTTTCCGGACGGTTCCAATATCCCTGCGCGACGCTCGCGCCGGCCACCCAAATCTCGCCGACCTCGTTATCGGCGCGGCGAGTCGCTGTGTCTGGGTCGACGACGACAACCTCATGCCCAGGCCATGCGCGCCCGCAGCCGATCACTGAGACCGCCTCTTCACCGCTGTCGACCGTCGTCGCTCGATTTCGTTCGACGTCCCGCCGATCGATCCGGCGCAGCGTGCCCGCTCGACCAGGCGTCGGCGCCGTCACGACCAGGGTCGCCTCCGCCAGGCCGTAGCAGGGAACAAACCTATCGCGGCGGAAGCCGCTCTCCGCGAACGCAGCCGCGAAACGATCCAGCGTCGCCGCCCGAACCGGCTCGGCCCCGCTGAACGCGATTCGCCAAGACGTCAAATCGAGACCACTTTTTTCGCTTTCGGTGATCCTTCGGATGCAGTGCTCGAAGCCGAAGTTCGGCCCGCCGCTCGTATGCGCTCGATAATCTGAAATGGCGCGAAGCCAGCGTATCGGCTTTTCCAAGAAGGCCATCGGCGACATCAGGACGGCCTTCGCGCCGACATAGAGCGGCTGCAAAATATTTCCGATCAATCCCATGTCGTGATAGAGGGGCAGCCAACCGACGAGCGTCGACCGCTCGCTATGCCCAAAGCTCTCCTTGATCAGCGCCTGATTGGCGATCAAATTGCCGTGGCTGACCATCACGCCGCGTGGATCCCCTGTCGATCCGGAGGTATATTGCAAAAATGCGAGACGGCACGGCTCGGCGGCGACCGGCCGCCAGTCCGCGCCGTCAGAATTGATGCCATCCGTCAGGCACCATCGTTGCCGACCGATCCCCGCCTCCGCTTTCTCTTCGGCGACGAAACGCTCGTGAAGAGAGGAAATCGTCATGATGACGGCGGGCTTCGCATCGCTGACGATCGCTTGCAGTCTTTGAAGATGGCGCCCGGAAGGCGGGTAAGCCGGCACCGCGACGACACCAGCATAGAGACAGCCGAAGAAAGCCTCAATGTAATCGAGGCCGGGTGGGTACAACAGCAGAGCTATCTGGTCTTCCAACCCCATATGCTGGAGCTCCGCGGCGATCGACTTCGCCCGCAGATCCAGTTCCCAGAATGTCAGGCGTGCACGCTCGGTTTCTCCGTCCTCGAGAAAAATATAAGCGGTTTCATCCGACTGCACGGCTGCGCGTAATCGCAGCAGCGAAACGAGATCCTTGACGCTTTCCAGCGATCGTTCGCCGTGCGCTGAGGGTGACATGGAGATCATGGCTGTTGTATCCGCACGTAAGACAATTGTTTCACGAGACGTAATCGAGATAGGATCGGTAGTAGGGAAACAGAACTCTCGCCGCGACACCGGTCCACATTCCGAAAGCGATGACCGAATTGTAATAGACGTTCTTCATCGGCATCCCTCGAGCGAACGCTAGCGCCCCCCGGAGAGCGCTTTCCTTGGTATGCCAGTCGACATTGAATGAAAGACCGCAATCCAGGCTGCGCACATGATGGAGCGCGCCAGGTGGCATGTATAGTACGTCTCCCGGCTCGACGACGACTTCGACTGGACTCGCCGATCTGAACAACGGATGGCGGTCATAATCGGGATTTTCGACGTCCACCGCGCACCATCGCCAGTCACGAGGGTAGCAATAGACGAGCTGTTTATAGGGTAGCAGAGTGAATTTCTTGCGTCCCATCACTTGAAAAAACAGATTGTGAGTCAACAGGCAGTCGAAATGCAGCGGCGTCACGCTTCCCGAAGGGCCGAGAAACAGCTGCGCGAATTTTGGCCAATCGGCGCCATACCAGGCGGGAAAAAAGCCGCAGGGAAATTGCTCGAGATCGGCAGCGGCGTCGGCTAAAATGCTCGTCAACGGCACATCGTGCAGATAAGGAGGCCGCCGCCTCGAGGCCGCTTCTTCGTCATCGCCGGCTTCGTAGCGTTCCAGGCTGTCGACGTAAGCGTCGAGGCGAACATGCGAGAGACGAATTCCAGATTCGTCCCAATCCTTCAAAACGATGCGGCGTTCGCCGGCGCGCCGTCGTAGATGATCCAAGCTCCAGACATGGCGCGCCGCACATCCCTCGAAGCCCTTGGAGATCAATACAGGTCGCCGATGGCGAACGTAGCCTGCGACGAATTCCTCGGGCGAAAGATGCGCCACGCGATCGATCTTATACGAGATCGACATCGGAAATCCTTTGTGAGCGAAGCGAGCAAACTGAGCGGTTGAACGAGGCGCTTTCGAACGCCGTTGCCGGAGCCCTAAAGAGCTATCGATCCGCGAGGACGCCCTTCGCCTCGGCTTCCTCCATCTGCCTACGCAGGCTCAGCGGACGCATGTCGGTCCATACTTCCTTGATGAATGCGAGGCATTCGGCCTTCTCCCCAGTCTTCCCGACCGCACGCCATCCATTCGGAATGTCCTTATATTCTGGCCAGATCGAATATTGCTCTTCGTGGTTGACCACGACCGTGTAGATCGCCTTGTCGTCTTCTTCCCAAGCCATCGAAATAACTCCTTATAGAACTGCTTCCGCCGAACGCGCCGCATCGAGGAACCGATCGGCGATCGCATCGATGTCTGCCTCGTCGACGATCAGAGGCGGCAGGAAACGCACGACCGAACCGCTTCGTCCGCCCAACTCCACGATCAGTCCGCGACGCAGACATTCGCGTTGAATATCCCGCGCGAGTTTCGGAGACGGAGGAGGAGGCTCACCCGCGGTGCCGACCGCGTCCTTGTCGACGATTTCCGCCCCGATCAACAATCCGCGTCCCCGCACATCGCCGATGGAGCGAAGCTCGGCCGCGCCTCCTTCGAGCATCGACTGAAGAAGTCTTCCCCGCTCGAACGCCCGGCGTTCGAGACGACATTCGCGAACATGACGAATCGTCACGGCGCCGGCTGCAAAGGCGAGTTGATTGCCCCTGAACGTCCCGGCGTGAGCGCCGGGCTTCCATTCGTCCAAATCTTGGTGATAGATCACCACGGACAGAGGAAGTCCGCCGCCGATCGCCTTGGAGAGCACGAGCACGTCCGGCGTTATGGCCGCATGTTCGAACGCGTATAGGCGCCCAGTTCGGCCGAGGCCCGTCTGCACTTCGTCGACGATCAGCGGTATGCCACGCCGCTTCGTTATCGAACGGACCTTTCGCAACCAATCGTCGGGAGCCGGATTGACGCCGCCTTCTCCCTGCACCACTTCGAGGATCATTCCGGCGGGAAGCAACACGCCACTGTTTGGGTCGTCCAGAACCGTCTCGATATAGCGGGCACCCAGATCGGCCCCCTCGACGCCACCCACTCCGAAAGGGCAACGATAGGCGGAAGGGTACGGCAGAAACTGCACCTCGGCCGACAGCCCGGCGAGCGCCAATTTCGGAACGCTTTCTCCGCTGACACTCAACGCGCCATGCGTCATTCCGTGATAGGCGCCATGAAAGGCGACAATTCCCCTGCGTCCGCTCGCGGTCTTGACGAGCTTCAACGCCGCTTCGACGGCGTCGGCGCCGGACGGACCACAAAACTGTATCTTGTAATTCTTCGCGAATCGATCCGGCAGACTGTCGAACAAATCCCGGATGAATCTGTCCTTGAAAGGCGTCGGCAGATCGAGCGTCTGGAAGGGAATTTCTTCGCTCAGAGCATTGCGGATCGCCTCCACGACTACAGGGTGATTGTGGCCGAGCGCCAGCGCCCCGGCTCCGGCGAGGCAATCGATATATTCCCGGCCTTCTACGTCCGTGACTCGCATTCCACGAGCCGATTTGATAGCCAACGGGATTCGACGCGGATAGGTCCGCGCATTCGACTCGATCGCCGCCTGGCGATCGAGAAAGACATTTCCGAAATTCTGGTGGAATGGCGCGGGAACCAGACCGTCGTCGAGAAGCGAGCCATTCACGCTCGCTTTCGAGGAATCTGTCGCGAACGCCGCCTCGACTCCGATTTGCGTCACCAAGGAGGTCGTCTGCTGTGGACCTGCGGCTCCATCGCGTGACAAGTCGTGTGACATGACATGCGTCCCTTGCTCGGAAGATCGTGACGATCTGCACCGATCAGCGCTGACGTCCCGTCTTCTGTCGATTAAGACGGATGGCGACGACCGTTCATGCCAAAAAAATAATTGAGACGGCCTCGTCGATCCTCCCGCGATCGAACACAGAACGCGTTTGCTGCTCGAACGAAGACGCGCCTCTGTCGCTTTCGGATCGAGTCTGTTCGGACGTCGACCGCAACTTCCGCGGACAGAACATAGGATGCCTTCTCTACGGCCTATCCCAAAAAGGAAAATCGACCGCGAGGATCGATTTTTTCTGGCACGTTCTTGCGTGCGTATCCGTCTGACAAAAATGAGAAGCGCTTCCAATATCGGAATTCGTAGGAAATTGTTCGAACCGCCGAACGACAGTGCCGATCGGCGGCTATCTGTCAGTCGAGTCCTTGTTTTGCGCTTCAAACCGGAAGAACGGCATGAATAGAAAGATTTTGATCATGGGCCTTCCCGGCGCCGGAAAGACGACCTTGAGTCGTGCGCTGAGGCCGTTGTTGGGCGCTGTGGCTTTCAACGCGGACGACGCTCGCGCCAACATCTCGAAGGACCTGGGCTTCTCGCACGAGGATCGGATCGAGCAAGCAAGGCGCATGGGATGGATGTGCGATCGCGTCGTGGAAGCGGGAGGTACCGCGATCGCGGACTTCGTCTGTCCGACGCCCGAAACACGCGCGGCGTTCGGCGACTCTTTCGTCATTTGGGTCGACCGAATTCAACGAGGACGTTTCGAGGATACCAACCGCCTCTTCGTTCCCCCCGAACGTTACGATCTGCGCATAGACGCCGAAGGCGACGCCGAACATTGGGCAAAATGCGCTCTGTCCGTTCTGCGGCCAGGGCTCGATCCGTCGAGGCCGGCGGCTCTCTTCCTTTTTGGATGTCGACGCTCGTGGATGGACGAACTCCCCATCGTCGAGAGCAGGCTACGACGAGGCGATCATGCCTACATAGCATTTTTGGAAGATCACGGGGAGAGTGGCGATTTCGAGCAATCGCAAGGGAGCGCGAGACGCGCCGTGGCGAACGCTCTCGAAGCCTATACCGAACGAGTCCACGTGATGGCCATTCCGCCAGTGAGCCGCGTCTACGTTGATCGCCATGCAGAACATCTGCTCTACGGACTTGAATTCGAACACATGCGGTCCGGCGAGGCTGAAGCGCTCTGAACCAGAAATCGATCTGCAATCGAAGACGCTCCTGGAAGGATGACGGCATGCGCGAGACCGAACATAGATCTGCGTCGCATCGAGATTGCTTCGAGACAGGCTCTCTGCAGGTCGATCCCGACAAAGTTGCAATTCTCGAGGCTCCCTACGGAGATTTCCGGAAACGGATGAATTCGACGAATCGTCTGCGCGCTCTAGCAGGCATGGTCGAACACCAGTTCCGGCCGTATTATTTCCTGAACCCACCGAGATGGCGGATCGCTCTTCGGGCTATGAACCACAAGAGCCGTATGAAGGCCTCGTTCGTTTCGATCGGGGCGGTTCGATCCGGCACCTCGTTGCTCTCCTCATACATCCTTCAGCATCCGCACGTAGCGCCGCCACTGGCCAAGGAGCTCGTCCAATTTCCGCAACTGAAATATATGGAGGCTCAGCTTCCCTCTCGCAGAGAGCAATTACGCCTGGAAAGGAGATATGGGGGAGCGACGACAGGCTACTTCACGCCGATCGCGCCCGATCTCCTGTCGATTTTCCTGATGAAGGCGCTTTGTCAGGATGGCTGTGTCGTCGTCATTCTCCGTGATCCGATAGATCGTGCATTCTCTCAATGGCGATGGGATCGAATGAGAAATTCCCGCATATTGTCCGATCCGTTGTGGCGTTTCGTTCCCGACTTCGAGACGCTCGCCAAGATCGAACGGGAGGCGATATGTTCGGGTGGGAGCGGTCCCTCGTCGTTGAGCGGAAATCGAGTAGGCTATCTGCAGCAGAGCATCTATCTGCCGTTCCTTCGTCTGCTGTTCGACGGGTTCCCGAGAGATCGAGTCTTCATCGTGGACGCAGCGCAAATGTTTCGCGATCCCGCGCGACTGGCGAAGGATGTCTACGCATTTCTCGGCCTTCCCTATTTCGAGCCGATGCTCATTCGCGAGCGTAACTCCGCGCCCGAGGCAGCGATGTCGGAACGGCTCCGCTCCGAGCTTTCGGAGTTCTTCCGTCCCTACAACGAGGCTCTCTACGAATTTCTCGGAATAGATTTCGGTTGGGAATGAAGGAATGCGGTACGCGACGTCGCCTAAACCAAAGATTGCCATTGTCGGCGGCGGGTTCAGCGGAGCCGCTGTCGCCGCGAGGCTGCTTCGGTCGACGAAATACGACGTCGAAATGATCGAATCTCGCCCGCGCGTCGGCCCCGGCCTCGCTTACGGCGACGCACAGCCGTACCACATCTTGAATGTTCCTGCCGGCCGCATGAGCTTTTGGACGGAACGTCCCAGGCATTTTCTCGAATGGGCGAAAAGGAACGGCCCCGAGCTCGGCTGGCCAGAGGCGGCGATGGCCGAGGCGCATAGCTATCTGCCCCGAGAACTCTACGGTTTCTACGTCGCCGAGCAGCTGGAAAGGACCGACCGAGAAGTGAGCGAATACCATGGCCGCCGACTGCTTCATCGTCGCGCCACTGCGATGACGCTCGACCACGATCGGGACGTATTTCGACTGGCGCTCGATAACGGCGAAAGCGTCCGCGCAGAAGCCGTAATCATTGCAACCGGCCATGGTCGGCCCACCCGATCCTGGCAAGTGACTGGGCGCGGCGCGGCTTATGTCGAATATCCTTGGTCCAAGGAAGCGACCGCGCATTTGAACTCTGTAGCGCCGGTCCTCATCATCGGAACGGGACTCACCATGGTGGACACGGTTCTGCGCTTGAAACGGGAAGGGCATTGCGGGCACATCACAGCGATTTCCAGGCACGGCCTCATGCCTCGAAGACGCGGCGACTCCGAGGCCTGCGTCCTGGAGCTTGGCGTCCGAGAAGCGTCGTTCGGCGTGCGTTGTCTCTTCGAAGCCGCAAGGGAGGCGATCAGTCGCAATCGTGGCGACTGGCAAGCGGTCGTCGATGGCCTTCGGCCCATTTCCGAACATCTTTGGAGCGCCCTGTCTCTCACTGAAAAGAGACGTTGGCTACGGCATGTTCAGCCCATATGGAACGTTCATCGGCACCGGATGCCGGAAGAAAGCGCCGAAACGATAGCGGCCTTGATCGCCGAAGACAGACTGGAGGTCAGCGCTTGCTTCGTCGAAGAGATCGAAATGTCAGGGATGGAAGCCAGAGTGAGGCTGCGGCCGCGGGGCACGACTCGTTCGCGAACCCATACGTTCGGCCGTGTCATCAACTGCACTCCTGGCCGCTCGGACCTTGCAAGCATGGGAAGTCCGCTGCTCGCGGACATGGAGAAGAAAGGCCTCGCGCGAGCGAACGCCCTGCGATGCGGCTTGGATTGCGACGAGAGTGGCGCTCTGCTCGACGCGCTGGGACGACGGCTGAGCGGCGCATTCGCTCTCGGTCCCATGCGGAGAGGCCTGTTGTTCGAGGCTTCCGCCGTTCCGGACATATGCTGTCAGGCGGATGATCTAGCTCAAGTCGTGGCGGCGTTCCTATCGTCCGACGATCGGCAACCGAAGGAACGTGACGTGCATGCCATAGGTCTCGCCAGATAAAATTCGGCTCTGACGCGGATTTGGCGCATGTCGTCGCCTTTCGGCGCCGATGAGGGGCGATTCGAGCCGAACGAGCTTTTTGCGCGGCCATACACAATTGTCGCGTCATCGACCGTCAGCATCGTGATCTATGGTAAGACCGTATGTCCGCTACTGCGGTGGGGTGGCTCGATGAATCGTAAGCGCTGTTCTGCTCCCACCTGTTTTGAGCGAGTTGGGGCGACGATAATCGGAGCGATAGGGGCTCCGACACATGTCGATTTCAGAGCGTAAGCATATGTCGGAGCCTGAGGCGGCTCCGACGCGGCGGATCGAGGTCTTCACGGGCGCGGGGCGTCGCGGAGGACGTGGGGCGCGGATCAGAAGGCGGCGATTGTCGCTGAGAGCTTGGCGGAGGACGCGAGCGTTTGTGAAGTGGCGCGGTGGCATGGTCTGACGCCGCAGCAGCTTTTTACGTGGCGTCGTCAGGCGCGCAAAGAGACCGAGGCTCGCGAGGACGCAGGCGCGCCGCCATTGTTCGTTCCCGCAATCATGCAAGGGCCTGCGCCCGCGCCGCCTGCGAAACGCGAACGACGCGCCGTGCGCCAGGAACTCGGTTCGGCGCCGACGATCGAACTCGAAGTCGATGGCGTCACGGTTCGGGTCGGACGCGGCGCGCGAGCGAAGACCATCACTGCGGTGATCCGGGCGTTGAAGGCTGCCAAATGATCGGTCCGACTGGCGCGGTGCGGGTGATGGTGGCGACGAAGCCCGTCGACTTCCGCAAGGGCGCGGATGGTCTGGCGGCGTTGGTTCGCGAGACGATGAGGGCCGATCCCTTCGACGGCGCGATTTACGTTTTCCGCGCCAAGCGCGCCGACCGCATCAAACTGGTTTTCTGGGACGGCACGGGCGTGTGTCTGTTCGCCAAGCGTCTCGAGGATGGCGAGTTCCGTTGGCCGAAGATCGAAGACGGCGTGATGCGCCTGTCGGCGGCGCAATTTTCGGCGCTGCTCGAAGGCCTCGACTGGCGGCGCGTGCGCGCGGCGAAAGAGACGCCGGCGCCGGCGACACCTGGATGAGCCGCGACACAGTGAATCAGTGCGTCGAAGATGATCGAAAAGCGCGGGAAAATATGGTCTCCTGCGGGCATGGCGCAGGTGATCGAAAAGCTTCCCGACGATCCGAACGAGCTGAAGGCGATGCTTCTCGCCGAACGCACACGCAGCGAGCGCCTCGTTCAGATCATCAAGGAGATGCAACGACACCGCTTCGGGCGGCGCGCCGAAACGCTCCCCGAAGACCAGATGCTGCTTGCGCTCGAAGAGGTCGAGCAGGCAGAGGCTGGCGCGGCGGCGGAAGCGGAAGCCGGCTCTGCGCCGGAACGTGAGAGGGCAGCCGGAAAGCACCGCACGAACCGAGGCGCCCTGTCAGCGCATCTACCGCGCATCGAGACCGTCGTCGATGTCGACGATAAGGCTTGCCCGTGCTGCAAGGGCGCGCTGCACCGGATCGGCGAAGACGTTTCCGAGCGGCTCGACATCGTGCCGGCGCAGTTCCGTGTTCTGGTGACGCGGCGTCCCAAATACGCCTGCCGCGCCTGCGAGGGCGCCGTCGTCCAGGCGCCGGCCCCGGCGCGGCTGATCGAAGGCGGTCTGCCGACCGAGGCGACCGTCGCCCATGTGCTGGTCTCCAAATATGCAGACCATCTGCCGCTCTATCGTCAGGC
>PQAN01000145.1 GCA_003105285.1 Methylocystaceae bacterium
CGCGCGAGCGCGATACGGTTTCTCCCTCGCCGACCGGACGCAGGCTCAGTCCAGGTCCGGCCCGTAATGATCCGCCTGCGTTTTCGGCTTCAGCCCATGCGTGCGAACCTCCGCGAGGATCGGCAGCATGGTGGCGCTCCAACTCTCCCATTGGGCTTTGAGTCTCGCAAATATCTCCGGATGACGCTCGGCCAGATCGGCGCGCTCGCGCTTGTCTTCGACGACATCGAAGAGGAACTCATTGTCTTGAATCTTCAGGTATTTCCAATTTCCTGAACGCGCCGCGCGCTGACGGTTGGCCTTGTAGCGCCAAAACAGCGTGCGTTCGACGCGCGGCCGCTCGCCGAGCAGGACGGGCAGCAGATCGAGGCCGTCGCTCGGATAGGCCGGATCGGGTGCGCCGCCTGCCGCGGCCAGCAGCGTCGGCAGCCAGTCCATGGTGATGGCCACCTGCTCCGTCGTTCCGCCGGCCTCCAAGCGGGCGGGCCAGCGCAGCAGCGCCGGCACTCTGATCCCGCCCTCGAGGAGTTCGGTCTTCTGGCCGCTGAACGGCCAGTTGTGGGAGAAACGCTCGCCGCCATTGTCGCTGGTGAAAACCACGATGGTGTTTCCGGCCAAGCCCTGGTCCTCCAGCGTCTGGAGCACGCGGCCGATCGCGGCGTCGAGCGCGCCGACGATCTCCGCGTATTTCGTCAGGCTGCCGCCGTCGTAATGAAACAGGCTCTTGATCTCGCGCGAGACGGCTTCGTCATGCGGCCCCTCCCACGGCCAGTGCGGCGCGGTGAAGTGCAGCGACAGGAAGAAGGGCTCACCTGCTCGCCGCCGCCGCAAATAGCTCGACGCATGAGAGGCCAGGACGTCCGTATAATAGCCGACCTCATGCGCCGGGACTTCGCCTTCGAACAGGTCCTCGCGTCCGGCTCCGCTCCCATGGGTGAAATAGTCGACCGCGCCGCCGTAATTGCCGAAGAACTCGTCGTAGCCGCTCTTGAGCGGACCGAATTTGGGGAGAAAACCCAGATGCCATTTGCCGATCAGCGCGGTTCTATAGCCTTGCTTCTTCAGCAGCGACGGCAGCGTCGGATGGTCCGGCGGCAGTCCGATCGTGTCGCTCGCTCCGGCGATCGGCTCCTCGAGGCCGCCGCGCAGACGATATTGATAGCGACCCGTGATGAGCGCGAAGCGCGTCGCGGAGCACACCGCCGAATTGGCGTAGGCCTGGGTGAAGCGCAGCCCCTGCCCGGCCAGCCGATCGAGATTCGGCGTCGCGAAATCGTGCTGGCCGTACACGCCCAGATCGGCGTAGCCGAGATCGTCCGCGAGGATGAACAGAATATTGGGCCGCCCGCTGGCCGGAGCCGCGGTCGCCGTGGCGGCGGCGGTCAATTGCCGGGCCAGCGCCAGGGCGCCTGCGCCCTTCAGCAAATCACGGCGGGAGCGCGTCTCTCGGCTCATATCTGCTCTCCTTCATCAATGATTCGGCGTTCGCCGCCCAGAGCTATCGGGTGAAGGACCATAGTCCTCCCCCTCATGCCGAGGAGGCCCCGAAGGGGCCGTCTCGAAGCACGAGGGGGAGTTCCAGATCGCGGAATGAAGGCTTCCTCGTCCTTCGAGACGCGGCCTTCGGCCGCTCCTCAGGATGAGGAAGCCTTCACCCGATCGACCTGGTTCGCCGACTGCGCGGCAACAAAGACGGGGCAAGAAATAGGGGGAACGAATTGTCGAAGCGGCTTCTTCGGGAATCGAGCGACCGCGAGCCGGCGGCGCGCTCGCGCGGATGAACGAGATTGTTGTCTCGAAACGAAATCGATAAAATTCGCAGGCGCCGATCGCGCCCCTTCGCCGGAAAGGCCGAGGACGTTCCGGCATAGGACATGGGAATAGGCGCTACCGCAGGATCTGCGCGGCTCGATGCCCCCGGTTGCGCAGCGAGGCGATGCTGGTGCGGTCGAGAATCAGCGCCATGGCGTCGCGCACGTCGAGCATCAGATCGCGGATCGCGCAGGCGTCCTCGTCGGGACAGTCGTTGCAGCGCTGATAGGCCGTGCGGCTGGCGCAGGCGATCGGCGCCAGGGGACCGTCGAGAATGCGGATGATCTGGCCGACGGTGATCTTGTCGGCCGGGCGGGCCAGATTGTAGCCGCCGCCCTTGCCCTTCTTGCTGTTGAGAATGCCCGCGTTGCGCAACTCCAGCAGGATCGCGTCCAGGAATTTGCGCGGAATGTTGTTTTGCGCCGCCATGTCTCCGGCGAGGCACTGGCCTTCGGCGCCCGCCAGATGCATCAGCGCCTTGAGGCCGTATTTGGCTTTGTTGGACAGCATTTCCTCTACACGTCTCCAGCGCGATGAAAATTGCGCAAATCCGTCTCTTCGGGAAACCGCCGGAGCGTCGGCTGCTCGGGCGGGCCGCACGCGCGAGCGCGAGAGATCGACGAAGCTCATCGGCGGCGCTCCCGGGCGATTGCCGATGCGGGGCCGTTTTTCGGCCAACCCCATCGAATCTGTTCCGCGACCGCGCGCAACCGCCTCGGTCTGTTTCAATTTGTCGCATCTCGCGCCGAATCCCGGAACGGCGCGGAGAACGGACATAGTGACTATCACGCGAAATGAGAAATAGCAGCATCAAAAACGCTCGAACTCCGACAGAATTTATCTTCGCGGGCAGCGCCGACGAGGGGGCGAAGGCAGGCGGCTCCGCTCGGTCCCGCGACGCGACTGTAGACATATCTACTAGAATAATAGATTGTATCGTCGGCGCCAACGCCAATCAGGAGGATTCCGTCATGGCGGTCAATGCAGTCTGGTCACCGAATTTCGATCCGAAATCGCTCGCGGGCGCAACGCTCGAACCTCTCGCGGGTAAATTCGGCGTGGCCGTGAGAGGCCTGGACTTGAAAGCCGATCTCGCCGACGCCCAGATCGACGCGATCACCCAGCTCGTCTATAAGCACAAGGTCGTCGTCTTTCCGAAGACCGGCCTCGACGACGCGAGCCAGGAGGCCTTCGTGCGGCGCTTCGGCAAGATCATCCCGCATCCGACCGTTCCCTCGCTCGAGGGCACCGAGGCGATTCTCGACGTCGACGGCAGCAAGGGAGGCCGCGCCTCCTCCTGGCATACCGACTTCTCCTTCGTCGACGCCTATTCGAAATTCACCTTCCTGCGCGGTCACGTCGTGCCGGAGCGCGGGGGTGACACGCTGTTCGCGGACACGGCCGCGGCCTATGCCGAGCTTCCCGCGCCCTTGCGCGCGCTCGCCGACGAGAGCTGGGCGCTGCACACCAATCTGTTCGACTATGCGCGAGTCGGCCGCGAGAATCGCGTGTTCCACGAAACCGCCGAAACCAAGCAGCGCTACGACGTGTTCACCCACAAGGTCTTCCAGACCGAGCATCCGCTGGTCCATGTCCACCCCGTCACAGGCGAGCGGTCGCTCATCCTCGGCCATTTCATCCAGAAGCTGATCGGCTTCGGCCCATCCGATTCCCGTCGCCTGCTGGAGATCTTCCACGACCACGCGACGAGCCCCGAGAACACGCTGCGCTGGAAATGGTCGGTCGGCGATCTCGTCGTCTGGGACGATCGGGCGACGCTGCATCGTGCGGTCGACGATTATGGCGATCAGCCGCGCATCGTGCGCCGCTCGACGATCTGGGGCGAGGCGCCGGTCGGCGTCGACGGCCGCAGGAGCATTCCGGTCATCAATGGCGTCGAACGTGCAAAAGCCGCCTGAGCGGGAGCGCGGCGGCCTCTCTCTTTCCGGAGACGGCCGCTCGCGCGCGACGCGCGGTCCGGTCCCCCGCAAGGGGCTCGGACTGCTCGCCTCCGCGTTCGCCGCTCTATTTTCATGGGACTTTGTCCACTCGGAGGTCCAGGCATTGTCGCAAGACGACAAATCCGCGGCCGGCGCTCCCGCGGGTTTTGCCCCTGCCGCCGGCGCGCCCCGGTCCAGCACGATCACGACCGACGCGCGAGGCCTCGCGACGGGCGACGTCGAGATCGCCACGGCGAATGGAAAGCTGCCGGCCTATTTCGCCAAGCCCGAAAAGGGCGAGAACTTCCCCGTCATTCTCGTCGTGCAGGAAATCTTCGGCGTTCACGAACATATTCGCGACGTCGCGCGGCGGCTCGCCAAGCTCGGCTATTTCGCCATCGCGCCCGAGCTCTATTTCCGTCACGGCGATCCCGCCAAGGCCGGCGACATTCCGCAGGTCCTGCGCGAGATCGTCGCCAAGGTTCCGGGCGCCGAGGTTCTGTCGGACCTCGACAGCGCGCTCGCCTTCGCCGGCGCGCAGGGCGGCGATGTCTCCCGCGCGGCGATCACCGGCTTTTGCTGGGGCGGACGCATCGTCTGGCTCTACGCCGCGCACAACCCGAAACTGAAGGCCGGAATCGCCTGGTACGGACGTCTCGCCGGCGAGGCCAATGAGCGGACGCCGCGTTTTCCCGTCGATGTGGCGGGCGAATTGAAGGTTCCCGTGCTCGGCCTCTATGGCGGCGCCGATCAGGGCATTCCGCTCGATACGGTCGAGAGGCTGCGAGCCGCGCTGAAAGCGCATGGCGCGCCTGGCGAGATCGTCGTCTATGAGGGCGCGCCGCACGCCTTCTTCGCCGATTATCGCGAGAGCTACCGAAAAGAGCCGGCCGAAGACGGGTGGAGACGGCTCGTCGACTGGTTCGCGCGGCACGGGGTGAAGTGATCTTCGGGCCGACTCGTCGCGCTCTCAGGTCAGATCGGTGAAAGGATTCCAGGCGACCTCCCAGAGATGCCCGTCGGGATCGGCGAAGTAGCCCGAATAGCCGCCCCAGAAAGCGTCGCGCGGCGTCTTCACCGCCGTCGCGCCGCTCGCCACGGCGAGGGCGAAGACGGCGTCGACCTCTTCTTTCGACGCCACGTTATGCGCGAGCGCGACGCCCGAAAAGCCCGCGCCCTCCGCCGAGATCAGCGCGTCTTCGGCGAGCAGGCGGCGCGGATAGAGCGAAAGCCAAGTTCCTTCGAGGGCGAAGAAAACGCAAGTGTCGCCGGGCTTGTGCCTATGCGTCTCGAAACCCAGCCCGTCGCGATAGAAGGCGATCGACCGGTCGAGGTCGTGGACGCCGAGCGTGACGAGACTGATCTTGCCCTTCATCTGTTTTGCCCTTTGGAAGGCGTCGCGCCGATCGATTATCCCACTGCGAGACTAGACTATTTACTCGTTCGCCGCTAGAGTCTTGAAACACGGAAAGACTCCAGCTTCTTGTTTTGACGCGTTTCCGACGCCGAACCGGTTTCCGCTTTGGCGGGAAGCGCTCTAGGACATGGGCGCGTCCCCCGGAGCACGACGATGGCACGAACGCGCATCTGTCTGGCGCGCCACGGCGAGACCAATTGGAATCTCGAGCGGCGCGCGCAGGGCCAGTTGAACATTCCGCTGAACGTCAAAGGATTCGCGCAGGCGGACGCGCTCGCGCGCGAACTCGCCAACGAGCCGTTCGATCATGTCTACAGCAGCGATTTGAAACGCGCGCTGCAGACCGCCGCGCCGATCGCCGGCCGTCGCGGCCTGCCGGTCCGCGAGAGCGCGGGGCTGCGCGAAAAGCACGACGGCGCGTGGCAGGGGCTGACGGTCGCCGATATCGAAAAGCGTCATCCCGAAGAACTCGCTCTCTATCGGCAGCGGCGGCTCGATTTCGTCATTCCGGGTGGCGAGAGCCTCGAACGATTCGCCGACCGCATCGCGGCGGAACTGAGCGACATCGCCGCCCGTCACGCCGGCGAAACCGTGCTGATCGTGGCGCATGCCGGCGTGCTCGACATCGCCTATCGGCTGGCGACCGGCCTCGCGCTCGGCGAGAAGCGCGAGCGGCCGGTCGTCAACGGCGCGCCGAATTGGATCGCGCAAGAAGACGGCGTCTGGTCGCTCGAGAGCTGGGCGGACGAGCCGAGACTCGTCGAGGCGCCCTATGAGGGGCGCGATCTGCCGCGACGCGAGGCCGCGCGCCTGCTTCTGCTCGATGACGCGGACAATGTTCTTCTGTTTCGCTATTCATCGGGGCTGGCGCCGCATTTCGCGGCTCGCGGGCACGCGCATTTCTGGGGCTCGCTCGGCGGCGCCGTCGAGGACGGAGAAGATTTCGACGCGGCGGCGCGGCGCGAACTCGCCGAGGAGACGGGATTGACCGGCGTCGATCCCGGGCCGGTCGTCGCCGCCCGCGAATTTCCGATGCAATTCGGCGAGCGATGGGTCCACGCTGTCGAGCGCTATTACGCCATCCGCGCCGGCGATTTCACTCCCGACACCAACGGCTTCACCGATCTCGAACGCACGGACGTCCTCGGCTGGAGATGGTGGAGCGCCGAGGAGATCGCGGCGTCCGACGAATTGATCTTTCCCGAGGCGCTGGACGCGCTGTTGCCGAGTCTCTCCCGCTGATCCCACACGAATTCTGTCTTGCGCATGCGGCTGTTCCATTTCAGCGAAAATCCCGACATCGCGACCTTCGCGCCGCGCTCCGTTCGCATTCCGGCCAAGCGCCCTCCCGGCCGCGAATGGCTGAACGGTCCGCTCGTCTGGGCCGTCGACGAACGGCGTCAGGCCATGTATCTCTTCCCGCGCGACTGTCCACGAATCCTGATCTGGCCGACGGCGACGACGGCGGACGAGGATCGCGACCATTGGTTCGGCGGGCGCACATCCGGCGTCATCGCCTTCGTCGAGCGAAGCTGGCTCGACGAGATCGAGACGCAATCCATCTACCGATACGAGCTTCCGCGCGACAGTTTCGAAGACCTCGACGACGCCGGCATGTGGGTCTCGCGGAGCGCGGTCGAGCCGCTGCGCGTCGACGAATTGACCGCCCTCCCCCGCGAATTGCGCGCCCAAGGCGTGGAGCTGCGCGTCGTGGACAGGCTTCTCTCATTGCGAGGCGTGTTCGAAGCCTCGTTTCACGCGAGCGGAATCAGGCTGCGCAATGCGCGCGCATAGAATCCTTCCGTGTTTCATCGAAACACGGAAGGATTCTATGCTTTTGTTTTTTTGCGCGCTTCCAACGCCGAACCGGCATCCGCTTCGGCTGGAAACGCTCGAGCCCGAACCTCGACGCTCGTCGATAGCGTTCAGAAATTTCTCGACGCGAGCGACGCGAACGAAAAATAGCAATCTCTGCAACGCGGGCCGGTCGAAGGGGGCCTACTCTCGGCCATGATGAAAACGACGACACGTTCCGATTACAAGAGCCGCATCGCTCGCGTCACCGACGCGATCATGCGCGAGCCGACGTCGATGCGCACGGTCGAGGAATGGGCGGCGCTCGCCAATTTCTCGCCTTTTCACTTCCATCGCATCTATCGGGCGATGCAAGGCGAATGCGTCAGCGACACGATTCGCCGGGCGCGCCTGACGCGCGCCGCGCTGCAGCTCTCGACGACCGACCGCCGCGTGATCGATATCGCGCTCGAGGCCGGCTATGAGAGCGCGCAGAGCTTCGCGCGCGCCTTCAGGAGCTTCGTCGCCGCGAGCCCGAGTGAATTTCGAGCAGGCCATCGGACCGTCGCCGATTTCATCGCCCCGATCGTCATCGAGAGAAAGGATGAAATCATGAATGTGGACATCATCGAGCGCGAGCCGACGCGCGCCCATGTCTTGCAGCATCGCGGCCCCATCGCCTCGATCCCGGAGAGCTGGGCGAACCTGTGGCGCTGGCATGTGCAAGCCGGCCTCGGGGGGCGATCGCTCTATCCGATCGGCGTCTGCTTCGGCGATCCGGAGACGAGCGGCGGATTCCGCTATTATGCGGGCCTCGTCTTTCCGGACGGCGTCGCGGCCTCGGGAGAGGTCGAGACGCTGGATGTGCCCGGCGGGCGCTACGCCTCCTATCGCCATATCGGCCCCTATGCCGGAATCGGCGGCGCGTTCCAGAAACTCTATGGGCAATGGCTGCCGTCGAGCGGCTATGAGCCGGACGACCGGCCGTCGCTCGAAGTCTATCGCAACACGCCCTATGACACGCCGCCGGAGGCGCTGATCACCGATCTGCTGGTGCCGGTGAAATGACGGCTACTTCATTCGGAAGCGCATGATGCGGCTTTCGCCGGCGTCGAAGAACTGGATCGCGCTGGCGCCGGCGCCTTCGACGGCGCGGGGCCAAAAGCCGCGCGCCGCCGGATTGTCCCGGTGGAACGACAGCTCCCACCGCCCGAGGCGCGTGCGAAAGGCCGCGGCCGCCGCCCGAGCGCCGCAGCCTTTGCGCCGAAACTCCCGCAGCACGTAAAATTCGGCGATCGAGGCGTCGACGGCATAGCCCGAGATCGACACGGCGTCGACGAAGACGAAGCCCGCCGGTCCCTCGTCCGTTTCGATGAAGAACGGCGAGCGTCGCTCTTCGCGCCAATAGGCGTCGAGGCAAGGATAATCCTCCTCGCCGTAACCCCATTCGCCGAGTTCGGCGAGATATCGCCGCAGCAGAGCCGCGATCGCCGGCTTCTCCTCAAGCGGCGCGAGACGCAGCCTCACCTCCATGATTCGTCCCCGCCTCCAGCGCCGCCCCTCCTTAGCCATCATAGGCCGCGCGCGGGGCGAAATTAAGCGGCTTGCGCCATCTGTTCAGATAAGCCTATTGAGGCGCTAGGTAGACTTCAGGCTCGTGGCCGAGGCGCGGCGCAGCGTGGAAGACAGGCAAGCTCGAATGAACACAGCGTCACTTTCGTCCTCTCTCGTCGCCGGGACGGAGCCTGCGCCGCCGACAACGGGCCGCCATCGGAGCGAGCCGCCTCTGGATCTGCGGGCCGCGCGCGAGATTCTCGGGCGGATCCTCCGGATGGCGCTGCGATATCGCCGGCGTTTCATCCTCGCCATCGCCGCGAGCCTCGGCGCCTCGGTCTTCAATCTCGCAATGCCGAGACTGCTGGGCCAGGCCGTCGATGAAGCGCATTCCCTGCTCGCTCGCGGCGCCGATCATTCCGAGGAGGCGCGCGCCGCTCTGCTCGTCACCGCCGCGCTGACGCTCGGCGCGGCGAGCCTGCGCGGCCTCCTGCAGATGGTCGCCGGCTTTCAGAGCGAGTTCATCGGCCAGAGCGTCGGCCGCGACCTGCGCATGGCGTTCTTCGAAAAGCTGCAGAGGCTGGGCTTCGACTATCACGACCAGGTCCATTCCGGCGACCTCATCACGAGGGGCATGCTGGATTTGGAGGGCGTGCGCGGCGTCATCGAGAACGGCCTGCAGCGCGTCGTGTCGCTGATCCTGCTGGTCGCGCTCGGGACATTCCTGATGTTCACGCGCGATCCCCTCATGGCGGCGGTGACGACGAGCTTCATTCCGCTGCTCGGCTGGCGTGCGGGCCGCATGGGGCTGGAGCTTCGCAAGGCGTGGACGGCCCTGCAGGAGCGCATGTCGGCGTTGACCCGCGTGATGGAGGAGAATCTCCAGGGCGTCCGCGTCGTGCGCGCCTTCTCCTCCCACGCCCACGAGCTCGAGAAGTTCGACGAGGCGGGAGACGAAGCGCTCGCGCTCTCCAACCGGCGCATCGTCATTCGCGCCGGCTCCATGGCCGCCATGACCTCCGGCTACTATCTCGCCATCGTTCTCATTTTATGGGTGGGGGGCCAGCGCGTCGCGAGCGGCCAGATCACCATCGGGCAGCTCACGGAGTTCCTCACCTTCATGACCGTGCTGCAGATGCCTGTCCGGCAGATCGGCATGATCATGAACGCCTCCGCGCGCGCCGTCTCCTCGGGCAAGCGGCTGTTCGACGTGCTCGATCTCCAGCCGACGATCGGCGACAGGCCGAACGCGCGGCCGCTCGTCCTGCGGCGTGGGACCTTGCGGTTCGAGAATGTGAGCTTTTCTTATGGGCAGGGCTCGCCCCCGGCGCTCGACGGCGTCTCCTTCACCGTCGAGCCCGGCCGCACGCTCGGCGTCGTCGGCCCGTCGGGCGCGGGAAAATCCACGCTCGTGCAGCTCATCGCGCGCTTCTATGACGTGACGAGCGGACGCATCACGATCGACGGTCAGGATATTCGCGACGTCACGCTCGACTCGCTGCGCAACGCCGTCGGCGTCGTCCAGCAGGACGTGTTTCTGTTCGACGACAGCGTCGAGAACAATGTGGCCTATGCCGATCCGGAGGCCGAGGCGCATCGCCTCGTCGACGCCGCCTCGACGGCGCAGATTCACGATTATGTGACGAGCCTGCCGCTCGGCTACGAGACGCGCATCGGCGAGCGCGGCGTCAGCCTGTCCGGCGGTCAGCGTCAGCGTCTCGCCATCGCCCGCGGCATGGTTCCAGATCCTGCGATCGTCGCGTTCGACGACGCGACCTCGGCCGTCGACGCCGCGACCGAGCAGCAGGTGCGCAAAGCCTTGCGAGCGGCGACGCATTCGCAGGCGACGATCATCGTCTCCCACCGCGTCGGATCGCTGATGCACGCCGACGAGATCGTCGTGCTGGACAAGGGGCGGATCACAGAGCGCGGAACGCATGACGAGCTGCTGGCGGAGAACGGCTATTACGCCGCGCTCTACCGCGCTCAGAGCCTCGGCGCGCCGCTGCGCGCGCCGGCGAAGGCCAAGGCGAGAGAGAGGGAAGACGCATGAGCTTTGCCGAGCTGGGCGGACGAGGCGGCGGCGGCGGCTTTCATGGCCCCGGCGCGCAGGGAGAAATCGGCGAGGAGATCTTCGTCGCCTTCGACAAAGGCGTGTTCGAGCGACTCGGCGTCTTCGTCCGGCCGTACCGCCGCGTGTTCGTCGCCGCCATTTTGGCCGTTCTGGCCTTCGTCGCGACGCAGGTCTCGATTCCCTATGTCATCCGCTTGGCGGTCGACAGCATTATCGGCGCGCCCGGCAGCCTCGGCCTGGAGACGATTCTTTTCGGCTTCGTCGCGCTGATCGGCCTCAACGCGGTCGTGAGCTATCTTCAGGAAATCACGGCGGCGAGACTGGCGCAACGCGTCATCTTCGACATGCGCCGGGCGATGTTCGCGCATCTGCAGAAAGTCTCGCTGTCCTTCATGGACCAGACGCATGTCGGGCGCATCATGTCGCGGCTGCAGGGCGATGTGAACGCTCTGCAGGAGTTTTTCGAGACGTCGATCGCCGCAGTCGGCGATCTGTTTCTGCTGTTCGGCATCATCGGCGTGCTGCTGGCGATGGAATGGCGCCTGGCGCTCCTCACCTTGACGGTGATTCCGGTCATCGTCGCCCTGCGCGCGGCCTGGCTTCCCTACGCCAAAAAAAGCTTCGCCCGCGCCCGCGACGCCTCGTCCATCGTCAATGGCGCGCTCGCGGAGAATATCGGCGGCGTGCGCATCGTGCAGGGTTCGCGGCGCGAGGCGGTCAATCTCGCCGACTTCGACGTCAAGGCGACCGAGAATCTCGACGCCCATGTCGCCGCGGCCTGGGTCGCGCAGAGCATGGTGCCGGCAGTCGACGTCCTCACCGGCTTCGCGATGGCGGTCATCGTCGTCGTCGGGGGACAGCTCGTCATCGACGGGAACATCGACGTCGGCGTGATGATCGCCTTCATCTTTTACGTTCAGCGCTTTTTCGATCCGATCCGCACCCTGTCCATGCAATATACGATGCTGCAACGCGCCATGGCGGCGGGTCACCGCATCTTCGAAGTGCTCGACGTGCCGGTGACGATCACCGACGCGCCGGACGCGATCGAACTCGCGTCCATCGATCCGTCGATCGAATTCCGCGACGTCACCTTCGGCTACAAGCCCGAGCAGCCGGTGCTGAAGAAGCTGACGTTTCAGGTGGCGCCCAAGCAGGTCGTCGCTCTCGTCGGGCCGACCGGTTCGGGCAAGACGAGCATAGCCGCGCTGACGCATCGCTTCTACGACGTGTGGGACGGCGAAGTCCGCGTCGGCGGCTACGACGTGCGCGAGGTGACGCAGGATTCGCTCGGCCGCAATATCGCGATCGTGCTGCAAGAGCCGTTTCTCTTCACCGGCACGGTGCTCGAGAACATCCGCTATTCCAGCGCATGGGCGAGCCGGGCCGACATCATCGCCGCGGCGAAGGCGGTGCGCGCGCATGAGTTCATCGAGAAGCTGCCGCGGGGCTATGATTCCGAACTCGGCCAGAGAGGGCAAAATCTGTCGATCGGCCAGCGGCAATTGCTGAGCTTCGCGCGCGCTCTGGTGGCGAATCCGCAAATTCTGATCCTGGACGAGGCCACCGCCAGCATCGACAGCTTCATCGAGGCGCAGATCCAGGAGGCGCTGCGCGTCCTCCTCGCCGGCCGGACCTGCCTCGTCATCGCGCATCGTCTCGCGACAGTCAGAGACGCCGACAAAATAATCGTGCTTCGATCCGGCGAAATTCTAGAACAGGGCTCGCATGACGAGCTGATCGTCAAGAACGGTCTCTACGCCAGTCTCTACAAGAAGAACTTTTCTTCTTTCGACGAATTGGTCTGACCACGCCGCCTATTGTTGCAGCCGAGCCACAGCCCGCAAGAATTCTTTGCGGGCATCCCGCCGATTGAAAAATTTGTCACATTTCGACTCGCCCGTACGTAATTAATCGATAATCTATATAGATTAACTTAATTACGAGGGACGCTATGGGCGTTAGAACAAGGTATTTTAGGCGTCGGCTGTCATCGCGCACATCATTGGCGCCCTATGCGCTGCTCGGCGGCGCGTTCATCGCGGCTTTTCCGAACGCCCCGGCGCAGGCCGAAGACGCGCAAGTCGAGGACGTCAAGATCACCTCGCGCCTGCGCGAGGAAAAGGCGCAGGACGTGCCGCAGCCCGTCGCCGTCGTCGGCGGCAAGACCGCCGACCGCGAGCATATCGAGCGGCTGCAGGAGTTCGCGCAAAAGGTTCCGAATTTCGGATACTGGGTCGGCAATCCGCGCGGGTCCGGCGTGAGCATCCGCGGCACCTCCGGCGCTTTCTCGAGCGCCGACGGCGCCGAGAGCGCGGTCGGCTTCATCGTCGACAATGTGTTCTATACGCACACCGGCTTTCAATGGGCCGATTATGTCGATCTGCAATCGCTCGAGGTGGCGCGCGGTCCCCAGGGCACGCTGCTCGGCAAGAACACGACGGCCGGCGCCGTCGTCATCCACACGCAATTGCCGGCCTTCACGCGCTCGGCGACGTTCGAGACGTCCTACGGCAATCGCGACCGCATCACCGAGAAGCTCAACGTCACGGGTCCGGTCATCGACGATGTGCTCGCCTATCGCGTGACCTTCTTTCTCGACAAGAGCGGCGGCTTCATTCACGACAATGTCACGGGCGTCGGACTCTTGAACAACGACCGATGGGGCGTGCGCGGGCAATTGCTCTATGTCGGCGACAATTTCACCGACCGGCTCGTCTTCGAGCGGCTCCGCTCCGACGAATACAACAACTACAACGCGCTCTGGGCGGACTCGATCCCGATTTTCGCCAATGGCGCGCCGGCGAGGCTGTTCTCGCAGAATGTCGCGAGCCGCTTGGGCAAGCCGATTCTCAGCCTCGATCCCTACAACCCCTATCTGACGCGTCTCGGCCATCTCGACCAGCGCACCCACGGCCTCTCCAACGAGATCAATTACCAGATCGGCGAGAACACGCTCACTTCGGTCACCGCGTGGCGGGAACTCGTGCTGCATCCGCGCAACTCGCTCGGCCCCAACTTCGGCCAGGAGCTCGAGATCCAATCCGTCGCCTTCGACACCTATGTCGATCAATATTCGCAGGAACTGCGGCTCGCTTCGCCCAAGGAGCAGCAGCTCGAGTGGCAGGTGGGCTTCTACGGACTGCGCGAGTTCATCTGGTCCTACCGCCACGACGATTACGGCGCCGACTCGTCGCAGTGGTTCGCCAACAATATCGCGGCGAACAAGGCGATCCTGAACGGCGTGAGCGTGCATCAGGACGGCAAGGCGACGACGACGAGCTTCGCGGGGTTCGGCCARGCGACYTGGCATATCGACGAGCAATGGGCGCTGACGGCGGGCCTGCGCGACACCTATGAGGTGAAGACCGGCTCGGGCTTCGGCTGGGTCGACGGCTTCAACCCGACCGTGCCGATCGTCGACGTCTACAACGCCGTCGCCCAGTCGCGAGGCGGGGTCAGCGCCTTCGACACCGGCGGGCGCCGGAAATACAACAATTCGCTCTCGGGCCTCATCAATCCGTCTTATCGCCACAACGAGAACGTGCTGCTCTACGGCTCCGTCGCGCGCGGCGAAAAATCCGGCGCGGTGAACACGAATGCGCTTCCCATTCTCGACGGCAAGCGCAATTTCGCCGGGTTCCAGCCCGTCATCATCAAACCGGAAGTGACGTGGGACTACGAGCTCGGCGCCAAGACGAACTGGCTCGACGGCAAACTCGTCATAAACGCCAATCTCTATTGGCAGGACACCTATAATTTTCAGACCCCGATCATCAACACCGACTTCAGCGACGGCTCCGGCAATCCGATCTCCAACCAATTGCTCGGCAACATCGGACATGTCCGCTTCCGAGGCGTCGAGTTCGACGGGAAATGGAACCCGTTCGAACGTTTCTGGCTCACCTTCTCGGGCGCTTTGACCGACGTGGTCTATGTCGATTTCGAGAAAGGCCCGAAACCGGCGGATTGGACTTTCCCCGGCTCGCCCAGCTCGCTCAGCCTCTCGGGCACCAGGGCCAACGGCGTCGCGCCGCTCTCCTTCAACGTCGGCTTCAACTACGAGCATCCGCTCGGCGCGATTTTTCGTGGGTTCGGGGCTGAATTCGATCAGCCTGTGACGGCCTACACATACGCCAACGCCTCCTGGAAGGACACCACGAGCTTCTCGAACCCGTGGTCGATCTACAAGCTCGAGCAGCGGCCCTACACGATCGTCAATATCGGCTTCGGACTGCGAACCGACGACGACAAATACAACCTCTTTTTCTGGGCCAAGAACCTGTTCGACGAGCGTTGGCTCACGAGCAAATTCGTCCAAGTCGGAAATGCTCCGAGCTACCAGACGTTCGGCGATCCTCGCTGGTTCGGCGGCACGCTGCGCGTGAAGCTCTACTGATCCGCTCCATCCGAGCGAGCGCCGTTTCGATATTGAAATGGCCGAAGGCGCACGGCCGCATGACGTGATTTCGAGGAGTTATGAAAATGAAACACATCGTTCAGTCGAGCCGCTCGGTCCTGGCGGCAGCGGCGGTTCTCGCCGCCGGCGCGGCCGGCGCGGCGGATCTATCGAGCAGGAAGGGGCCGCCGATTCTTCCGCCTCCGCCGCCGCCTTTCAGCTGGCAGGGCTTTTATGTCGGCGGCTACGCCGGCGCGCTGCTCGGCGACGGAACATTCACGTTCACGCAGCAGACGCCGCTGCGCGGCGCCGCCTTCGTCGGCGGCGGCGTAATCGGCTATAATTGGCAATGGTCGCCGGTGATCGTGCTGGGCCTCGAGGCCGATTTCGGCTATCGCGCGCAGATTCAGGCCGAGCGTGTGAACTGGACCTATCCGAGCCCTGCGAGCGGCGGCGTCCTCGGCACGGCGCGAGCGCGTCTCGGCTACGCCTTCACGCCGCGCTGGCTCGCCTATGCGACTGCGGGCTTCGCTTTCGGCACGGACTTCGCGCCGACCGCTTTCAATTCGTTCTTTCCAAGCGCTTTCGGCCGGCTCGACACGGGAACGACGGTGCGGGCGGGTTGGACGGCCGGCGCCGGCGTCGAATACGCCTGGTCCGACCAATTGTCCGTCAAGGCCGAATATCTCTACGCCTGGCTCGCCGACTCGGGCGTATCCTATTCGACCAATTTCGGCGCGGTCGACCTGAATGTCGGCAACGCCGGGCACATCGTGCGCGGCGGCCTCAACTACCACTTCTCTCTGGGCAAGCCGGCCATCGTCGCGATTCTACCCGCGAAGTGATGCGGCTTCCGTTCGATTCGATCCGCGAACGGCGAGCCCGAGACGGCCATGTCGCCTCGGGCTCGTTCGTGAATCGGCCGATCGCCGATGATCAAGGCGCCGGATTGCTGTGGACCTGGTGAATGGCGTCGATGCGCTCCTCGAGTTCCGGCGAGATCGTCACGTCGAGCGAATCGAGATCGGTCTTCAATTGCTCGAGCGTCGTCGCGCCGATGATATTCGAGGTGACGAACGGCCGCGACGTCACGAAAGCCAGCGCCAGCTTGGTCGGATCGATCCCGGCCTCGTGGGCGAGCGCCAGATATTCGTCGATCGCCTGCGACACGCCCGGCTTTTCGTAACGCTGCCCGCGCTCGAACAGAGTCGTGCGGGCGCCGGGCGGACGCGCGCCGTTTTGATATTTGCCGGTCAGATAGCCCTGCGCCAGCGGCGAATAGGCGAGCAGCCCGACCTGTTCGCGCACAGCGAATTCGGCGAGCCCGATCTCGAACGTGCGATTGAGAAGATTATAGGCGTTCTGGATCGAGACGACGCGCGGACCATGGCCGAGTTCGGAGGCGCGCAGAAAACGCGACACGCCCCAGGCGGTCTCGTTGGAGAGGCCGATATGGCGCGCCTTGCCGGCCTTCACCAGATCGTTCAACGCCTCGAGCGTCTCCTCGATCGGCGCCTCGGACGCCGAGTCCGGCGGGCGATGGCGAAACACCGTTCCGCCGGCGCCGAACAAGGACACGGGGCGATCGGGCCAATGCAACTGATAGAGATCGACATAGTCGGTCCGCAGACGTTTCAGCGATTCCTCGATCGCGTAATTGATGTTCTTGCGATCGAGCCGCGGCCGTTCTCCGTTCGGGCGAATATAGTCATTGTCGCTGCGGCCCGACACTTTGGTGGCGAGGATCACCTTGTCGCGATTGCCGCGCGCCTCGAGCCACGAGCCGATGATGCGCTCCGTCGAGCCTTGCGTCTCCGCGCGCGGCGGAATGGAATACATCTCCGCCGTGTCGATGAAATTGATTCCGCGGCCGATCGCATAATCGAGCTGCGCATGCCCTTCCGCCTCGGTGTTCTGCTGGCCCCATGTCATGGTTCCGAGCGTGATCGACGACACGGACAAATCCGTGCGGCCCAATTTTCGATATTCGACCATTTATTCGAAACTCCCCTGCCGGCGATGCGCGGCCTACGCAATAACTCTACTATGCGTGTATGTTTATGATCAAGACGACGTGAGCGCCCGCTCCCGCCGCCGTTCGCCGGGCGCGCGCGAGGATATTTTTTCGCGAAAAGGCAAGGATCTTCTCGCAAATGGACAAAGGGAAAGACGGTCGTTCGCGTTCCGGCGCCGTCGGCGATGCGCGCATCCCAAATCCGCCGAGTCCCGCCGATATCCAATATTCCTATTGAATCCATCGATATTATGATGTTAATTCGATAGAGAATATTTTTGATCGAGAGGCCCTTCCATGGTCACAGCCGCCGCTTCCGCCGCCGCGATTTCAGAGCCCGACGAAACTGCATTGACCGTCGATATTTTCGGCGCTCAGACGCTCCTCGAGCCGAATGCGCCTCGCCCCAATTATCCGGTGCAGATCGCCGCAGCGCTTCTCTATGCGCTCGCGCTCTCGGGCGTCGTGCTCTTGAGCCGCCCTGCGCCCGAGGCCGTCGTGGAGGAGCCGCTCGAACTGGTTCTCGCGCCGGCGCCGGTCGAAGAGCCGCCGCCGCCGCCCGAAGCGACGCCGGAACAGGCCGACGAGATCCCGCCGCCGCCGGAGGCGATCGAGCCCGTGGCGCCGGTGGAGCCGCCGAAGCCGGTTCCAAAGCCGGAGCCGAAACCGAAGGTCGAGAAAAAAGTCGAGCGCAAGCCTGTCGCGCGGAGCGACGCCGCGCCTCGCCATGCGGCCCCCGTTCCGGCGACGACGGCGGCGCCCTCCGCGCCCAGCGCGAATATGTCGGCCATCGCCAGCCAGATCCACGCCCGCCTGCAACGCGCCGCCGCCAACGCCTATCCCGAGTCGCAATCGCCGCGCAGCGCGCGGGTGGGCTATCGCGTGAGTTTCAGCGCCTCCGGCGCCCTCACCTCCTTCTCCATCGTCCCGTCGGGAAATGCCGCCTTCGACGCCGTCGCCTCACGCCTCGGCGGACGCATCGGCGCGATCTCGCCGCCCGGCAAGCCGGTGTCCTTGTCCGGCTCGCTGACCTTCAGCCCCTGACGTTTCGACTTCGAACGAAGCACAAGAGAGAGACCAATGAAATGAGTGATGCAGTCGTCAATACGTCCTCAGCGGCCGTCGCGCATGCGCTGTCGCCGGTGGAGCTGTTTCTGCAGGCGGATTCGATCGTCAAGACCGTCATCGTCCTTCTGATCCTCGCCTCCGCCTGGAGTTGGGCGGTCACGGCGGAGAAGCTCGTCCGCCTCCATCTGCTGCATAAGCGCGCGACGAAGCTGATCGACAGCGTGCAGGGCGGCCTGCCGGTCACGAGCCTCGCCGAGAGCTTCGCCAGCGCGACGCCGCAGGACCCCTTCGTGCAGGTCTACAAGGCGGCGGTCGACGAGCACGCGCGTTCCGCCGATTACGTCTTCTCCGAAGGGCAGCGCGACGCTCTGCAGGAGCGCGTTCATCGCGTGGCGCAGCTCGCCAGCACGAGCGCGCTGGATCATCTGCAGGATCGCTTGCCGAGCCTCGCGACGATCGGCGCCGTCGCGCCTTTCGTCGGCCTGTTCGGCACGGTGTGGGGCATCATGAATTCGTTCCAGGGCATCGCCGCCTCGAACAACACCAGCCTCGCGGTCGTCGCGCCCGGCATCGCCGAGGCCCTGTTCGCGACCGCGCTCGGCCTCGTCGCCGCCATTCCGGCGGTGATCTTCTACAACCGCATCAGCGGCGACATCGGCCGCTACGGCAAGCGTCTCACCGCCTTCATCGGCGTGTTCGAGGTGGAGCTGTCTCGTCAACTGTCCAAGAAGGGAGAGCGCAATGGCCTTCGCGTTGCGTAAGCACGATTCCGAATTCGACGCTCAGCCGATCGCCGACATCAATGTGACGCCGCTCGTCGACGTCATGCTGGTTCTGCTCATCGTCTTCATGGTGGCGGCGCCCTTGATGGCCTCCGGCGTTCCCGTCGATCTGCCGAAGGTGCAGACCAAGCAGCTCAACGACCAGAAGCCGCCGATCGTCGTCTCGGTCGACGCGGCCGGAGTTTTCTTCGTCGACAAGCGCGAAGTGCCGACGAGCCAGCTCCTCGCCGCGCTCAGCGAGGATTCCGAGAACAACAAGGACCGCCGCATCCATGTGCGCGGCGATCGCAACGTGCCCTATGGCGCGGTGATCGAGGCGATGGGCATCATCAATTCGGCCGGCTACAGCAAGGTCGCGCTCGTCTCCGAGGCGCCGAATGTCGGCATCAAATCGGCGAAATAAAAATTTATAAGGAAACCATCGCTCCCGAGAGATCGAGGCTGGCCGTCTTCGATCTCTCGAGACGGCGCAAATCGAAAAAGCTCACTCGGTTTGCGTCGAAGGAGAGATGGATGGGAGAGGGGCTCGCGCCGATTCCACGTGGAAGCGCTGAAAGTTCCGGAAGATGCGCAGGAACTCTCTGCTGCTTTCATGGCGGATCGCCGAGCCCCTCGTTTTGTACGGGCGCGGATAAATAAGGGCGCAGACATCGGCCGTACGGCTTCCCGTCGATCGATGCGCGGGCCGTCATTCCCGGTCGCCGCTTCGCGTCGCCGGGAATGACATGAGCGAGACGCGGCCCCCGAGGCGATCCGACGGTCGCCTCGTCATGCCGTCCGCGCGGCGCTTCCGTCGATGCGTCCGAGAACGCCGTTCGGCACGCGCGGAGTGGGCAGGATATATCTGCCGCGATCGCGCACCATCGCCGCGACCGCCGGGAAATCGAGCTTGCCGGAGCCGAGCAGCGGCAGCGTCTCGACGATCATCACTTCCGCCGGGATCATGAGGTCGGACGCGCCCTTCGATTTGGCGAAAGCTTGAAAATCGGCGCGCGTCGCATCCTTCTGCTGCGTGACCAGAACGATGCGCTCGCCCTTGCGCGGGTCGATCTCGCGCGCCGCCGCCGACAGCGCCTTGGGCCAGAGCTCGCTCGCCAGCGCCTCGACGGCGGCGAGCGAAATCATCTCGCCGCCGATCTTGGCGAAGCGCTTCGCGCGTCCCTTGATCGTGATGAAGCCCTGCTCGTCGACCGAGACGATGTCGCCGGTGTCGTGCCAGCCGTCGTTCGGCGGCTCCAGCACGCCCGGATTGTCGGCCTTCAGATAGCCGAGCATCACATTGGGGCCGCGCACGAACAGGCGGCCGCCGTCCTCGACGCCCGCGACCTTGTCGAGGCGATGCTCCATGCCGGGAATGAGACGCCCGACCGTGCCGAATTTGTTGAACATCGGCGTGTTGAGCGCGAGCACCGGCGCCGTCTCCGTCACGCCATAGCCCTCGAGGATGCGGATGCCGAACTTTTCCGCCCAGACCTTGCGCGTCGCCTCCTTCACCGGCTCGGCGCCGGCGACGACGTAACGGATGGATCGGAAATCATAGGCGTGGGCGACGCGCGCATAGCCGGCGAGGAACGTGTCCGTGCCGAGCAGCACCGTGGCGTTCGAGCCATAGACCAACTCCGGCACGAGCTTGTAGTGCAGAGGCGAGGGATAGAGATAGATCGGCACGCCGGAGACGAGCGGCAGGACGAAGCCGGCGTTCAATCCGAAACAATGAAAGATCGGCAGCACGTTGAACAACTTGTCGGTGCGGCCGAAGTCGATGCGCGCCGCCGCCTGGGCGCTGTTGGCGAGCATGTTCTTGTGCGAGAGCACGACGCCCTTGGGCGCGCCTTCCGAGCCCGAGGTGAAGAGAATGGCGGCCGGATCGTCCGGCCGGCGCAGGGCGAGCGCGCGGCGATGGCCGACGAACGCCCGCAATTTGTCCGTGAAGGACACGGTTGCGCGCAGGTCCTCGAGATAGACGACGCGAACGTCGTTTTCGAGCGCGGCGACGAGCGTCTCCAACCCGCCTTTCTCGACAAAGGCGCGCGAGGTGAGGACCGTCTTCGCCTTGGCGCTGGCGAGCCCTGAGCGAATATTGGCGGCGCCGGCGGTAAAATTCACCATCGCCGCGACGCGCCCGGCGTTCATGACGGCGAACACCGCGACGCCCGCCGCATTGGCGTTCGGCAGCATGACGCCGATGGCGTCGCCGAGCTCCGAGACGGGCTGCAGCTTGCGGCCGACGATATGCGCGCCGATCAGCAGCTTGCGATAGCTGAGCGCGCCCGAGATGGGGTCCTCGAGCGCCGTGCGGCCGAAGCCATGCGCGCGCGCGGCGTCGACGAGCGCCTGATGCAGCGTGCGGTCGATCGCCGTCGTGCGGAAGACGAGGTCGGACATCGTCTCATAGAGCGCCGCCCCCGCCGCGATACGGCGCGCCTTGCCCCTCAGCGCCTCGTCGACCTCGAGCCGCACCGGCTCCAATATCGTGAGCGTGAATTTCGGGAACCAATGCCTGCGGACCTGCTCGCGGCTCAGCCGCGAGAAGATCGTCGCCTCCGGCCCCTCGATGCGCACGGGCACGACCCATGCGCCGGATTTTTCGGCGATCAGACCCGCGCCGTCATAGACCTTCATCAGGCTGCCGGTGACGGTGAGCCGGCCTTCGGGGAAGATGACCAGCGGGTCGCCCCCCTTCACCGCATTGACGAGCGTGCGCGTGCCGAGCGGGCGCGCCGGATCGAGCGGGATGGCGCGAACGAGCTTCAGGAACGGCTTCACCCACCATTTTTTCGCGATCGTGTGATCGATGGCGAAGACGGGATCGATCGGCAGGACCGACAGAGCGACGGCCGCATCCAGAAAGCTCACGTGATTGAGCGCGATGATCGGATTTTTGCCGGCCTTTTCGAAATTGGCGAGCCCCTTCGCCTCGAGCCGATAGAAGGCGCGAAAGATTATCGACAGGACGTCGCGAAAGGGGGACACCACCACCGCCTTGAAAATCCAGATCGCCGCCGCGAACATGAAGACGCCGACGCAAAGAAACAGCGTCGGTACGGCGACGCCGGCGCTCTGCAGCATCGCCACGGCGAGCGTGCCGGACGCCATGAAGGCGGCGTTGAGCACATTGACGGCGGCGATGATGCGGGCGCGCTCGAAAGTCGGCGCGAAGGCCTGGATCGCGGCGAAGGAGGGCACGATCATCAAGCCGCCGGCCATGGCGAGCAGCGCGAGATCGACCGTGGCGCGCCA
>PQAN01000146.1 GCA_003105285.1 Methylocystaceae bacterium
CAGACCATGGTGCAATTGGTGCAAGTGAGACAGCGCTGCGCGACGTCGTCCCAGCGCGGATGTTCGAGGTTGCGCAACAGGAGCTCATGCACATCGTCCGAGCGCATCTCGCGGCCCATGTTCGCCGCCGTGCGCGCGACGACGGCTTCCGCCGCGCCGGTCTCGTCTTCGCTCGCCGCGCGATGCGGCAGCTCGGCGAGGATGGCCTGCCCCGTCTCCGTTCCCGTCTCGACGAGGAAGAGATGCGCGTCGTCCGAGAGAAGCTCGGTGAGCGCGAGATCGAAGCCAGCGGTCGCCCTCGGGCCCGTGTTCATCGAAACGCAAAAGCAAGTGCCGCCCGCGACGCCGCAATTCAGCGCGACGATGAACGCGCCCTCGCGCCGCGCGCGGTAATGCGGATCGACATGCGGCCCGCCGAGAAACACCCTGTCCTGGATCGCGATCGCATGCAGCTCGCAGGAGCGCACGCCGACGAAGGCGAAGCGCTCGTCCGGATCGGCCTCGGTCTCGACGCGCATGTCGTCGCCGTCGCGTCGCGCGCGCCACAGCCGCAGCGTCGGCGGATGCAGGAACTTCTTCCAGGAATGCGGACCGACCCCATAGCCGAACAGCGCGTCGTCGTCGCGGCGGACGAGCCGATAATGGCCGCCGTCCTGCTCGTCCGTCCAGCCGCGCGGCAGATCGGCGAGCGTCGCGACGTCGTCATAGACGACGGCTTCGTCGCGCAGCGTCGGGCCGACGACGCGATAGCCGCGCCGTCTCAATGCGTCCAGCAGCGCTTGCAGTCCGTCCGTCGTGATGACCGCTCGGGCAGTGTCCATGACCTCGCCCAGTCCAATTTGCGTTGGCCGCCGACCTGATCCTTTAGTGTCACTCTAACGTTGCAATTTTTAGACGGGTCGAACCGAGCGTCTGGGTGAAAGTTTCCTCGTCCTGAGGAGCGGCCGAAGGCCGCGTCTTAAAAGGGCGAGGAAACATGCGCCGCCTTCTGGATCTCGCCCTCGTGCTTCGAGACGGCGGCTTCGCCGCCTCCTCGGCATGAGGGCGAGGATTGGCTGCGCGCGCGCCGAGCGCGTCACCCCGCCAACTGCCTCAGCACATAGGGCAGGATGCCGCCGTTCCTGAAATATTCGAGCTCGTCGAGCGTATCGATGCGCGCCAGCAGCGGGACGGTCTTCGTCGAACCGTCGGGATAGGCGATCTTGGCTTCGAGAGTTTGGCGCGGCGTGAGCGTCTCCTGCAGGCCGTGGATCGTCACGCGCTCGGCGCCGGTGAGGCCGAGCGAGGCCCAGCTCGTTCCGGGCTCGAAGATGAGCGGCAATATGCCCATGCCGACGAGATTGGAGCGATGGATGCGCTCGAAGCTCTGCGCGACGACCGCCCGCACGCCGAGCAACGCCGTTCCCTTGGCCGCCCAGTCGCGCGACGAGCCATTACCATATTCCGCGCCGGCGAAGACGACGAGCGGCGCGCCCTCTTGCGCGTATTTGACCGCCGCGTCGAAAATCGACAGCGTCTCCCCGTCGGGAAAATGCTTGGTGTTCCCGCCTTCCGGCACATTGCCGGCTTCGTCGCGCAAGATATGGTTCTTGATGCGGATATTGGCGAAAGTGCCGCGCATCATCACCTCGTGATTGCCGCGCCGCGTGCCGTATTGATTGAAGTCGGCGGGCGCGACCTGACGCTCCTGCAGCCAGCGGCCGGCCGGCGAAGCCGCCTTGATCGAGCCCGCCGGCGAAATATGGTCCGTGGTGATCTTGTCGCCGAACAGCGCCAATATGCGCGCGCCCACGATATCCTCGACAGGCTTCGGCTCTCTCGTCAGCCCCTCGAAATAAGGCGGGTTGCGCACATAGGTGGAGCCCGGCGTCCAGCCGTAGGTCTCGCCCGAAGGCGCGTTCACCTTGCGCCAATGCGCGTCGCCCTCGAACACATCCGCATAGGTCGTGCGGAACAGCGAGCGCGTGACATTCTTGCGGATGAAGCTCTCGATTTCCGCGCTCGTCGGCCAGATGTCGCGCAGATAGACCGGCTCGCCGTGCTTGTCGTGGCCGAGCGGCTCGGTCGTCAGATCCTTCGTCACCGAGCCGGCGAGCGCGAAGGCGACGACGAGCGGCGGCGAGGCGAGATAATTCGCCTGCACGTCGGGGTTCACGCGGCCTTCGAAATTGCGATTGCCCGAGAGCACCGAGGCGGCGACGATGTCGTTGTCGTTGATCGCCTTGGAGACCGGCGCGGGCAGCGGACCGGAATTGCCGATGCAGGTCGTGCAGCCGAAGCCGACGAGATTGAAGCCGAGCTTGTCGAGATCCTTCTGCAGGCCCGCCTTCTCCAGATATTCGGCGACGACGCGGCTGCCGGGCGCGAGCGAGGTCTTCACCCAGGGCTTCACCTTCAACCCGCGCTCGGCGGCGTTGCGGGCGAGCAGGCCGGCGCCGATCAGAACGCTCGGATTCGACGTATTGGTGCAGGAGGTGATCGCGGCGATGACCACGTCGCCATGGCCGAGATCGTAATTCGTCTCGGCGACGGGAAAGCGCTGAGACGGATCGCCCTGCTTCTTATATTCGCTCGTGAGCGCCGTCGCGAAGGCCGCGCCGATCTCCTCCAGCGCCACGCGCCCTTCCGGTCGTTTCGGTCCGGCGAGCGAGGGGACGACGGTCGCAAGATCGAGCGCGATCGTATCGGTGAATTCGGGGTCTTCCGCCTTGCGGCTGCGCAGCAGCCCTTGCGCCTTGGCGTATTTCTCGATGAGCGCGATGCGCGGCGAGGCGCGACCCGAGGTCTTCAGATAGTCGAGCGTTTCCTCGTCCACGGGGAAGAAGCCGCAGGTCGCGCCATATTCCGGCGCCATATTGGCGATCGTCGCGCGATCGGCGAGGCTCAAATGGTCGAGCCCCTCGCCGTAAAATTCGACGAATTTGCCGACGACGCCCTTTTTGCGCAGCAATTGCGTGACGGTCAGCACGACGTCGGTGGCGGTGACGCCCTCCTTCGGCGCGCCCGTCAGCTTGAAGCCGATGACCTCCGGAATGAGCATGGAGAGCGGCTGGCCGAGCATGGCGGCCTCGGCCTCGATGCCGCCGACGCCCCAGCCGAGCACGCCGAGGCCGTTGACCATGGTGGTGTGCGAATCGGTGCCGACGAGCGTGTCGGGGAAGGCGTATTCGACCGTCGTCGCCCGGCCGCCGCGCGCAGGCTTCACTTTCTCCTTCTTCGTCCAGACCGTCTGGGCGAGATATTCGAGATTGACCTGGTGGCAGATGCCGGTGCCGGGCGGCACGACGCGGAAATTATCGAAAGAGGACTGGCCCCATTTCAGGAAGCGGTAGCGCTCGCCATTGCGCTGATATTCGAGATCGACATTGGCCTTGAAGGCTTTGTTGTTGCCGAAGGAGTCGACGATGACCGAATGGTCGATGACGAGATCGACCGGCACGAGCGGATTGATCTTCTGCGGATCGCCGCCGAGCGCGACGAAAGCGTCGCGCATCGCCGCGAGATCGACGACGGCGGGAACGCCGGTGAAATCCTGCATCAGCACGCGCGCCGGGCGGAAGGCGATCTCACGCTCTGTCTTGCCCTTCTCGGTCAGCCATTTGGAGAAGCCCTCGATATGCTCCTTCGTCACCGTGCGCCCGTCTTCGTTGCGCAGCAGATTCTCGAGCAGGACTTTCAGCGAATAGGGCAGGCGCGACACGCCCTCGAGCCCGTTCTTCTCGGCCGCCTCGAGCGAGTAGTAATGATAGGTCTTGGCGCCGATGGTCAGTTTTTTGAGGGCTTTGAAACTATCGAGCGAGGTCATGTCTTTAGGTTCCTTCCCCAGCGCGGAAAACCATGATCGCCGGCAACGCACGCCGCTTCCGTCATTGCGAGCAAAGCGAAGCAATCCACAAGCCGTCGGGCGGATTCTGGATTGCTTCGTCGCTTTCGCTCCTCGCAATGACGGCCGTTTCGCTTCGGCGCCGGCGGCGGGTCGCCCTTATTAGAGAATTTCCAGCCGGAGAGTAAAGATAAACAAAAAGGGCGCGTCGCCGCGCCCTTTTTCCGTTTTTCCCACAAGGCCCCACTCAACCGGCCTTCATCGCCTCGGGCTTCGTCTTGTTGCGCTTGACCATCAGCTTGTTCAACGCCGCGACATAGGCGCGCGCCGAGGCGACGAGCGTATCGGGATCGGCGCCGCGACCAGTCACGGACTTGCCGTCCTCGGAGAGCCGCACGGAGACCTCGGCCTGCGCGTCCGTGCCTTCCGTCACGGCATGGACCTGGAACAGTTCGAGAGCCGCCTCATGCGGGGCCAGCGCCTTGATGGCGTTGAAGATCGCGTCCACCGGTCCGTTGCCGGTCGCCTGATGGGTCTTCTTCTCGCCGTCGATGTCGAGCGTCAGGGCGGCGGTCTGCGGCCCATTGGTGCCGGCGATGACGGTCAGGGCCGCGACCTTGATATGGTCGTTGGCGGTGACGATCTCGTCGTCGACCAGCGCGATCAGGTCTTCGTCATAGACGAGCTTCTTGCGGTCGGCCAAATCCTTGAAGCGCTTGAAGGCGTCCTCCAGCGCATTCTCGCCGAGGTCGTAGCCCAGCTCCTTCAGCTTCTCCTTGAAGGCGTGGCGGCCCGAATGCTTGCCCATGACGAGCGACGTCTTGGAGACGCCGACGCTCTCCGGCGTCATGATCTCGTAAGTGTGGGCGTTCTTGAGCATTCCGTCCTGGTGGATGCCGCTCTCATGGGCGAAAGCGTTCCGGCCGACGATGGCCTTATTGTATTGCACCGGAAAGGAGGTCACGGCCGAGACGAGCTTCGACGCCCGCGTCAGCAGCTTGGCGTCGATATTGGTGTGATAGGGCAGCGCGTCGGAGCGCGTGCGCATCGACATCACCACCTCTTCCAGCGCGGCGTTGCCGGCGCGCTCGCCGATGCCGTTGATCGTGCATTCGATCTGCCGCGCGCCGCCGCGCACGCCGGCCAGCGAATTCGCGACCGCGAGCCCCAGATCGTCGTGGCAATGGACCGAGAAGATCGCCTTGTCGGAGTTGGGGACGCGTTCGCGCACCATGCGGAACAGCGCCTCATATTCCTGCGGCGTGGCGTAGCCGACGGTGTCGGGAATATTGATCGTCGTCGCGCCGGCGTGAATCGCCGTCTCGACGCAGCGGCACAGGAAATCATGCTCGGTGCGCGTGCCGTCCTCGGCCGACCATTCGACGTCGGCGACATGGTTGCGCGCCCTTGTGACGGAGGATGCGATCAGCTCCAGCACTTTTTCCGGCTCCATCTGGAGCTTGTATTTCATATGCACGGGCGAGGTGGAGATGAAGGTGTGGATGCGGGCGTTGCGCGCGTGCCGCAGGGCCTCGGCGCAGCGGTCGATATCCTTGGCCCCGGCGCGGGCCAGGCCGGCGATCGTCGCATTCTTCACGCGCTTGGCGATTTCTTGCACCGAGTCGAAATCGCCCTGGCTGGCGATGGGAAAGCCCGCCTCGATGACGTCGACGCCCAGGGCGTCCAGCAGATCGGCGACCTCGAGCTTCTCCTCGAAGGTCATGGAGGCGCCGGGCGACTGCTCGCCGTCGCGCAAGGTGGTGTCGAATATGACGACGCGGTTCGTATCCGAAGGAGCGGCGAATTCTTCTTTCGCGGGAATGGTCATGGTCCTTGGTCCTGAGCTGCTTCACCCGGCGTGTCGCGCGGGCTCTTCTTATCTCTTAATCTAGGTCGGAACTCCCCTGAATGCCTGGGCTATGAGCCCTACGGGCGCTCAGGGGCGACTAAGAAGCAGCAGGCCGGAAAAAAGACGCGCGACCTCATGCGCCGAGGAGCGCGTCGCGACATTCGTGATGGGGGCTCTGGCCGCCAAATCCAAAATCCTCGGTCGGATGGCCACACGGCCATTCATTTTGAAAATGATACGCGCCTTCGGTCAGGGTTGCAAGACGGGTTGTCGCGGGGCGCAGGCGTCGTCCTCTCGCGGGGAGGACATCTTCGCCCGATCTTCCTGTCGGCGCTGTTGCCGACGGGCGAGACGCCCTCACGGTCGATGATCGCTCCAACGTTTCGGCGGATCGACGAGGGACGAGGAGAGTCCTCCTTATTGCGAATTCGCCTCCCGAACCCATCGCAATGATTCGGCCCCGACGTCAGGACGATCGAAATAAAATCTCTTCGCAGGCGCTTACACTTAAGAAGAAAACGATGCGACCTTCGATCGAGCGCCTTGACGACGCAAGCGAAAGTGCTAAATAAACGGCGTTTTCAGATAGGTTTTCAGTTCAGAGAGGGTTTCCATGATACTGCAGAATGGGAGATGACGAATAATATTTTTCGGATTTTCTGAACCAGGAGAATTCGCGCGAATGTATTTCATGAGACGCGCTTTCAATTTTCATCCATGCGTCGGACGGACCAAATAGCCCGTCTTCCGGTTGTCGGCCGGCCGATTCTGCTTCGCGGAATTTCAATGGCGCGAGCATTCGTTCGTGCTCGGACAGATTCGACGCGCCAGAGAAAAGTCACAAAAAAGTAATTTATACGCTCATGTGAGCGATAAGATACAGCACTGTCGACCGCCAAAAGCCGAAATAGCCGCTCGAAAAAGAAGGGCCCGACCAAAAATGTCAAACATCATGATTCTAAATTAGAATCATAGCGTTTCGCTTCGAGTATAAATACGTACAATCAGAATAACTGAAACGTAATATTAATTTTGCACGGCTGTTGCAGCCATCGTTTACAACATTTTTGTTCTGGCTGAAGGGAGTCCAGAATATGCGTAGCAGCGTATTCTATAAGACCATGATTGCCGTCGCCGTCATTGTCCCAGGGGTAGGTCTGGCGGTCCGCTCCGCGCCGGCGCAAATCGCCGGCCATTTTCCGAGCGCCGGGATGATGTGCGGAAACGAATATTCGCATGAGATGTCGAAAAACGTTTCGAGCGCCGTCAAAAGATCGGGCGGTCTATGCGGCGCGGCGCTCCCGGCCGCTTTCGCGACGACGGAGGAAGCGTTGGGAGGCGTTTGGCTGACCGCTGACGGCTCCACGAAGGTTCGCATCGAGGCCTGCGGCGCCGCCAAATGCGGACGCATCGTCTGGCTGCGCGAGCCGACCGATCCTTCGACGGGTCGGCCGTGGCTGGACGCCCAGAACGAAGCCGCGGAATTGCGTGGCCGTCCTCTGCTCGGCGTTTCGCTCATTACGGATTTGAAATCCAGCGGCGAAGGCGTCTGGAGCGGATCGCTCTACAACCCGCTCGACGGCAAGACCTATCGCGGCGCGCTGCGAAAGATCGACGACTCGCATATCGAGCTGAAGGGCTGCGTCCTCGCGGTGCTGTGCAAGGACGAGATCTGGACGAAGGGCCGATAGAGCGCCGAAGGACGGCGCCGTCGCGAATGCGCAACGCTCGCCGCATTATTGCAAGATTTTCTATGTCCCGCGAGGGAACGACCTAATTTCGCACGAGGAGTATTGTCCGTGACTGAGACGATCACGAAATCGACGTCCGATTATTCCGATATCACGGAAGCAAAGACGGCGCTGGAGCCCATCGCGATCGTGGGCGTCGGATGCCGCTTCCCCGGCGGAGCGAACAGTCCGCAAGCGTTTTGGAAGCTCCTGGCGGCGGGCGCCGACGGCATCCGCGAGGTGCCGCCGGAGCGCTGGGACATCGACCGTTTCTACAGCGAGGACATGAACGCGCCCGGGAAAATGTATGTGCGCAAGGGCGGCTTTCTCGAAGAGCCGGTGGATCGCTTCGACGCCGGCTATTTCGGCATTTCGCCGCGTGAAGCCAATAACATCGATCCGCAGCAGCGCCTGCTGCTCGAAGTCGCCGTCGAGGCGATGGAGGACGCCGGCATTCCGATCACCGGCCTCGCAGGCAGCGACACCGGCGTGTTCATCGGCGGCTTCACGCTCGACAGTCTGCTGCTGCAGATGAGCCCGCTCAATCGCGAAAATATCGGTTCGCACTCGGCGACCGGCGCGTCGATGACGATGCTCGCCAACCGCCTCTCCTATAGTTTCGATCTGCGCGGTCCGAGCCTGTCCACCGATACGGCCTGCTCCTCTTCGCTCGTCGCCGTTCATCTCGCCTGTCAGGCGATCTGGAGAGGCGAATGTTCGGCGGCGCTCGCCGGCGGCGTCAATGTGATGCTGCGGCCGGAATATCCGATCGTCATGAGCAAGGGACACTTCCTGTCGCCCGACGGCTATTGCAAGAGCTTCGACGAGCGCGCCAATGGCTATGCGCGCGGCGAGGGGGCCGGCGTCGTCATACTGAAGCCGCTGTCGGCCGCATTGCGCGCCGACGAGCCGATCTATGCGCTGATACGCGGCACCGGCGTCAATCAGGACGGCCGCACCGACGGCATCACCGTGCCCAATCCCGAGGCGCAGGAAGCGCTCATTCGCGAGATCTATGCGCGTTACAACGTGCCGCTGAACGAGGTTCGCTATGTCGAGGCGCATGGCACCGGCACGCCGGTCGGCGATCCGATCGAGGCCTCGGTGCTGGGGCGCACGTTCGGTTCCGGCCGAAACGCGCAGACCTTTTGCGTCGTCGGCTCGGCCAAGGCCGCCATCGGCCATCTCGAGGCGGCGGCCGGCATCGCCGGCGTCATCAAAGCGTCTCTCTGCCTGCGCGAGGGCGCGATTCCGCCGCAGGCCAATCTCGGCAATCCCAATCCGAAAATTCCCTTCGAGACACTCGGAATCCGCCTGCCCCGCGCGCTCGAGAAAATTCCCGACGGCGCCGGCAAAGTCTACGTGGGAGTGAACTCCTTCGGCTATGGCGGAACAAATGCGCATGCGATTTTGGAAGCGCCGCCGGCGCGCGGCGTCACTGCCCGACGCCAGGAGAACGGCGAAGAGTGGCGCATTCTTCCTTTGTCGGCGCGCAGCCCCGCGGCCCTGTCGGCGCTGGCGCGCGCCTATGCCCAATTCCTGGCGGACGCGGACGCGCAGGCTCTGAGCGATATCTGCTATTCGGCGAGCGTGCGCCGCGCGCATTACGATCATCGCCTCGCGGTCGTGGCGGACTCCGCGCAGCAATTCGCCGCCGCGCTCGAGACCTTTGCGGAGCATGGCCGCAGCGAGCGCGTCGTCGCCGGCAAGCCGCTGTCGCAAAAGGAGAAGCGTCCGGTCTTCGTCTTTACCGGAATGGGCCCGCAATGGTGGCGCATGGGCCGCGAGCTGTTGGAGAGCGACGCGGCGTTCCGCAAACGCGCCGAAGGCATAGACGCGATCTTCAAATCTCTCTCGGGCTGGTCGATCCTGAAGGAGATGCTGGCCGATGAAGAAAGCTCGCGGATGAAAGCGACCGAGATCGCGCAGCCCGCGAATTTCGTGCTGCAGGTCGCTCTGGCCGATTTCTATCTGGCGCGTGGCGTCTTGCCGGCGGCGGTCGTCGGCCACAGCGTCGGCGAAGTCAGCGCCGCTTATGTCTCGGGCATGTTGTCGCTCGAAGACGCGGTCGCCGTCAGCTATCATCGCAGCCGATTGCAGCAGCGCGCCGCCGGAAAGGGCCGCATGCTCGCGACCGGACTGTCGGCCGAGCAGGCGGTTCGCTATTGCGAAGGGCGGGAGGATCGAGTTTCGATCGCGGCGGTGAACAGCCCTGCCGCCGTCACCCTGGCCGGCGACGCCGACGCCCTGGCCGCCATCGCCGAGCAACTCGAGCGCGCGGGCGTCTTCAATCGCTTCCTGCAGGTCGAGGTCGCCTACCACAGCCCGCAAATGGACGCCTTGAAACCGGATTTGCGCAAGGCGCTCGAAGGCATTCGCCCGACGCGGCCTTCGCTTCCGCTCTACTCGACAGTGACCGGACGAGAAGCCGACGACATTCTCTTCGACGGCGAATATTGGTGCGACAATATCAGAAATCCCGTTTTGTTCGGCCAGACGATCGAATCCCTGCTGACCGCGGGTCATAATATCTTCCTCGAAGTCGGCCCTCATCCCGTGTTGGGCAATTCGATCAAGGAAGCCTTCCGTCAGACGGGCGTCGCGGGCGCGACGGCCGCCTCGCTGCGACGCGGCGAACCGGAGCTGCCGTCGATCCTGACGGGCGTCGGCGAACTCCATGTCCACGGCGCCGAGATCGATTGGCGCGCCCTCTCCTCTCCGGCCGCGCGCTATGTGAAGCTGCCGTCCTATCCCTGGCAGCGCGAATCCTACTGGAACGAATCCGCCGTCTCCGCGACAGAGCGGGCGGGATCATGCGAACACCCCCTGCTCGGCCTCAGAGCCGCGGCCCCCACGCCGACATGGGAATGCGCGACCAACCGTCCTTCGCTGGATTATATCGCCGACCACGTCATCGACGGCGTCGCGCTGTTCCCCGGCGCGGGCTATCTCGAGCAAGGCCTCGCGCTCCATTCGCTGATCGACGGCGCCGAGGCAGGCGTGCTGGAAGACGTGGAGTTCCGTCGGCCGCTGATCTGGCCGGCCGCGAAGGACGCGCGCATACGCGTGACATTCGACGAAAAATCGCGTGAATACTCCGTCTTCAGCCAGCGTGACGACGACGCCTTCGCCTGGACGCTGCATGCGAGCGGCCGCGTCTCTCCCGTAGCTCCCCATGTCGCGAAGTCCGAACCGCTCGACGAGATCAAAGCGCGATGCGGCGATGTCGTCGAAGGCGACGCTCTCTATGAGACGCTCGCGGCTCACGGTCTGCAATATGGCCCGGCCTTCCGCAGAGTGACGCAATTGCGTCGAGGAGCCGGCGAGGTGCTCGCGGAGCTGCGCGGGCTTGCGCCCGATGCGCCCGAGAGAGCGTCCTATCTTCTGCATCCTGCGCTGGTCGACGCGGCTGTGCAATCGCTCATCGGCGGCGTCGAGGACAACGCCGACACTCACCGCGCCTATCTCCCGGTCGCCATTCGCCGCGTCGCCTGTTGGGCCCGCCCGCCGTTGCACTGCTGGAGTCATGGGCGGATAAATGCTCGCACATCGGACACGATAGAAGGCGACATCAGAATTTATGCGGACGACGGCTCCGTCGTCGCCGAATTGCTCGGCGTGAAGTGCCAGGCGATCGCATCCTCCGCCACGGAACGCGCCGAACGCATCGAGCGTCGCTCCTATGCGATGACATGGATCGCCCAGCAACGCCGGCAGAGCGCCGAGATCGCCGAAAAATGGCTCGTCTTCTCCGACGAGAACGGCTTCGGCGCCGAACTGACGAGGGAGTTGCGGGCGCAGGGCGTCGGCGACATCGTCGAAGCGTTTCAACCCGCCTCCGGCCCGGCTTCCAAGAAATATTTCGAACAGGCGCTGGACGCCGCCGATGGTCGTGACGCGATCGTCTTCTTGTTCGGCCTGGATACGCCGGAAACAAACGCCGATCCGAATGATGCCGATCCCTCCGACGGCTACGCCGGCGGAGCGCTCGTGGCTCTGGCGCAGGCGCTGGCCGAGCGCGCCGAGAGCGAAACGTCGCCGCGCCTCTATGTCGTGACGAGCGGGGCGCAGCAGGTGGACGGCGAGCCGGTCACGGGACTCGGCCAAGCCTATCTCGTCGGCCTCGCGCGATCGGCTCTGAGCGAACATCCGAATTTGCGATGCACTCTCGTCGACATCGACGCGACGATGGGATTGCGCAGTCTTCCCCATCTCGCGCGCGAGCTGGCGAGCGGCGATCCAGAGACGGACGTGGCGCTGCGCGGAGAGGACCGCTATGTCCATCGTCTCGCGCCCTGGTCCCAGACGGAAAGCAACGACAATAAGGAGAGTGAGCAGATTCCGGCGACGGAGGTCGAGGCCTTCGAAATCGCCGTCGGCTCTCTCGGACGGTTCGAAACCCTGCGCTATCGGGAAACCCCCCGCCGCGCGCCGGAGAAGGGCGAGATCGAGCTGCAGATTCGCGCCTCGGCCCTGAACTTCAAGGACGTCCTGAAAGTGCTCGGAATGCTGCCGGCGAAGGCTCTCGAGTCGACCTATCACAGCGTCGGGCTCGGCATGGAGGCCGCCGGCGTCGTGACGGCCGTCGGCGAAGGCGTCGACAATTACAAAGTCGGCGACGCCGTCGTCGCTTCCGTGAGGGGAAGCTTCAACTCGCATGTCGTCGTGTCGGCCGAACAGATTTTCGGATCGAAGAAGCTCGACGGCATGACGTTCGAGGAGGCGGCCAGCCTGCCGGTGATCTTCATGACCGCCTATTACGCGCTGCATGAGATCGGACGCCTGCAAAAAGGCGAGATTGTCCTCATTCACGCCGCCGCCGGCGGAGTCGGTCTCGCCGCCATTCAAGTCGCCAAATGGCTCGGCGCGACGATCATCGCCACCGCCGGCAGCGACGAGAAGCGGGCCTATCTGCGCTCGCTCGGAGTGGACCATATCTTCAACTCGCGAACGCTCGACTTCGCCGATGAAATCCTCGCGCTGACGAAAGGCCGCGGCGTCGACGTCGTTCTCAACTCCCTCTCCGGCGAGCCCTTCCTCAAAAGCCTCGCCGTCACGGCGCCTCTCGGTCGCTTCATTGAAATCGGCAAGCGCGACATCGTCGAAAATGCGCGCATGCCGATGCTGCCGTTCAATCAAAACCTCAGCTTCACCGCGATCGACCTCGATCGCATCATGATGGAGCGGCCAGGCCTCATACGTCATCTGTTCGAGAAGGTCTGGGAGAGATTTCGCGCCGGCGACTTCACGCCGACGCCGATCGAGGTCTTTCCGGCCGCCGAGATCGGCGACGCGTTCCGGCACATGGCGCAATCGAAGCAGATCGGCAAGATCGTCATTTCCTATGACGATCTGGAAAGCGTTCCGGTCCTGCCTCGAAAGGAGCGCACGCTCGTTCGCGAGGACGCGACCTATCTCGTCACGGGCGGCCTCGGCGGCTTCGGGCTGAAGGTGGCGCAATGGCTGGCGAGCGAGGGCGCCGGCCATCTGGCGCTCGTCGGGCGAAGCGGCGCACGAACCCCCGAGGCGCGAGAGACGGTTCGTGAGCTGCGAGAGAGGGGAATCGTCGTCAATGTCGTCGCCGCCGATATCGGAGAAGAGACCGATGTGATCTCCCTGCTCGAAGAAATCGGTAGGACGATGCCGCCGTTGAGGGGCGTCTTCCATGCGGCGGCGGTGCTCGACGACACGCTTCTCGTCAATCTGGACGAAGAAAGATTCAGACGCGTCACGACGCCGAAAGCGCGCGGCGCGTGGCTGCTGCACAAGCACACGCAGGACCTGCCGATCGACCTCTTCGTGCTGTTCTCGTCGATATCGGCGCTCGTCGGCAATCCGGGGCAGGCGAATTATGTCGCCGCCAACGCATTTCTCGACAGCCTCGCCCATCATCGACGCGCGGCCGGTCTGCCTGCGACGAGCATTAATTGGGGCGCGCTCGCCGAGGTCGGAATGCTCGCCGCGGACAAGCAGGTCGCCGATCATCTCGCCCGAATCGGCATCGAGGCGATCTCGCCCGCCGACGCGATTCGGGCGCTGAAGTGGGCGCTGGAGCGGGATATCGATCAATTCGGCTTCATGGACGTCGATTGGTCGACCTGGCGACAGTTTCATCCGGCAGCCGCCGCATCGCCGGTGTTCGCTCGACTGATCGACGACGCCGCGACGCAACAGGGCGGCGCGGCCAATCAGGTGCGCAGCGAACTCCTCGCCGCCGCGCCCGGCGAACGACTGACGCTGCTCGCCCAAGTCGTCGCCGAAATGGTCGCGGAAACGATGCGAATGCCCACCGATCAGATCGACGTCGGCGATCCGCTGACCGATATGGGCATCGACTCGCTCATGGCCGTCGAACTTCAGGTCAACATCAATTCGAAGCTCGGCGTCGAATTTCCCGTGCTCGAACTCATCAAGGGCGGCAGCATAGCGGGCCTCGCCAAGGACCTGCTGGCGAGGATGAACATCGCCTCCGAGACGAACGGCGAGAGCGACGTCGCCCCGGCGAAGACAGCGCCTGCAACCGAAGCCTTCGCGTAAACGAACGACAGGACGAAGACGATGAGCTGCGACATGCCGGACGCGACTACGGACGCTCTCGCGAGAGAAGGGAGCGACGCCGCTCCCGCCCCGGCGCGCCGCGAAGGCGCGCCGGATATGGTCCGATATTTGCCCGCATTCATGCTGATTACGGACATATCGTTCATGCTCTATTGGACGATGGTGTTTTTCAGGCTGCTGCCGGACGAATATCTTTTCAGCGACTATAAAAACCCCGTCGTCTCGGACTGGAACTACTCCTTCTATCCCCTCGACCTGCTGATATCGCTGACTGGACTCGTCTCCATCGCCTTGTGGAGGCGCGGCGCCGATTCATGGCGCCCGCTCTGTCTCGTCTCCTTGACGCTGACATTCTGCTCGGGCCTGCAAGCGATCGCATTTTGGGCTCTGCGCGGCGAATTCGATCTCGGATGGTGGGCCGTCAATATCTTCCTGATGATCTATCCCGTCGTCTTTTCACACAAGCTCGTGGCGCAGTTCCACGGCAAATCCTGATCGTCGAGAACTCCGCCCGCTCGGGGCGTTCTCCGAGCGCATTTTTTAAAAAATTCGTCCTGGAGAAATCATTATGAATCAATTGGCGAAATTCGTATCGAGCATTTGTCCCGCGACGCAGAACGAAGCGCCGCCGCGAAAATACGGCTTCAGATTCGATCAACGCTACAACGCCTTCAATGAAAGAAAGAACGCCTTTGCGCGCCTCGGCATCGCCGATCCGTTCTTCGTTCCGCACGACGGCGTCAACAACAGCACCACGAAGGTCGATGGGCGAGAATTCATAAATTTCGCGAGCTATAATTATCTGGGTTTGTCCGGAAACAAACGTGTGGAGGCCGCAGCCAAGGCGGCGATCGATCGCTATGGAACGTCCGTCTCCGCCAGCCGCGTCGTCTCCGGCGAGATCCCTCTGCATCGCGAGCTCGAGCTCGCTCTGGCGAATTTTCTCGGGGCCGAAGACAGCGTTCTCTACGTCGGCGGCCACGCGGCGAATGTTTCGACCATCGGCCATTTGTTCGGACAGAACGACCTCATTCTGTGCGATGCGCTCATTCACAACAGCATTGTGGAAGGATGCAAGCTGTCCGGCGCGCGCCGGTTGAGTTTTCGCCACAATGACCTGTCCCACCTCGAAAAGCTGTTGCAGAAGCATCGGCCTCATTTCGAACGCGTCCTCATCGCCATAGAGGGCGTCTACAGCATGGACGGCGATATTCCCGATCTGCCGCATCTGATCGACTTGAAGAAAAAATACGACGCGGCCTTGATGGTGGACGAGGCTCATTCGCTGGGCGTTCTGGGATCGAGCGGACGCGGCGTCGGAGAGCATTTCGGCGTCGATCCCCGCGACGTCGACATCTGGATGGGAACCCTCAGCAAATCGCTGGCGAGCTGCGGCGGCTATATCGCCGGAAGTCGCGAGATCATCGAGTTCCTGAAATACACATCGCCGGGTTTCGTCTTCTCGGTCGGGATGACGCCGGCCAATGTCGGCGCCGCATTGGCCGCCCTGAAACTTCTCGAGGAGCAGCCGCGACTCGTCGAGACGCTGCAACAGCGCGCAGCGCTTTTTCTCGAGTCCGCCAAGTCGAAGGGGCTGGACACCGGCTCTTCCGGCGGCACGCCGATCGTTCCGGTCGTCATCGGGGACTCCGCCCTCGCGGTTCAATTGACGCAGCGGCTGCTGCTGCGAGGCATAAGCGTGCATCCGATCATCTATCCGGCCGTGGAAAATCATGCCGCTCGTCTTCGCTTCTTCATAGCGGCCGATCATTCCGAAGAACAAATTTCCTATTCCGTCGCGACGACCGCGGAGGAATACGACCGTCTCCGGGCGGGCGGGCGCGCCTGAACGGCCATTTTTCCATACGCAACGCTTTGATTGGAGCAGACGATGATACTGCTGAATTTTGTAAAACTCTCCCTCCGGTCGGTGAATTTTCGGCTGCGTAACGTCACCTCGACGACGATCAACGACTATGACGCCGCGGCGGCGACATATGACGATTATTATTCCCGCTACCTCGGGAAGGCCGGCTCGACGCTGACGGAGAAGCTGCCGTTGAAAGCAGGCGACACGATCATCGACCTCGCGTGCGGCACCGGCTTTTTCTCACATGAGATCGCCGCCGCCGTGGGCGAAAAAGGCCAGGTGTTCGCCGTCGACCTTTCGCCGAAAATGCTCGCGCGCAATCGCGAGAACGCGGCCGCCAAACATCTTTCGAACATCGAGTTCATCGAGTCCGACGCATTGGAGTGGTTGAAAGGCCAGCCTTCGGGCGCGGCGGACGGGATCGTCTGCGGCTGGGGCGTCTGCTACATGAATCACACGCTTCTGCGCAACGAGATCGAACGCGTTCTTCGGCCGGGCGGCTTTTTCGGCATTATCGAAAACCGCGCATGCTCGCTGCAAGCGGTTTCCGATCTCTTTCGAGATGCATTGCTCGAACATCCGGAAGCGCTCGCAAAAAACATGTCGATCTCGCTTCCGCCGGACGAAAAATATCTCGTCAAGACATTCAGCAAGGGCATGCTCACCCGTGTCGATTCCTGGAACGGGGAAATCGTCGTCCCCTGCAAAACGGGCGAAGAGGTCGCTGAATATATGCTTCGATCCGGCGCATCGGCCGGGTTCATCGACGCGCTCGACCAAACGCATTTCGAAACCATGTGGAGCGAATTCGTCAAAAAGGCGGATCAGAGAATAGCGAGACGCGGCGAAGTTCCGGTCAAGCACGAATATTGCGTTCTGATCGGCAGAAAGAAAACCTCCTCCTAAAGGCAAAACCCCGATCGACACGCCGCTGGTCCGCGCCGGAGCCCCCCCCCCCGGCGCGGGCCGCGCCACCCTCGTCTCTCTCCGAGCAGAGCGGATTTGGCGCGTCGAGTGGATCACGCTCGCCGCGAGAGCGCGGCGCCGACGGCGGAGCATGCAGGAGAAAATGCAATGCTGGACATTCCCGGATGGGTCTTTCTATCGCTGGCGATCGTGTCGGAGGTGAGCGGCACGACGCTCATGAAGCTTTCGAACGGTTACACCAAGCTCGCGCCGTCACTCGGGATGCTGGTCTGCTACGGCGTCAGCCTCAGCGCGCTGACTTATGCGCTTCAGCAGATCGATATCGGCGTCGCCTATGCGATATGGTCGGGAGTCGGCACAATCCTCATCGCCCTCGTCGGGGTCGCTCTATTCAATCAGACTTTGTCGCCGCCGCAATTGATATCGATCCTGCTCATCGTCGCCGGCGTCGTGGGGTTGAACCTCCACATGAACTCGCGGTGACGGCGTCATGACGTCCGCAGCGCAGGACCATCGAGCGCGCCTCGATCTCGATTTCGTCACCGGCCTACGAGCGCTGGCCGCCTGCTATGTGCTCCTCAGTCACGTCTGGTACGAAATCTGGCCCGCCGTATCGCCGCCCTACGGCTACGGACGGCGGCCGGAGGGCCTTATCGCCTGGCTGACGGGGTGGCTCTACTATGGGCATTTCGGCGTCGTGGTGTTTATCGTCATTTCGGGCTTTTGCCTCATGCTGCCGGTCGCCGCGAACGGCGATGCGCAGAAAGGCGGAGTCGTCGATTATTTTCGGCGCAGGGCGAAGCGAATCGCGCCTCCCTACTATTTCGCCATGGCCCTGTCGCTGCTGGCGATTCATTTCTGGATCGGCGACAAGACCGGCGCGCAATGGGACATAGCGCTTCCCGCGACGACGTTCTCGGTCCTCGTCCATCTGCTGTTTCTGAACGACGTCCTCGAAAGCACGCGAATCAACTATGTGTTCTGGTCGATCGCGATCGAGGCGCAGCTCTATCTGTTGTTTCCGCTCCTCGTCCTCATGATTCGGCGGAAGGGACTGCCTTTCACAGTGGCTGTGTCGGCCTCGGCGGTCTATGGCGTCATCTTCATGCTCGAGCTGCTCGAAGTCGACGTCGTGCCGCCGCAGTTCATCGGGCTCTGCGCCTATTTCGTCTTCGGCGTCGCCGCGGCGAAGGCGCTGACGATTTTTCCGCAAGGGCTCGTCGCGCGCATCGACGGGCGGGTTCTTCTGGGAGCGGCGGCGCTTCAATTCGCGACGGTCGCAGCCCTCGCGGCGAGCTGGGGATTCGATGTCGCCGAACGGCGCTTCGCCTTCCTCGACACGCTCGTCGCCCTGGCGACCGCCTCGCTTCTGCTCGCGGCGACGCGCGCGGAGACGAAGAACGTCCGCCTCTGGCTGGAGCAGCGGTCCCTGCTGGCCGTCGGAACCTTTTCCTACAGCCTGTATCTCATACACGCCCCGGTTCTCCACATCATATGGCAATATTGGATCAGGCCTCTCGAGGCGCCGGCCGCCGGGCAGTTCGTCCTCCTTCTGGCGGTCGGCGCGCCATCCTCGCTGCTGGCCGCATTCCTGTTTTTCCTCGCTTGCGAACGACCGTTCATGTCCTCCGCCGACCGCTCGGTCTTCCGATTCGCCGATTTCAAAATTGACATGGCCCGCAAATCCAGTTTTTTTCCGAACTCGAGGACGACGCGCATGGCTCGTCGCACGAGACAGATACAAAGATGAAGGTGTCGCTTGCCAGAAAGTCATTGCTCTACGACTGGCGGCGCTATCTTGCCGGCGTGCTCGCGGTCGCGTTTTCCGGCTTGCTGGTCATCGTCCAAATTGCGCTGCTGTTCGGCCTGCTCCACACCGTGACCGCCGTCGTCGACCATTCGACGGCCGACCTCTGGGTGATCGAGGCCACCACGCAATCCTTCGACCTGCCGCGCGACATGCCGGAGCGCGTCGAGATGAAGCTGCGAAGCGAGCCGGCCGTTCGCCGCGTCGAGCCCTTGCAGCTCTCCATCAGCGAGTGGCGAACGCCGAACGGCCGCAAGGTGTCGCTCCTGCTGGTCGGAGTCGACTGCAGTCCGGCCAGTCTCGGCTTTCCCAGGGATTTGCCGCCGGCGTTCCGCGAAGCGCTGCGTCGTCCGGGAACGGTCGTCGTGGATCAGGCGGATTTGCGAAAGCTCGGCCTCGAAGGCCCGCAGGAGCGGAGCGCCGAGATCAACGGACGCAAAATGGACGTCGTCGGAGTCGCGACCGGCTTTCGCTATCTTGGATTGGCGATCGCTTTTGTTTCCGCCGCGACCTTCTATGAAGCGAGAGTCGATCAGGGCTCGGGAGTCATGGACGGCGTTTCCTATTACCTCGTGGGTCTCCGGCCCGGCGCCGATGTCGAGAAAATACGCGGCAAATTGCAATCGAGCGCGGAGTCGTTGATCCGAGTGGTCAGTCCCGGCGAATTTTCGGCGCTGTCGCAATCCTACTGGCTTCTCGAAACCGGCACGGGCGCCGGGATTCTCTTCTCGACGCTGCTCGGTCTGCTGGTCGGGATTTCCATCACCAGTCAGACGCTGCGAAGCGCGATTCTTTCGTCGCTGCGCGAATACGCGACCCTGCGGGCGCTCGGAATACCGCTGACGGCGCTGCGGGCGGTGGTTCTCGAGCAATCGTTTTGGATCGGCGTCGTCGGACTTGCGATTACATTCGTCGTCGCCGGCGTCGTCTTCTGGATCGCCGCGCTCGCGCAAGTCGCAATAGCGATTACATGGTGGGCCGTGTCGGGCACGGCCGTCTTGATGCTGGCGGTCAGCCTTCTGTCCGGCTTCCTCGCGCTGGGATCGCTGTTCAAGTCGGAACCGGCGGAGCTTCTTCGATGAACACTCGCGCTGGCGCGACCATCGAACTGCGCGACATCGAGCGCTCCTTCGTCAGCGGCCTGATCACGACCCGCGTCCTCAATGGGGTCACGCTCGACATCCATCCGAACGAAATGACGCTCATCGTCGGACCTTCGGGATCGGGCAAGAGCACGCTGCTCGCCATCGCGAGCGGTCTGCTGCGTCCGAGCGCCGGCCGCGTGAGGGCGATCGGTAAGAATCTCGGCGATCTCGACGCCGGCGATCTCGACAAATTTCGCCTCGCTCATTGCGGATTCATCTTCCAGGGATTCAACCTGTTCGCGTCCCTCACGGCGCTGGAGCAAGTGGCCTATCCGCTTCAGTTTTCGAAAGTCGCCCACGAAACCCGGAAAGACCGGGCTCACGAGGCGCTCGCGGCCGTCGGACTGGCGGCGAAGGCGGCGCTTTATCCGCTGGAGCTGTCCGGCGGAGAAAAGCAACGCGTCGCGATCGCGCGCGCCATCGCCAAGGAGCCTCGACTGCTCTTCGCCGACGAACCGACCAGCGCTCTCGACAAGGACAACGGCGTCAAGGTCGCGCGCCTCCTGCACGAGATCGCTCATGCGCGCCACGCGACGGTGGTGTGCGTCAGCCATGACCAACGACTGATCGACTATGCGGACCGCGTGATTCAGATCGAGGACGGCGTCATTTCGTCGGATGAAAGGCTCTCGCGACCAAATCATGGCGCGCTGGGCGCGGTAGCCGCGCCATGATCGATCGACGAAGATGGCGGGTCGCCGTCGCAACCGCCGCCGCAGCCGCATTCGTCGCGATGATCGCTTTGGCGCAGGGCGATTCCGCGGCGCCCTCGGCAGGCGGCTTTCCCGGCGGCCCCGCTCGGACGGTTCCGGCGGCGCGAGGGACGCTCGATGTCGACGGCGGCATCGTTCAACTCGCCGCGCAGCGCGACGGCGTCATCCGGGAAATTTTCGTCGCGGAGGGCCAGGCCGTGCGCCGCAATGAAGCGCTCGCCGTCATCGACGACCGTGTCGCCGCCATTCAACTCGACATCGCCGAGGCGCAATTGGGCGAGCGCATAGCGAGCGTCGCCGCGCAGGAAGCGCGTGTGGCCAATGCGCGGCGCGAGCGGGATCGTCTCGCGCCGCTCGCCAGCGCCAAAGCCGTCTCGCAGAAGAGCTTCAACGACGCCGAAGGGGATCTGAAGCTGCAACTGGCGGAACTCGCGCAGCGCCAGTCGGAGGCGGCGACGGCCGAAGCGCAGGTTCGATCGGCGGAATTCGAAAAAGGAGTGCGCACCGTTCGCGCGCCGAGCGACGGCGTCGTCGTCAGGCGCCTCGTTCGTCCGGGCGACGGCGTCTCGACGCTCAACGTCACTCCGCTCTTCTGGTTCGCTCCCGCGCTCGAGCGCGTCGTTCGCGTCGAGATCGAAGATTATTTCGTGAAGCAACTGACCGTCGGCCAGGATGCGGAAGTGGCGCTGGACAGCGATCCGACCTTGGTCATCGCGCGCGGCAAGCTCGTCCGCCTCGGTCAGGCCTTCGGGCCTCGGCGCGTCACCGCCTATGATCCTCGCGAGCGCGTCGACGTGCGCGTGCTGGAGGGCGTCGTGGCGATTTCGGGGCCGCCGATTCAGGCGCCTCTCGGACAACGCGTCATCGTCAGATTCCCGAAAGACGAAAGGTAGAGCCGAAGCGATGTCGCAGTCGAACAACGATCGGCTGGAGACGGCGCGCATGCGCCGCAGCCGCGCAGCGGCCGCCTGCGGGGCGCTTCTTCTTCTCGCCGCCTGCGCGCCGATCGAAACCTCGGCGATCCCGCCCGCGATGACGCTTCCAGAAAATCTGTCGGCGCGCAATTCTTTGGGCTCGATCGGGCCCGAATTGAGATCCGGGTGGTGGCGTCTCGCGCGCGAGCCCGGCTTTGTCCGCCTCGTGGAAGCGACGCTGGAGCAGAATTTCGCCTTGTCCGAGGCGCGCATGCGCCTCGCCGCCGCGCGAATCGATTATGGGGCGATCGGCCGGGAGTTTCGTCCGCAGGCGGCCGCGAGCGCGAGCATTCGGCAGGACAACAACACGACGACCTACCCGACTTTCGGCAAGATCGATCTGACGTCGACCTGGGGCGTATCCGGCTTCGAATCGAGCTGGGAGGTGGATTTTCTGGGACGCGCGGAGATGGAGCGCCGAGTGGCGACCGCCTCGGTCGAAAGCGCGGAGGCCGACCTCGGCGCGGCGCGAGGGATCGTCGCCGCCGAGGTCTTGCGCGCATACGCATTGCTGTCGATCTCGCAAGCGGAGCTGAAGGCGCTCGACCAGGCGCTCGAAAACACGCGGCGGATCGTCCGGCTCACGGGAATGAAGCGCGGCGGAGGAATCGTATCCGACCTCGACTATACGCGCGCCGAGGCTGCGCAACGCCGGATCGAGGCGCGCAGACCGCCGCTTCTCGCGGAAGCCGCCGGGCTTCGCGCGGCCTTGGGCGCATTGGCGGGAACGTCCGAGCCTTTCGACGGCGAGGCGGGCCCCGTCGAACTCGCCGCATTCCGATTTGCGTCCGTTCCAGCGGAGCTCGTGCATCGTCGTCCAGACGTGCGCGCGGCGGCGGCGAGTATTCTGAAGGCCGCGGCGGAACGCGACCTCGCCGAAGCCGATCTCTATCCTCGCTTGCGGATTTCCGGAGAGCTGGCGCTCGGGCGCGGCGTCTCCGGCAATCTCGCGTCGGCGCTCGCGGGCTCGCTCGGACCGCAGCTGCAAATTCCGCTGTTCGATCTCGATCTTCGGCAAGCCAGACTGTCGGCCCGAGAAAAAGGTCTGGAGGCGACGGCGTTCGCCTATCGCGATCGCGTCGTCTCGGCGGTATCGGAGGTTCGTCGAGGCCTCGCGCAATTGGAGCAGGCGCGCGCGCAGATAAGACGCGCTCGAGCGGAGCAACGCGCCGTCACGCAGAGCGATCGCCTCGCCGGAATGCTCTACCGGGGAGGCAGCATCGACTTGGGCGAAAGGCTGCAGAGCGCGGTGACGCTCGCGGAATCGGAACTGGCCGTGCTCGCCGCGCGGCGGCAGGAAATTCAGGCGATCGTCTTCACGCTCAAATCGATCGCCCAATCGGTCTGAACGCGCCGGCGACAAACTCGATCAGCAGGAGAACCATCGGGAGAGACGCGAGACCACTCCGCTTATCGGTCCGATGCGCTCCTCCTCGAAGCAAATCGTTCTGGAAGGATCGCCGAGCGCCCTTTCCAAGTCCTTGTGGAAAAACCCGAGGCCTCTCGCTCCATAGGGAGTCGTGCTTTTCGAATAGAACGCCTCCGCAGACACCGCCAAGTCCTGAAACCCGAGGAAAGCAACCGCGAGCGTCCATGCGACGGAGACCTCGAAAGGCGCCTTCTGGAGCAGTGAACTACAAATCTCCCGAAGATATTCGCGCGTCGTTTCGAATTCGATGGCGCCGGCGCTCGTAAGATAGGCGACGGCCATCAGCGACTCGGTGCGGGCGCTCTCCGACGCCGAAGAGCTTTCGATTATTTTTTTCAGCAACGAGAAATTCCCATCATATGTCGAGACGAGTATCCCTGTCAGCGTCTCGATCATACTGCTTCTGAGTATCTTCTCGGCCAACTCGCTGTCGAGGAGAAGTCGGCAAATCGCCTCGAACGCCCTGCTTTCTCTTTTTTCTCCAAAAAGATGGATGATGAAAAAAAGCGCTCTTTCCATTTCGGGGCTCGTCGCGCCGGAGTCGAGGTAGCGTTGCAGCAAGGTCACGAATTCTTGCGAAACGTCGCTCCACCGATCCAGCGCTTCATACATCGCCGCCTCGGGGAAAAGCTGCGTCTGCGCGCCCAGCTCCCTGATAATTTCCACGCAAAAGTCATCTGTCGAAAGCTCGGACATTCAAACTCTCCGCTCATTTTCTCTAGATAAAAAGTCGGACGCCATATCGTCGGTCTCGCGGCGACCGACATCGAGGCGGCTCATGTAGAAAAAAACAATCCGCGCTCTTCAGAGCGCCATGATGACAAATTATGAGACTGTAAAATCAATTATAGCCGAGCCTTCCCAAAAAGCGCAGCCGATTTATCTGAAACTCGGCGACAGCACAAAATATGTCCAGCGCGGGCGGCGGATGATTTGTTCGCTTCTCGAGACCGAAGCTTCAGGATCGCGGCGAGCGCGGGAATGACGAGCGCTTCCAACCGATCATTTAGAGCCCGTTTCGCGCGTCGCTCTAGCGAGCAGCGCCGCGAGAATCGCCGCAAACTCCACCTCGAGCGAACCCGAGGCCGGCGGGCGGCCGGCGCGCGCGTACCAATAGCGCGCGTTGGAAAGATCGCCCTCCTTGCGATGCAGATAGGCATGGACCCACATGCCGTCCGCATCGTCGCGCGTATCGACGCATTTGTGCGCGAGACTCCAGTCGCCCTTGGCGTCACGCCAAAGGGCGACGAGTGGCGGCGCCAGATCGGGCGGCGTGGCGGCGGAGAGGGACGCGATGAATTCGGCGGGCGCCATCATCGAACAATAGCATGCCGATTCGAATCGCGCGCGGTTTCCTTCGGCGCCTCGCGCCGCCCGGCGGGATTGCCGAGTTCGCGACGCGAGCTATCTGTCGTCCGGCGGCCGGCGAAGCCGCATTGCGATAAGTTGTAAGGACAATTGTCGGAGAGAGGCGATCCGAGTTTTCCAATTCGGCGTGAGAGATTGTCCTGCCTCACGCCGAAGCATGTGACGCGCAGCAGGACGGCATACGGAAGAGGAGAGTCGCATGAGCCGGACCAAATTCTTGGGCCTTTTGATCGGGGCGTCGCTGCTTCTCGGCTTCGAGCCAGTCGCGGAAGCGACTCCGGCGGCCGCGCCGCCGAGCGCCGTCGGCTTTTCCAATTGGGACGGACAAGTCGTGCAGGCCGGCCACGCGCGCAGGGTCGCGCGCAGGACAACGCGCCGGGCCGTTCGTCGCCACGTCTATTGAACATCGCCGCAACGCGCCTCGCCGAGCGGCGAGGCGCGTTTTCTCGCGCGGGATTCGACCTTTCCCCGATCGTCCGGCGAGGCTCGCGCGGCCGTTGTGGGGGCCTCAGTCCTTTCGGCGAACTCTTAGTCTTTTCTTAACCCTACGACGGGCTGTTAAGCTTAACGCGTAGACTATTTCAAAAGCGTCGCTTATGGTTTCCAGACCTTCTTTTTTTGGGTGTTTCGAAGTGAACTCGGCTCATCGGCGCCTGGCCGCGATCGCGGTGGCGACACTCGTCGTCCAGGGCGTGACCTCCCGCGCAAGCGCGTTCGATTTGTTCGGGCTGTTCGGAGCCGCCGAGGAGTCTCCGCCGCCGAGCCTGCAAGCCGTGCCCTATGCGGTCGAATTCGTCGGCCTCGACGACGAAGGCGATCTTGCGCGCAATCTCCAGGACGCCTCCGGCACATGGAGCCTTCGGCTGCAGGCGCCCGCTGCCGGCGCGGGGCTCGCGCGGCGAGTCGTCGCCGATTTTCCGCGTCTCACGGAAGCGCTCTGGGCGGGCGGCTATTACGACGCAGAGATACGCGCGTCTGTCGCGGGCGTCGCGATCCATCCCGATGGGCATGGCGCCGACGCGGCGGCGAACGCCGCCGAACGGCTTCGCAACCAGGCGCTCGTGCCGATCAGGTTCGAGATCGTTCCCGGCCCGCTCTTTCGTCTGCGCGATGTCGCCATTCATGACGCGCGCAACAAGGCGCCGATCGACAGAACGCTTTTTTCCAAGAAGACTTTCGAGCGCGAGGCGGACGAACCGGCCCGCGCCGCCGCCTTGCAAGCGCTGCAGGCCGAATGGATCGACCAGTTGCGCGCCAAGTCCTATCCGCTCGCGAAAGTCGTCGCGACGAAGCCGGTCATCCGGCATAGCGAGAAGGTCGTGGACGTCACCGTGACGATCGATCCCGGTCCGCGCGCAGGGATCGGCGAGGTGAGCGTGAGCGGCTCGCCCGGCATAGACCCGAGCGTCATCCGCTCTTTCATCTACCTCGAGCAGGGCGAAGACTATAGCCCAAAGAAGCTCGCCGACACGCGCAAGTCGATCGCCCGCATCGAAGCCGTAGGATCGGCCAAGGTCGAGGATGGCGCTGCGCTCGACGGGAACGGCAATCTTCCTCTTCTCGTTCAAACGACCGAACGCAAGCGCCATGCGATCGGCGTCGACGCTTTCTTCTCCAATGTCGACGGACCGGGATTGCGCAGCTATTGGGTGGATCGCAATTTGTTCGGCGGAGCGGAACGTCTGCGCGTCGATCTGGAGGGCGGCCTCGCTCCCTTCGGCAGTTCCGCCACCTTCCACGGTTTTTCGTCCATCAAGACGAGCGACCTCATCGGACGGGCCAAAGCCAGCTTCATCAAGCCGGCGCTATGGGGCTCGCGCGACGATCTTCTTCTCGACGCAGGCGTCGTGCGGGAGAAGACGGACTATTACTGGGCCTATTACGGAAATATTTCCGGCGCGATCCGTCATCGCTTCAGCGATTCCGCCTCGGTGCAAGCGGGCCTCGAATTCGAGCGCGGGCATACATACGACGTGTTCGGGCCGCATGATTATTCGCTGTTCGGTTTCCCGCTCGCGGCGAATTACGACGGAACCGACAATCCGCTCGCGCCGACCTCCGGCATACGCGCCGTCGCCAATGTCACGCCCTATGTCAAGACGTTTCGCGACAGCGTCGGAATGATCCAGTCCAAAGCTCAGGTGTCCGGCTATCACGCGCTCGACGAGGACGCCTGGTATATTCTCGCCGGCCGCGTCGCCGCGGGCTCGATCGTCGGCGCCGGCATCGAAGAGATTCCGGCGAGCCATCGCTTTTTTGCGGGCGGCGGCGGATCCGTTCGCGGCTATCGCTACCGTTCGCTCAGCCCCGACGGAGGCTTCGGCTTCCCGATCGGCGGGCGCAGCCTGCTCGAGGCCTCGGTCGAAGCGCGCGTGAAGGTGACGCAGAACATCGGCATCGTGCCCTTCTACGACACCGGCGCGGCCTTCGCCTCTTCCTTCCCGGACTTCCATACGTCGATCCGCTCGTCCGTCGGGCTCGGCCTTCGCTACTATACGGGCATCGGCCCGATTCGGCTGGACGTGGCGACGCCGCTCGGGCGCCGGCCCGGAGAGAGCAAATTCGCGGTCTTCATAGGCGTCGGAGAATCCTTTTAAAATGCGCTCTCGCCATCGCCGCCGCATTCACATCGCCGTCAGCGCCTTTATCCTCCTCGCCTTCGCCGCCGTCGTCGGCGCTCGATGGCAATTGCGCGAGGGGAAGAGCTTGCTGGCGGAGCTCTTGTCTCGCGCGGCCTCGTCGCCGGGCGCGCAAGTCGAAATCGGAGCCTTCGAAGAGCCGCTGTCGTCGCGGCCGACGCTGCGCGACATCTCCGTCGCCGACAGGAACGGGGTATGGCTGAAAATCGATCATGTCGCCATAGACTGGTCGCGCCTCGCTCTTCTCTCCCTGCGCGTCGACGTCGACCGCGTCGACATCGGCCGCGTCGACGTCGCGCGCCGACCGTCGCCCGGTCCGGCCGCGTCCACAACGGAAACGAAGAGCACGGGCTTTTCCCTCCCCGACCTTCCCGTGCGCGTCCGTCTCGGCCGGCTCACGCTCGGCGAAGTCTCGCTCGCCGAACCCGTTCTCGGCGCGCCGGCGAAACTCTCCGTGGCGGGCGCCGCCGCTCTCGGCGGCCGCAGCGACGACGCACGGCTGGAGGTCTTGGTTCAGCGGCTCGATGCGCCCGGCGTCATCTCGGCGAAGGGCGAAATTTCGCCAGGCGCGAACAAGCTTCTCTTGTCCTTGAACGCGCGCGAGCCCGCCGGCGGAATGATCGCGCGCTTCGCCGCGCTTCCAGACCTGCCGGCGGTCGATGTGGATTTGGCGGGCGACGGCGCATTGGACGATTTCACCGCTCGCCTGACCGCGACGGCGGGCGGGAGCGTCAGCGCGGCCGGGCGCGTCCATCTGACGGTTCGAGATGCGGCGCGACGCTTCGATTTCGATCTCGAAGGCGGCATCGAACCGCTGCTGCCCAAGGCGGCCGCGGCGCTGTTCGCGGGAGCCACGCGGATCGAGGGCGTCGCGACGCTCCATGAGGACGGCGCGACGGCCGTCGATCGCCTGGCTATCGCGACCTCGGCGCTGCGCCTCGACGCCTCGGGCCGCATCGGCAAGGATGGCGACATGGCGGCGACCCTCGCCGTTCACGGCGTCCCACCGTCCGAACAAGCGAAGTTTCGCGCAAAAACGCTCGACGCGTCGGCTCAGGTCGCCGGAAGCTTCGCGCAGCCGAAGATCGACATTCGACTCCTGGTCGACGACGCCACGTCTCCCGCCGGCCATTTCGGTCACATCGACGCCGATATGAGCGTATCCGCCAATGGCGCGCTGGACAATCCCGAGACGCGCATCGACATTTCCGGCGCGGCCCATGGTTCCGGCCTCGCTTTCTCCGATCGCGCGCTGGCCGAGGCCATCGGCGAGACTGTCGCTTTCACATTGCGCGGCCGGGCGACCGGAGACGGCGAGGCGGACATCGGCCTCGCGAAAATCGAGACCGGCGCCGGAGAAGCCGCCTTCGCCGGGCGCGCCGGCCCCCGCCTGCTGGACGGCAAGGCGACGGTCTCCGCGCCGAGCCTCGCGCGTTTCGCACGGCTCGCCGGCCGCGACCTGCGCGGCGCGTTGGAGCTCTCCGTCCGTCTCGCGGGCGCTCCGAAAGAAGATCGAATCGCGGCGACGCTCGACGGAGCGATCACCGCCCCGGCGATCGGAACGGCTGCGATCGATGGCCTGCTGGGACGCCGTCTCGTTCTCACGGGCGAAGTCGGAGCGCTGGCCGACGGCGGCGTTCGTTTCGACGGGCTGTCGCTGCGCGGCGATCATGTCCGCGTGAGCGTCGATGGCGCGGCGACGAAGGACGCCGCCGACATCTCCGCCAAAGTCGAAATTCCGGAGTTGCATCCAGCCGACCCGCGGCTGACCGGCCGCGCCGACATCGGAGTGAAGGTGACGGGGTCGCTGAGCAAGCCCGACGCGGTCTTCGACGCCGCATTGACCAACGCCCGCGCCGAGGGTCGCGCGATCCCCAAGCTCGCCCTGCATGGCGCCGCGCGCGATCTCACCGGCGCCCTCGTCGCGGTCGCCTCGCTCGACGGAACGATCGACGGCAATATTGCGCGCGGAACGTTGAACGCCGCCAAGACCGGCGCCGGTTGGACTCTCGACGGCGTGGATATCGCCATCGGCCGCGCGGCGCTGAAGGGCGCCGTCGCGCTCGACGCGGCCGGGCTCGCGAACGGCCGTCTCTCGTTGACCGCGCCCGATCTCGACGATTTTTCCGCCCTCGCGCTGCAAAAGCTCGGCGGCCGTCTCGACGCGGACGTAACGCTCGACGGCGCGGCCGGCGCTCAGAATATCGTCATCGACGCGAAGGCCGATCGCATCCGCGCGACGGACGCCTCGATCGATCGGCTGAGCGCAAGGATATCCGGTCATGATCTCTACCGCCGTCCGGCGCTCGACGGCGTGGTGGCGATCGACAATGCGCGCGTCGGCGCGCAGACCATCCCGAAAGCCCGCCTCATCGCCAAGCCCGCCGGAGCGGGCACGTCTCTCGATCTCGCCGTCGAAGCGCATGGCTTCGCCATCGCCAGCCGCTCGGTCCTGACGCCGGGCGAGCGAATGCGGCTCGAACTCCAGTCATTGTCGGCATTGCGCGCCGGGAAACGCATCGCACTGGCAAGCCCCGCGACCGTCCTGCTCGGCGATGGCGCGGTCGAACTGAAAGGGATTGCGCTCGCTGCCGGCTCCGGCCGCCTCGACCTCGACGGGACCATCGGCGATCGCCTCGATCTCGTCGCCAAGGCGCGCGCTCTGCCCTTGTCGATGGCCTCGATCGCCGATGCGGGCCTCGCTCTCGACGGCGTGCTGGACGCAGAGGCGCATATTTCCGGCGCCAAGAACGCGCCGGGCGGCGATTGGAAAATCAAACTCGCGAAACTCTCGGCGCCGCAGTCGCGCGCCAATGGACTGCCGCCGCTCGACATCGCCGCCAAGGGCGCCATCGCGGGCAAGCGTACGACGCTCGCCGCCGACATAACGGCCGGGACGGCGAGTCGCCTGGAGATTTCGGGGTCGGCGCCCATCGATGCGGCCGGAGGCCTCGATCTCGGCGTCAAGGGCTTCCTGGACGCCAGGCTGCTCGACACCGCGCTCGCGGCGAACGGTCAGACGCTGCGTGGCAAGGCGACTGTCGATCTACGCATTTCGGGCCCCGCCTCGGCGCCTGTCCTCGCAGGCGGCGTCACGTTGAACGAGGGAAGCTTCGCCGATCCGCTGAACGGCGTGAACTTCGACCACATCAACGCCCGGCTCGAGGGACGCGGCCGCGAACTGACCATCGCGCAGTTGACCGCGCTCACGAAGAACGGCGGCCAGATCGCCGCGACGGGCCATGTCTCCGTCATGCCCGAAGCCGGACTGCCGGGCGCCATTCGCATCGTCGCGAAAAACGCGCAGCTCGCCAGCAGCGATCTCGTCTCGGCGACCGCCGATCTCGATCTCTCGATCGGCGGGCCGCTCGCCCGTTCGCCGAAAGTCTCCGGCCGCGTCACGCTGGCGACGATGGAGGTGAGCGTTCCCGACCGCCTGCCGGCTTCGCTGAAGCCGCCGGCGGGCGCGACGCATATTTCTCCGCGCGACTTCGCAAAGCAAATGCTCGCGCTCGAACGACAAGACAAAGCGAAAGCCGAGCGACATTCCAGCTTCGACGCGGCCATCGATCTCGCGATCGCCGCGCCCAATCGCATTTTCGTGCGCGGCCGTGGCATCGACGCCGAATTCGGCGGCGATCTGCGATTGAGCGGAACGATCCAAAAACCCGTCGCGAACGGCGCCTTCGATTTGCGGCGCGGACGATTGCAGCTATTGACCCAGCGCATCGACATCACGCGCGGCAAGTTGACCTTCGCCGGCGGCTTGACGCCGCAACTGGATTTTTCGGCCGAGGCCGCCGCCGGCGACGTCACTGCGCGCATCGGCGTCGCGGGTCCGGCGTCGCTGCCGACCTTCACCTTCGGCTCGACGCCCGAACTGCCGCAGGACGAAGTCCTGTCGCGGCTGCTGTTCGCCAAGGCGTCCGGCTCGCTCTCGGCATGGCAGGCGGTGCAGCTCGCCACCGCCCTCGCGCAATTCTCCGGCGCCGGAACGGGCGTGGACGCATTCGAAAAAATGCGGAAGGCGCTCGGCGTCGACTCCCTCGATCTCGACGCCGGCGGCGGCGCCGGCCCGACGGTCGGCGCGTCGCGCTACATTTCCGACAATATCAGCGTCGGCGTACGCGCGGGGACCAAGCCGGATCAGGCCGCGGTCAGCGTCGGCGTCGACGTGACCAAGAATGTCCGCATGAAGGGCGAAACCCGCGTCGACGGCAAGACTTCGGTCGGCGTCGGCGTCGAATGGGAGTATTGACCGTAACGCCCGCAGGCGCCTCGCGTGCATCGCCCGCTCAAACCCCCTATAATCGCCTCCTCCCCCAATCGTCTCGGAGCGGCCCATGGGCGGGCGGATCGAGGACAGCCATACGGACCGCGTGCGCTCGGTCGTCGACGACGAGGTCGCGCCGGCGAAATCGGCGATCGCCGCCTCCTGGCGGCGGTGCGTGACGCTCTATGGGCTCGACCCCGATCAGAGACGCCCGCCGGAGATTCTGACCGAAACTCAATTGCACGAGGCGCGCCAGGAGATCGAACCGCTGGTCCGCATGGCGCACGCGTCGCTCGATCGGCTGTTCGCGGCGGTCGCCGATCTCGGCTGCTGCGTGCTGCTGACCAATAAGGACGGCGTGCCCGTCGAACAAAGGGGGACGTCCGCCGAGGAGACCATATTCCGGAATTGGGGCCTGCGGCTCGGCGCGGTCTGGAGCGAAGCGCGCGAGGGCACGAACGGCATCGGCACCTGTCTCGCCGAAGGGCGCGCGCTGACGATCCATCGCGACCAGCATTTTCATACGCGAAACACGGGTCTCAGCTGCACGGTCGCGCCCATCTACGATCACGAGGGCCGGCTGGCCGCCGCTCTCGACGTCTCCGGCTGCCGCGAGTCCCTCACGGAAGGGCTGATCGGGCTCGTGGCCGTCGCCGTCACCGACGCCGCACGGGCGATCGAAGCGCTGAATTTTCGTCAATTCTTTTCGGACGCCCGGATCCTCCTGTCGCCGGACGCCGAGCGGAACTCGGCCGCGCTGCTCGCCGTGGATCGCCATGATCTCGTCATCGGCGCGACGCGCTCGGCGCGGCTGGCGCTCGGCATTTGCGACGCGCGCATCGCCGCGCAACTGCCGGCCTCCGACCTCCTCGCCGACGCGGGCGCCGAGGCGGAGCTGATCGAAGCCGAGCGCGGCGCGATCCGACGGGCGCTCGCCCGCGCCAATGGCAATGTATCGGCCGCCGCGCGGCTGCTCGGCGTCAGCCGCGCGACCCTGCACCGCAAGCTCAACCGGCTGGCGCTCTCGCAGACGCATTGACGCGCCGCTCCTGTCGCAAATTTGCGACAGCTTTCGGCCGCGTCTCCTTCCCCCCTCTGGCGAAGCCGCGCGCAAGGGCAGAGATTCCATCGGCAACGAGGCCCACAAGGGCGCGTGACGAGAAGCCGGAGGAAGCCGCCATGACGAGACCCGAATTCATTCGATCGAGCACGCCGAAATTCAAACCGCGTTACGACAATTACATCGGCGGCCAATGGGTCACGCCGGCGGGCGGGCGCTATTTCCAGAACCTTTCGCCCGTCAATGGGCAGACGCTGTGCGAAGTCCCGCGCTCGGACGCGGCGGACGTCGAGAAAGCGCTCGACGCCGCTCACGCCGCGAAAGTCGCCTGGGGCAGGACGAGCATCACCGACCGCGCGCGCATTCTCAACGCCGTCGCCGACCGCATGGAGCAGCAGTTCGCGACGCTCGCCGAGGCCGAGAGCTGGGACAACGGCAAGCCGATCCGCGAGACGACGGCCGCCGACGTGCCTCTGGCGGTCGATCATTTCCGCTATTTCGCCGCCGCCATCCGTGGGCAGGAGGGCGGGATATCGGAGATCGACCACGACACCGTCGCCTATCATTTCCACGAGCCGCTCGGCGTCGTCGGCCAGATCATCCCCTGGAACTTCCCGCTGCTGATGGCCGCGTGGAAGCTCGCGCCGGCGCTCGCCGCCGGCAACTGCGTCGTCATCAAGCCGGCCGAGCAGACGCCGCTGTCGATCCTCGTCTGGGCGGAGCTCGTCGCCGATCTGCTGCCGCCGGGCGTGCTCAACATCGTCAACGGCTTCGGCCTCGAGGCCGGCAAGCCGCTCGCCTCGAACACGCGCATCGCCAAGATCGCCTTCA
>PQAN01000147.1 GCA_003105285.1 Methylocystaceae bacterium
CACCTCCTTGCGCGCGAACTGCCGAACCACCTCGAGAGAAAGAGAAGCGTGCTCGACGTCATCCGTGAGCGTCTCGATCAGCACCCCGAATGGGCGCCGCCGCCCGGAATCCTCGAGTCGAACGGCGGCGCCAATTTCTGGGGGAAAGGAATCCTCGCCACGGCGCAGTTGATCCTCCTCATCGAAGAGTCGGCGCGGCTGCAGGCGATCGCCGCGCAGATCGGCGGCGCGCAGGAATATACGCCGGGCGCTCTCGAAGTGCAGTGGAGCCGCACCGGGCTGTGGGAAAAATCCAAAGCGTACGCGGCGTGATCGCGCGCGCCGGACGGCGGCGGAAGCTTCGGGCGCCCCGCCCTCCCGTTCCTGCCGCCGCCGGCGCGCAATCGTCCTCGATAACGAGGACGTGAACAAGCAAAAGGACATTGCCGATGTCGGTCGTCTCTCTCGCCAAGCCTGCTCTCCGTAATTCTGTGAGCCAAATCTGGTTCACACGCTGCGGCGTTCCCACCGCTACGGGCCTCGCCTACAAGCTCGGCTGGCTCGCCGAAGAGTTCGCGCCGGACGGCATCACGATTCCGACGCTTCAAGAGGCGTCTCCCGAGCTCGGTCGCCGTCACTACGATCATGGCCTGGACACGCTGATTCGAGAGGGCGGCAATTCCTACTCGCTCGGCGCACGCGCGCAGGGCGCGCCGACGAGGCTCATCGGCCTCACCTGGATCGACGAGTGGCAGACGATCCTCGTCAGATCCGACTCCGATGTTGCCGAACCGAAGGACTTGCGGGGGCTACGGCTCGCTTTGCCGAGCTATTCGGAGAATCCGATCGCCGACCATGTGCGCGGCACGAGCGTCGTGCGCAGCATGTCACTGCACGGCTACAAAGGCGCTCTGTCATATGCGGGCCTGACGTTCGACGACGTCGATTTCGTCGAAGTCTCCGGAGGCGTCAGCGGCTCTGCGGGCGTTTCGCGAGCCGCTACGCCTTCCGCCGAGGCGATGCAAGGCATATGGCCTTTCGAAGCGCTGGCGAATGGCCGCGTCGATGCGATCTACGTGAAAGGAGCCGCCGCCGTGGACGCCGCGCATCGCTATGGTCTGCGTGTCGGCGTCAACCTCGACAGGCTTCCCGAGCGGCGGTTCCGCGTGAACAACGGAACGCCGCGCTCGATTTCCGTTCACCAGAACATTCTCGATAACCATTTCGATCTCGTCGTCCGCTTTCTATACCAGACTCTGCGCGCCGCCGAATGGGCGAAGGACAATCTCCAAGGCGTGCGCGACGTGCTACAGAGCGAGACGCGCGGCAGCAGCGCCGGCGTGACGGAAGCTTATGGCGAGAACTTCCATCTATCGCTCCATCCCGACCTGTCCGAGGAGCGGCTGGCGCTGTTCGAGCGGCAGAAAAAGTTCCTGTGGCTGCACGGCTTCATCGAGCACGATTTCAGCCTCGCCGATTGGGTGGATCACAGACCGCTCGAAGCCGCCGCGAAGCTCCTGAGCGAGAGACAGAGCGAACGTTCGGCGGCGATTGCGTGACGCGCGTCCCGCTTCATGATCGCTGACGTATTTTCGAGAAGATCGGAGACGGATATGAGCGTCGAATTTTTCTGGAGACTGCCGACGCATGGCGACGGCCGCAAGCCGCACGATCAGCATACGCGCGGCGAATGGAATTCGACGCCGCCCGAGCGCCGCGTCGCGCCGGGCGTGAGGAACGGCCGGCCGGACGGCTTCGGCTATATCGATTATCTGTCACAAGTCGCCCGCGCCGCGGAGATCAATGGATTCGACGGCGTTCTCGTGCCGACCGGCGCGGGCAGCGAACAATCCTGGATCGTCGCCTCGACGCTCGCGCGCGAAACGCGCAAATTGCGTTTTCTCGTCGCGCATCAGGCGGGCTACACGGCTCCGCATTTTACCGTCCAGATCGCGGCGACGCTGCAGCGGATCACCCAAGGGCGCGTCGACATAAATTTCATCACCGGCGGCGACTCCAAGAGCCAGCGCGCGATCGGCGATTTCTTCGATCACGACCAACGCTATGCGCGAAGCGACGAGTTCCTCGAAGTGTTCCGCGGCTATTGGAGGAACACGAACTACGACTATGAGGGCGCGCTCTATCGCTTCGAGAACGGCGGATTGGGCGGGCCGCTCGCGCAGGCGCCGATCCCCGGCATCTATTTCGTCGGCTCGTCGGAGCCTGCTCTCGACATCGCCGCGCGACGATCGGACGTCTATCTCGTCTGGGCGGAGCCGTTGAAAGGCAATCAGGAGATATTCGACAATGTCCGGCGGCGTGCGGAGAGCGTCGGTCGGGCGAATGAGGTGCGCTTCGGCGTTCGCGTGGACATCATCGCGCGTCCGACCGAGAAAGAGGCGTGGGACGAAGCGCGCCGGCTGTTCTCGCTGGCGCCTGCGGCGAGCGAGAAGGTCGCCGCCATCACCAATCAGACGGCGCTGAAGGAATCCGCCGGCGCCAATCGCCAATGGGCGCTGCACAAGGGCAATCGCAGCAATTTCGACGATCTCATCGTCGGCCCCAATCTCTGGGCGGGAATGTCGATTCTGCGCGGCGGCCCCGCCTGTGGACTGATCGGCAGCTACGAGCAGATCGCCGATCGGCTCGCCGAATATATCGATATCGGCGCGACGTCTTTCATCCTCGCCAGCAATCCGCATCTCGAAGAGGCCTATAGCGTCGGCGAAGAGATTCTGCCGCGCATCGGCGAGGCCGTCGAATCGTTGAAACAGCGTAAGCGCGCCGCCTGATCGCGGCGGGCGCCGGAATTTCTCCGGCAGTATGAGATCGAAGAGAGAGGAGAACACATATGTCGCAGAAATTGGATAAGCTCTATTACACGCGTTGTCCCGTGCCGACGGGCCTCGGCATCGCCGTCCAGCAAGGCAAGTTTCAGGACGCCATCAAGCTGCATGGCGCGACGCTCGAATCGCTGCGCGAATCGGCGGACAAGGCGGTTCGCGAATCTCA
>PQAN01000148.1 GCA_003105285.1 Methylocystaceae bacterium
CTGGAGTCTTTCCGTGTTTCATTGAAACACGGAAAGACTCTAGAGCGTTTCCAGCCGAGTGGACGCCGGTTCGAGGCGCCCATTGACTTCGCACGCGGACGCTTCTAACGCTTTTTTCCGAATGCGGCCGCTGGGCGACGCCCGAACTTCCGCCATGTTTGGACTGCAGTAACGAGGCTCGCGCGCGTTCGGGGTGAGTGCGGCGCCGCGACGTCGAAGAATGCGCCGTTAACGATCTTTCGGGCATGTTTGCGAGTTTTCGAGGCGCGCTCCGCCGCCGCTTCGAAATGCGCCCCGACCCAATGAGGTGGAACAGGCATGTCGTTGCGGGTGTCCGGCAAGAACATCAATATCGGCGAGGCGTTGCGGACGCATGTCACGGATCGGCTCGGCGCCGCGGCCGCGAAATATTTCGACGGCGCGGTCAGCGGTCATGTGACGATCACGCCCGAGGGTTCGGGATTTCGCGCCGATTGCAGCCTGCATCTCACATCCGGCGTCGATATTCAGGCCGACGGACGGGCGCAGGAGCCCTACGCCTCTTTCGATCAGGCCGCGGACCGGATCGAGAAGCGGCTGCGGCGCTTCAAGAGCCGTCTCAAAGATCATCACGGCGATGTTCCCGTCGGCTCCGACGGCGAGGTCGTCGCGAGCTACATCCTCGAGGCGCCCGACCAGAATGAAGAGGCTCCGCAGGAGTTTTCTCCGGCGATCGTCGCCGAATCGACCGCTCGCCTGCAGCGCCTCTCGGTGTCGGCGGCGGTTCTCGATCTCGATCTGACTGGCGCGCCGGTCGTGGTGTTCCGTCACGTCAATACGGGTCGGGTCAACGTCGTCTACCGGCGCGGCGACGACCATATCGGCTGGATCGACGCGCCGGGCGGGGAATGACAGGCGGCACATATCTTGCCTCTCCCAAGGTGCGGAGGCGAGGAGAACGAGGGCAGTCTCCATGCTTCGAGGCGCAATATGAATTTTTCCGAAAGCTCGAATGGCGCCGGCGCGGGCGCGAGCCATCGAAGAGCGTTCGCGTCGATCGGGCCGCGACGCCTCGCATAGGAGGTCAGCGCGCCATCGCGCCGGGCGCTTATCCGAGGCCGGTGAATTCTAAGCTCCACAATCACGACGTGAATGGGATTGACGCCACATGCGGCTCGTGGATTTGCTCACATCGGAAGCCATCCTTCCCTCGCTGAAGGCGAACACAAAAAAGCAGGCGCTCCAGGAGCTGAGCGAGAGGGCGGCGGAGATTTCCGGCCTGCCCGCTCGCGAGATTTTCGACGCGCTGCTGCAGCGGGAGCGCCTCGGCTCGACGGGCATCGGCAACGGCATCGCCATCCCGCATGGCAAGCTCGCCCGGATCAAGACGATTTTCGGGATTTTCGCGCGCCTCGAGCGGCCGATCGAGTTCGACGCGCTCGACGGCGCGCCGGTCGATCTGATTTTCCTGCTGATCACGCCCGAGAGTTCGGGCGCCGATCATCTGAAGGCGCTCGCCTGCGCCGCGCGCGTGCTGCGCGACCCGAGCGTCGTGGCGACCATTCGGTCGACGCGGGACGCTTCGGCGCTTTATTCGATCATCGCGGAAACGTCAAAGCCCCACGCCGCCTGACGCGTCGCAGGGTCTTCAACGGTCGCCGCATATATGTCCGCCGGCCGTTCGACCGGCGACAGCGATTCTGCGAGCTACTCTGCGGCGGATCTGGGCTTGGCGCCGCTGTGAGAGGCATGGCCGCCTTTTCGGCCGGCCTCGGAAGCGAGAGTGTGATCTCGCGAGAAGCTGCGCTTGTCCGGGTCGACGCTCTGTCCGCCCTTACGGCCGGCTTTCGCCGCCAGCTCCGGGTTTTGGGAAAAGCTGCGCTTCTCGTCCGGGACGTTCTGCCCGCCTTTGCGAGCGATCGCCCGCTGCTTCTCGGGGTCCATCGAAGCAAAGCCCCGGTTCGACTTCTTTGTTTCCTGGGTGGCAGTCATATCTTCTACCTTCTCCTTGTCCCCGGGAGATTCAACGCCCGAGTGAAGACAAGGTTGCGCTCTATTCGAGCTCTATAGAAGTTTTTTTTGCCTCTAAGTGGCCTGTGGTCTATACGTACGCATTGATCACTGCAAGCTATACAGTTCTGTCTTACTTCTGCTTGTCGTTGTCCTTCGGGCGGGATCGCTTGTCGAAGAATAATGCCTGGCTGATGATTGCTTTGAGGCTGTCTACGCTGAACGGCTTGGCGATGAGAAAAGCCGGCTCCGGCGGTTCGCCGGTGAGGAAACGCTCCGGATAGGCGGTCACGAAGATCACCGGCGTCGACAGAGTGGTGAGAATCTCGTTGACGGCGGCGAGGCCCGAACTGCCGTCGGCCAGTTGAATGTCGGCGAGAATCAAGCCCGGCGGCGACCGTTCGATGGTCGCGACCGCCTCTTTATGCGTGCGCGCCACGGCGACGACGCGATGTCCGAGTTCTTCGACCAGTCCGCGCAGATCGAGCGCGATGAGGGGCTCGTCCTCGATGATGAGCACGTCGGTCGACAATTGATCGGCGATCTCCACGCTCGCCGCGTCGATGAGCGCAGCCGCCTTTCCCTCCGGGACGCCGAGCGTGCGCGCGATCTCGGCGAGGTTGAACCCCTCGAGCGCGCTCAACAGAAATGCGATGCGCGGCTGCAGGGAAATGGCGTCGAGATTGCGGCGAGCGCCGGCCTCGTCGGCCGCCGCGAGTCCGGAATGGTCGGTATGCGCGTTGATCGGGCTGGAGGTCCATATCTCCAGGAAGAGGCGGTAGAGGGCGATCCGCAGGTCCTGATCCGCCGCTATCCGGCCGGGATCGGCGACGAGCGTCTCGAGGGTCGCCAGCACATAGGCGTCGCCGCCCTCCCGGCTGCCGGTCAGGGCGCGGGAAAATCGTCTCAGATAAGGCATATGCCTTAGAATAGCCTGAGAGATGGACATGATTCGTCCTCTATTGCACGAGCGAAGCTTTTGGCCGTCAATGGCCGCATATGCGTCAAATCGTCACCCTTTTATGAGGGAACTATTTGCTAAAATTAGCGTTGTCGTTGCGTCGTCGCAATGCAGTATAGCGCGGCCGTATCCCTCCGACAGGGTATCATCTTAGACAAATTCTCGAGGAGCCGATGGGAAAAAGCAGCCGGAACAACCTTGCCGCCGAGCTCGAGCAGTCGGAAGGGGAGGCGGACGACGGGTCCAGCTGTCCAGGCGTATTGCAGGGGCAGGACGAATTTTCCAATGACGGATTGGTGGTGCTGGATGCGCGGAGGCGACTGGCGAGGACCGAGTCGACCGATGCGCGCCGGCGCAGCTCGCGCTCCAAGGCGGCCAGAACGGCCGAGCCGAACGACATCGGCGAGCAGATCGGCGCGCAATTGCGGAGCCTCTACGACGATGTGCTCAAGCAGCCGATTCCGGATCGATTTCTCGAACTCTTGAACAAGCTCGAGACCGACAACATATCCCCCCCGAGATCGAGAGCGCCCGGGGAGCGATAGTGCCCATACGACAGGCGGCGAAGGCCGGCGGCAAGGGATTGAAGGCCGATCTCGTTTCGGCGATCCCGAATCTGCGCGCTTTCGCCGTCTCTCTGTGCGGAAACGCCGATCGGGCGGACGATCTCGTCCAGGAGACGCTGGTAAAGGCCTGGAGCAGCCTGTCCTCCTTCACGGAGGGGACCAATCTGACCGCCTGGCTGTTCACTATTCTGCGCAATATCCATTACAGCGAATATCGCAAGCGGCGGCGTGAGACGCCCGACCCGGACGGGATGATCGCGGCGCGGCTCGTCTCCCTGCCGGCGCAGAACGCACATATGGATTTCCTCGATTTCCGCTCCGCGCTGCAAAAACTGCCCCTGGACCAGCGCGAGGCGCTCATTCTCGTCGCCGCCTCGGGCCTCTCCTATGAAGAGGCGGCCACGATCTGCGGCTGCGCTCCCGGCACGATGAAGAGCCGCGTCAACCGCGCCCGCAATCGCCTCGCCGACGTCCTGTCGCTGAGCGGCGCGAGCGACATCGGCGACGCCTATTTCGTCGGCGAGCAATCGGTCCTGCCGCGCGTCGGCAATGATTGATAGAATTTCGGAAATGTCTCATAGGGAGGCGAGGACGAGGACGGCCGCGCCCGGCGTCGGCGCCGTTCTCGACGTCACCTCGATTCTTGCCCCGCGAGCATGGCCCGATGACCAACACGGAAAAGTCTGACGAATTTCGAACCGAGCGCGACTCTTTCGGCGACATCGCCGTTCCGGCCACCGCTTATTGGGGCGCGCAAACGGAGCGTTCGCGCCAGAATTTCCCCATCGGCGGCGATCGGATGCCGATCGAGGTCATCCATGCGCTGGCGCGCGTCAAGCTCGCCGCCGCCGAGGCGAACGCCGAGAAGGGCCTGCTGAAGCCCGAGATCGCCGAGGCGATCGCGGCGGCCGCGCGCGAGGTCATCGACGGACGCCTCGACGATCATTTCCCGCTCGTCGTCTGGCAGACCGGCTCCGGCACGCAGACGAACATGAACGTCAACGAGGTCATCGCCAATCGCGCCAACGAGTCGCTCGGCGTCGGACGCGGCGCGAAAGCGCCGGTGCATCCCAACGACCATGTCAATCTCGGCCAGTCCTCGAACGACAGTTTTCCGACCGCGATGCATATCGCCGGCGCGCTGACGATCTCACAGCGCCTGCTGCCCGCCGTGGAGCGGCTGCATGCGGCGCTGAACGCCAAGGCGGAAAGCTTCGCGCACATCGTGAAGATCGGCCGCACGCATCTTCAGGATGCGACGCCGGTCACTTTGGGCCAGGAGTTTTCGGGCTATGCGGCGCAGGCGGAATATTCCGCGAGGCGCATCCGGCTGGCGCTCCAGGATTTGTTCTTCCTCGCCCAGGGCGGGACGGCGGTCGGCACCGGCGTCAACACCTTCAAGGGTTTCGCCGAGCAGATCGCCGCGAAGGTGGCCGCGCAGACGGGCCTGCCCTTCGTCACCGCGCCCAATAAATTCGAGGCCTTGGCGACGCATGACGCCATCGTCTTCGCGCATGGCGGGCTGAACGCGCTCGCCGCCGGCCTCTACAAGACCGCCTGCGACATCAGGCTGCTCGGCTCGGGTCCGCGCGCCGGCCTCGCCGAGTTGAAGCTGCCCGAGAACGAGCCCGGCTCGTCGATCATGCCAGGCAAGGTCAATCCGACGCAGGTCGAGTCGCTGACGATGGTGTGCACGCGCGTGTTCGGCAATCATGCGACGATCACTTTCGCCGCGTCTCAGGGGCATCTCGAGCTCAATGTGCTGAAGCCCGTCGTCGCCTTCGCGCTGCTCGAGTCGACGATCTTGCTGGCCGACGGCATCGATAGTTTCGTCACTCGCTGCGTCGAGGGGATCGAAGCGGACGAGGCCAATATCAAGAGCTTCCTCGACCGCTCGCTGATGCTCGTGACAGCGCTCGCGCCCCGGATCGGCTATGACGCGGCGTCCAAGATCGCGCGCGCCGCCCATCACAACGGCACGACGCTGCGCGAGGAGGCGCTGCGCTCCGGCAAAGTGACGGACGCCGAATTCGACGAGCTGGTGCAGCCCGAGAAGATGCTCGCGCCCAACGATTGAAGACGCCGTTGCGAACGAAACGATCCAGGGCCGTGAGGCGGCTCGCGGATCGCTTCGTCGCTTTCACTCCTCGCGATGACAGCGAGGGAAGACGCCCTCTTTTCTTACTTCGCCGCCGACGCAGCGCCTTGCGCGGCGAGTTTCGCGCCGGCGAAATCCCTCACCTCGCCGCCCTCCTTCTGTGCGAAGGATTCGGCCTCGCCTCTCAGCAGAAAGGCGTCGATCTGTCCCTTGCCGTCGACGACGAACCAGGCCTGCTCGGCGAGCAGCTTGATGCCGTTGACGCGATCCTGCGCATAGACGGCGCGCGTGGCCTTGCCTTGCTTCTCCAGACCGGCGAGCGCCTTCAGGGCGGCTTCGGGCGAGGCATAGTGGCGCACGGTCGGCTCGCCCTTCAGCCACAATCCGGCGGCGCGCTTCGTGTCCTTGATCGGCTTGCCCGTCGCGGAGTCGTTGGCGGCGAGCGCCAGCGGCGCGTAATCGGCGAGCTGCTTGTCGTAATCGAGGCCGGCGGCCTTGAAGGCGGTGCGGATATATTTGTCGTTGACGAACGTATCGAGATCGAGATCGGTGTCGGCGCGCTTCAGGAGCTTCAGCGTTTCGACCGAGGTCGCGACATCCTTGCGATATTCCGGCTTCCAGGTGAGATCGCGCGTCTGCAGGCCGAGCGGGCCGTGGAACAGATAATTCACCGGCGCTTCGATGCCCGTCACCTTGGCGATCAGCTCGCTGTATTTTTCCGGCTCGCTCGAGAGCAGCTTGTTGGCGTCGATCGCCGCGCGTAGATAGGCGACGACGATTTCCGGATATTTCTCCGCATATTCCGCATCCACCAGCACGCCGTGGAAGGTCGGGACGCCGGCCTGCGAGCCGTCGAAGATCTTGCGGGCGAAGCCGCGGCTCGGGAAGAGTTCGGCGAAGGGAACGAAATCGGCGTGGGCGTCGATCTGATTGCTCTGCAGCGCCGAGCCCGCCACTTCCGGCGCCTGCGCGATGATCTTCACATCCTTGTCGAGCTCCCAGCCGAGCTCCTTGACGGCGCGCAGCAACATGCCATGCGCGGTCGAGGCGAAGGGAACGGAAATCGTCTTGCCCTTGAGATCGGCGAGCGATTGCGCGCTCGAGGCCGTCGGCACGACGACGCCGTTGCCGCTGCCTCTCACGCTGCCCGACAGCGCCGTGATGAACAGGCTGCGCTTGCCGGCCTTTTTGAAAGCGACGCCGTTGAGCGAACCGGGAAAATCGGCCATCGCGCCGAAGTCGAGCTTGCCGGCGACCATCTCATTGGTGATCGGCGCGCCGCTCGTGAAATTCTTCCACTGAACGTCATAGGTCGCGCCTTTGTATTTGCCGTCATGCGGCAGGTATTTCTTCAACAGGTCGAGTTCGCGAATGATCAATCCGCCGGCCGCGCAATTGATCGTCGTGTCCTGCGTGCCGATGGCGACGCGAATGGTCTCGGCGCGCGCCGCGCCGACGAGGACGAGTGCGCCGATGAGGCTGCTGAGGAGATGGCGTGCGCGCATTGTCGATCCTTTTCGGTGATAGAAGTAAAATCTCGTCGGCCTTGCGAAGATGCGAGCCTTCGTGCTCGCGGGAGCGGCATGGCGCTAGAGCCTTGTCTTTTGCGCGTTTCCAACGCCGAACCGACATCCACTTCGGCTGGAAACGCTCTATTGTCGCTGTTCGCGGCGGTCGGGCTGAAGCAATTAATGTCGCGACTCGCACGTCACTTGCCGCTCTGCCAGGGCGTTAGCGCCGCGCCGATCTTTCTCACCAGCACGCTGCTCAGCATGCCGAGCGCGCCGATGACCGTCATGCCGACGATGATGTCGGCGTAATTCTGCAGAGTGTAGGATTCCCAGGTGTAGTAGCCGATGCCGAACTGGCCGGAGATCATCTCCGCCGTGACGAGGCAGAACCAGGACGTGCCCATGCCGATGGCGAGGCCGGTGACGATGCTCGGAAGCGCGCCGGGAATGACCACCTCCCACAGAATCGCGCGCCGCCCCGCGCCGAGACTCTGCGCCGAGGCGACCAATCGCCGGTCGATTCCCTCGACGCCGTGGATCGTGTTGAGGAGGATCGGGAACAACGCGCCCGTGAAGGTGATGAAGATCATCGACGCTTCGGCCGAAGGAAACATGAGAATGGCGAGCGGGATCCAGGCGACGGCCGGAATCGGCCGCAGGATTTCGAGCGGCGGCAAGAAGATATCTTCCGCAAGCCGCGCGCGCGCGATGGCGAGCCCCAGGCCGACGCCGACGAGAACGGCGATGGCGTAGCCGACGAAGACGCGCGCCAGACTGCTGCTAAGATGCGCGACGAGCTTGCCCGAACGCGCCAGCGCGAGCAGCGAATCGAAGACCTCCGTCGGCGGCGGCACATTGGCGAAGGTGACGACGCCGAGATGCAGCCGCGTGGAGGAGGCGAGCTGCCAGGCAGCGATGAAAATCGCGAGCGATGCGAGCCGGACGGCATATCGGCCGATCAGATCCGCCCGCGCGCTTCGCCCGATATCACGCTCTGCCTTTTCGGCGGCGTCCGGCCGCGACGAAAAGACATTCGCGCCGCCGTCCGTCCTGGTTCTCGTGAGGCTCATGTTTTCGCTCTACTCCGCCGCCGGCTGCCCGAGCGCGCTCGCCCCGAGGTAGACGCCGCGCGGGTCGATGCGCGGCTTGGCGCGCTTCGCTGGACGGCCGGCGGCCGGCTCATCGATGCAACCTGCGAAGCGGCGCAGCTTCTCGACA
>PQAN01000149.1 GCA_003105285.1 Methylocystaceae bacterium
GTTAACCTGAAGCGATTCCCCTGTTGGATGGAGCAGCAAGGGGCGATCATGCCGCATCGATGTCGAATGCGCCCCGATCGACGCCGCCGCCCACCAATATCTCGCGCTTGCCGGCGTGGTTGGCTTGGCCGACGACGCCCTCCCGCTCCATCTGTTCGACGAGCGACGCCGCCTTGTTGTAGCCGATCGACAGGCGCCGCTGAATATAGCTCGTCGAGCATTTGCGGTCGCGCAGCACGATGGCGACGGCGCGGTCATAGAGCTCGCCCGATTCTTCGGCGTCCATGGAGCCGGGCGGGGCGCTCTCCTGCGCGGCTTCGGAGAGTTCTTCTTCCGTCGTGATGGCGTCGAGATATTGCGGTTGCCCTTGCGTCTTCAGATGGGCGACGATCTGCTCGACCTCTCCGTCCGAGACGAACGGCCCGTGGACGCGCGAAATGCGCCCGCCGCCGGCCATATAGAGCATGTCGCCCTGGCCGAGCAGCTGCTCGGCGCCTTGCTCGCCGAGGATCGTCCGGCTGTCGATTTTCGAGGTGACCTGGAAGGAAATCCGCGTCGGAAAATTGGCCTTGATCGTGCCGGTGATGACGTCGACCGAGGGGCGTTGCGTCGCCATGATGAGATGGATGCCGGCGGCGCGCGCCATTTGCGCGAGGCGCTGGATCGCGCCTTCGATGTCCTTGCCGGCGACCAGCATCAGATCGGCCATCTCGTCGACGATCACCACGATATAGGGGAGCGTCGACAGGTCCATCTCCTGATGTTCGAAGACCGCTTCGCCCGTCTCGCGGTCGAAGCCCGTCTGCACGGTGCGGGTGATGATCTCGCCCTTGGCCTGAGCTTCGGCGACGCGCGCATTGAAGCCGTCGATATTGCGCACGCCGAGCTTGGACATCTTCTTGTAGCGGTCCTCCATCTCGCGCACCGCCCATTTCAGCGCCACCACCGCCTTTTTCGGATCGGTGACGACCGGCGTCAGCAGATGGGGGATGTTGTCGTAGACGGAGAGCTCCAGCATCTTCGGATCGACCATGATGAGCCGGCACTCCTCCGGCTTCAGCCGGTAGAGCAGCGACAGGATCATGGTGTTGATGGCCACCGACTTGCCGGAGCCGGTCGTGCCGGCGACGAGCAGATGCGGCATTCTGGCGAGATCGACGATGACCGGCTCGCCGCCGATCGTCTTGCCGAGCGCGATGGCGAGCTTGTGCTTGGTCTTTTCGAAGTCTTCGCAGGCCAGCAGTTCGCGCAGGAACACCGTCTCGCGGCGGTGGTTCGGCAGCTCGATGCCGATGGCGTTGCGGCCCGAGACGACGGCGACGCGCGCCGACACGGCCGACATGGAGCGGGCGATGTCGTCGGCCAGGCCGATGACGCGCGAGGATTTGATGCCGGGCGCGGGCTCGAGCTCGTAGAGCGTGACGACGGGACCCGGGCGGACATTGATGATCTCGCCCTTGACGCCGAAATCCTCGAGCACGCCCTCGAGCAAGCGCGCATTCTGCTCCAGCGCGTCCTGCGAAATCTTGGCGGCCGCCGCCTGCTTCTTCGGCTCGCTCAGCAGCAGCAGCGGCGGCAGGTCGTATCGTTGCTGCGATCCCTTGCCGTCGAACAGCGAGGGCTGGCGCTCGCGCTGCACGCGCTTGCCGGGCTTGAGCGGCCCGGCCGGCTCCATGACGCGCGCCTGCGCCGGCGGCTCGGCGTCGCCTCGCGCCGCCGCGACGGCGCGAGGCGCCAGAGGCGCGAAAGCGGCCGCCGTATCGAACACCGGTTCGCGGCGTTCGCCGAGGGCCGGCGGACCGACATCCTCGTCGAGCGCGTCGGCGCGTGGCTGCCTCGTCTGCGCAAAGCGCGCCAGACGCCGCGCGACGAGAGTCTTGACGGTCAGGGCGGCGTGAATGAGCGCGCCGAGCGAGACGAGCGCTATGCCGGGCTCGTCGTCCTGCTCGTCTTCGTCGCCGCCACGATCGGACTCGTCGTCGTGGGAGTCCGGGCGCGCGTCGAAGCCGAAGCCGGCGGCGCCTGTCAGCGCCAGAATGGCGACGCCGCCGACGATGATCGCGACGACCGCCATGACGGGCGTCGAATCGCCGGTGAAGCGGCGCGGCAAGGCGAGCATGGCGTCGCCGAGCACGCCGCCGAGGCCGGTCGGCAAGGGCCAGCGATCGGTAACCGGAAGCAGCGACGCGACGGCCGCCGCAAACAATGCGCCGGCGAGCCAGAGCGCCAGCCGCAGCCAGGGCCGGTGAATGGAGCGATGCGTCACCAGCCGCCAGCCCTGTATCGCCAGCGGCAGAACGGCGGCAATCGTGGCGACGCCGAGCATCTGCATGAGAATATCGGCGGCGATCGCGCCATTGGGGCCGAGCAGATTGCGCACGCGTCCGCTCGTCGCATGATTGAACGAAGGGTCCCGCGCCGACCAGGAAATGAGCGCCAGAGTCGCGGCGAGCGCCACGGCGAGGAGCGCGGCGCCGGCGAACTCCGCCGTCCGTCGCGCCGCGAATTCGCGCACCGGCTCGGGAACGTGACGAAGGGCGTTGGTGCGCATCATGAGGGTGAGGCCCAATGGTCTTTCGAATAAAGGACGGCTGCGCGCTCGGGACACGAGCCTTCGTCGGCCGACGGCCCGAAGGTAGGAAAGCGGGGTTAAGGGTCGATTAACCCTGCCGGCCTTCCGCTTCCGTCGCGACCGGCCTATCATTTTCGCGCATTCTCGTTTGGGAGGGAGGTCTCGATGCGTGTTTTCCATCGGATGGCTTTCGCGGGCTGCCTCTGCGTCGCCTCGCCGTCGCTCGCCGACGAATTGCCGACGAAGGTCGGCGCCTGCGTCGAGACGACGATAAAATCGGTCGAGACGCGTCTCGTCGACGGCGCCACGAACAAGCCGATTCCGGATTCCGGCAGCGCCGTGAGCTTTGCGAATGGCGGCTATCAGGTGTCCTACGAGACGATACCGGCGATCGAACGATCTCGCCCCGGCGATTCGGCGCGCCTGTGCCTAGTATTCATCCCTCGCAATTGCCCGAAGGGAGACGACCGCGGCCGCATCTACAAGACGACGAATTTACGCACGCGCGAAATCTGGCGTCTGCCCGATTCGCCGCATTCTTGCGGAGGAGCGTGACGCCGGGCGTCCTCGACCGATTTCATGCCGGGCGCGCGCTAGAGTCTTGTTTTGGCGCGTTTCCGACGCCGAACCGGCATCCACTTCGGCGGGAAACGCTCTAAAGTGGCGTGCGTCGCCGGCGGGAGAACCGAAACCTTGCCTATCTATCGCGCCATTGGTCTGATGTCCGGCACCTCCATGGACGGGGTGGATGTCGCGCAGCTCGAGACCGACGGCGACGCGAGCCTCCGCTTCGGCCCGACAGGCTTTCTGCCTTATGGCGAGGAAGATCGCGTCCTGCTGCGCGCGGCTCTGGCCGAAGGCGCCGGCCTCGACGACAGGACGGCGCGGCCGGGCGTGCTGGGCGCGGCCGAGCGCATGGTCACCGACCGTCACGCCGAGGCGGTGGAGATTTTTCTGCGTGACAATGCGATCGATCCG
>PQAN01000150.1 GCA_003105285.1 Methylocystaceae bacterium
TCGCCATTCTCGGCATGGACGAGCTCTCGGAAGAGGACAAGCTGACCGTGGCGCGCGCCCGCAAGATCGAGCGCTTCCTGTCGCAGCCGTTCCACGTCGCCGAAGTCTTCACCGGCTCGCCGGGCAAGCTCGTCGCGCTCGCCGACACGATCAAGGGCTTCAAGGGTCTGGTCGAAGGCCAGTACGATCACCTCCCCGAAGCCGCCTTCTACATGGTCGGCACGATCGAGGAAGCGATCGAAAAGGCCGCCAAGCTCGCCAAGGAAGCGGCGTAATTTGAACCTCCGCCGAGCGGCAGCAATAATCGGCGGCTGCTCGGCGATCATCATCGCATACGCGCTCACTTCGGGAACGGCTTGGCTGTTGCTCGACGCTATCAACTGCTACTTCTATCCCGCATCAACCCCTTGCGTTGATGAAAAGGTCGCGGGGGCGGAGTTCCGACGGACTATGCTCGAAGGCGTCAAATACGGTGCGAGCGCCTTTGGGATGTTAGTCGGAGCTTGGCTGCTTACGCGAAGGAGTCGAAAGCCATGACCGCATTCCACTTCGAACTCGTCTCCCCTGAGAAGCTGCTGTTCTCAGGGGAAGTCGAAGCCGTCGTCGCTCCCGGCGCCGAGGGCCAGTTCACCGTGCTGAAGGATCACGCGCCGGTGATGACGGTGTTGAAGCCCGGCGTCGTCGAAATCGACGAGACCGGCGCCAAGAAAGAGAGACTGTTCGTGCGCGGCGGCTTCGCCGACGTCGGACAGGACGGCTTCACCATCCTCGCGGAATTCGCCGTTCCGGTGGCCGAACTCGACGCGGCGAAGATCGACGCCGACATCAAGAACGCGGGCGAAGATCTGGCCGACGCAAAGACCGACGAAGCCCGCCGCGCGGCGGCCGAGAAGCTCGCCCAGTTCCAGGAGCTGAAGGCGGCTCTGGGGCTGTGATTTAGAGAGGCGGCAGTCGAATTTCGGCTTTTCGTCGGTAAAATCCCACAGCGTCATTGCGAGCGCAGCGAAGCAATCCAGGGACCGCCTCACGGCTCTGGATCGCTTCGCTGCGCTCGCAATGACGACCTACGGTCTTTCCGTGTTTCATTGAAACACGGAAAGACCGTAGCTTCTTGTTTTGACGCGTTTCCGACGCCGAACCGGCGTCCACTTCGGCTGAAAACGCTCTAAAATTCGTTTTCGACCGACTACCCCAAAAATTCCGCGCCCTCGAGGTCGAGCCGCAGCTCGAAGCTCTGGAACTGCGTGAAGATCGGGCCGATCCACGCCTTGAGGGCGGCGCGCACGACGATCGACATGTCGGTCGGCGGCGCGAGGAGAAAGCGGCTCAGCGAAAAATCCGGCTGCTCGAGCGCTTTTGCGACGGGCGCGTCCAGCGGAGCGATGACGAATTTCCGCGAGACGGGGTAGCGCGCCATGATTTCATGCGCGCGCGCGCCGAGCGGCGACACCCCTTCATTGTGGACGGCGACCATCGTCACGCCGCTCCAGGCCGCCGACAGCGCCAGGGCCCGGGCGAGCGTCGCCTCGCTCGGATCGACATGAAAGAGAATGACCGGCTCGACGCCGTGCCGGCGCGCCTCTTCGACGAAACCGATTTCCCTCGTCGTCGCGAAGAAGCGCTCGTAGGAGCGATGCCAGACGTCGATGATCTTGGGTATTTCGTCATGCACGAGCAGGCGGTCGAACAGCGAAATCTGCCCCCTGATGTCGGCCGCGTCGACGACGCGCACGCGATCGGGAAACCATTCGCCATATCGGGGCTCGTGCGGATCGGTGTCGAAGCCTTCGACCGGCGCCTGCCGCGTCAGGTAGAAATCGGTCAACAGCCGCGCCGTCGACGAGACGCCCATGCGCGGCTGCGGCGAACAGGCGATGAAGACGAAGGTGCGCCGTCTCATGGGCTCGTCCTCGCGGCGTCGCCGAGCCGCCCTCGCGCGCCTTCGCCCGCGAGGACGCGACGATCGCAGTCTTGCGGTTTCTCGGTCAGCGGTCTCTGCCGTCCTTGCCGGCGATCAAGTCCAACAGATGAATGCGGTCGAACTCGTCGGCGATCTTGCTCTGCCATGTGCGCACATAGCCGCGCAGCACGAAAGAATGATCGGCCGGCTCGCCATACGCCGTCTTGTTGGCGATGAAGGTCGAGAACGAGGTTCCGGCCAGTTCGACCTGTTCATAGGACAATTCGTTGAGCTTCGGTATGACGACCTCGCCCGCGGTCCTCACCTTCTCGAAATATCTTCGGTGAGTCACCGGGTCCCAATCGAAGAAGCTCGTGTCGTTGACGTGGTTCTTGACGAGAAAATATTCGGCGTCCTCGACGTAAGGCGCGATCTCCTCGATCTCGTCGAGCGAGGCGATGGACGAGCCGAGCACATGGAAGAGGATGAAGGACACTTCCCCTTCGCTCACCGCATCGAGAAAACCCGTATCCTGCAGCGCCTGCAAGGCCGGCTCCAACCCGCCGGCGCGCACGTCGATGACGCTCACCTTGATCTGCGCCGTGCTCAGCGTGTCGATGATCTTCATCTGATCCGAGGTCGAGGTGAGATCGACGATGCTGGTGAGATCGGGATGAAAGCGGTGCAGCGTGCCGCGCGGCGTCTCCGTATCGAAGGCGCGGGCGAGCACATTATTGGCCGCGAGATAATCGAGCAGCGCCCTGGCGATCGTCGTCTTTCCCACGCCGCCCTTGTCGGCGCCGACGACGATGACGGCCGGCTTCACTCTCTGCGCCGCCAGACTCGGCGCCTTCTCCTTGTCGTCGCGAGACGAACCGAGCTTTGCTTCCTTGGACGGTTTAGCCATGACCTAGCACCTATCGCGCTGACGCCCGGGTTCGGGCTGGAGGACAACGAAACCTTAGCATTTATGTTTTTCACGCGCCGAACATTTTCTAGCGGCGACGCGGCGGATCGAGCGAGTCTTCATCGAGCATACTACGGAGCATTCTTGTAATTTTCTCGACGTTATGGATATTTTATAGTGAATTGACATTCGCGCGATCTCGAATAAGTAACGTTCGAAATATCGAACGACTGTGGCTGGCGAGACGATTGCCGCTGCGAGCGGCGAGCGCGG
>PQAN01000151.1 GCA_003105285.1 Methylocystaceae bacterium
TGCATGCCCATGCGGCCGGCGAGCGGCGCATAGATGTCGAGCGTCTCCTGCGCGATGCGGGCGCGCTTCTCCGGCGGCACGAAATGCAGCGTGCGCATATTGTGCAACCGGTCGGCGAGCTTGACCAGAAGCACGCGCACATCCTCGGCGACGGCGAGCAGCAGCTTTCTGAAGTTCTCGCCCTGCGCGGCCTTTTTCGAGACGAGATCGAGCTTCTCGATCTTGGTCAGACCGTCGACGAGCTTGCCGATCTGCGAGCCGAACAGCCGCGTGATCTCGTCGAGCGTCGTATTGGTGTCTTCGATCGTGTCGTGCAGGACGGCGGCGACAATGGTCGCGTCGTCGAGCTTCAGGTCGGTCAAAATCGCCGCGACTTCGAGCGGATGGGAGAAATAGGGATCGCCGGAGGCGCGCGTCTGCGCGCCATGCGCCTTCATGGCGTAGACATAGGCCCTATTGAGCAAGTCTTCGTCGACATGCGGGTTGTATTTGCGCACCCGCTCGACGAGCTCATATTGACGCATCATCCGCTTAGACCAACGATCATGTCGACAGGACCGTTGGGGTCTCTCGAACTCTCGGGTTCAGTCGGGAAAATTGCGCGAAGAGCCGAAAGTGAGCCAAGGGCCGCGTTTCTCGCCCAGATAGTAGACCAGCTCGCTTCGCGCCTCCATAGCGGATTCTCACGGCGCGACGGCGAGAATTACTCGCCTTCGTCGTCCACCTCGGCCGGCGGCACCAGACCTTCCAGGCCGCGCAGCAGATCCTCTTCCGTCATGCGGTCGAACTGCGCGTCGCCGTCGACGTCCGCTCCGCCCGCGGTCAAGGGCGGGACGGCCTCCGTCTCCGGCTCGTCGACTTCGACATGGCGCTGCAGGGAATGAATGAAATCCTCTTTCAGATCGTCGGGCGCGAGCTGGGTCTCGGCGATTTCTCGCAAGGCGACGACCGGGTTCTTGTCATTGTCGCGCTCGACGAGAATCGACTGCCCCGACGAGATCAGCCGCGCGCGATGAGCGGCGAGCAAAACGAGATCGAAGCGATTTTCGATCTTGTCGATACAGTCTTCGACGGTGACGCGCGCCATGCCTGCCGGCTCCTTGCTGGATTCTCGGGGGAGACGCCTGCTACACTAAAACATCCCGAATAGCAACGAATTTCGGCGCCCTTGCGCCCGGGAGCGGCGCGCCGCCGCTCCCGATCCGCTCCGGAAAAACGCCTTTTGCGCGAAATCTTGTCCTCCTTTGTCTAAGTAATTGTGGGTAAAATTTCCATCCACCCTCTTGACGCCCGACGCGTCATGGCCGATTTACGACAGTAGCGAGTAGGTCCTTTGGCGCGTGCGCCGGGAGCAGCAACAATTCAGCATTAGTTAATGACGAGCCGGATTGGTTGCGAAGAGCTGAAAAGGGACATCGTTTTCGAACACTGCCGGTCGGGTTAACAGTGTCTTCGAGCGATTTGCCTCCCCTCCAGATGTCCGGAACCCGATAGCGAGAAAGCAAAAAAATGGCAGACCCGGAACGAATTGCATTATTCATTGACGGCGCCAACCTCTATGCGACGGCGAAATCGCTCGGGTTCGACATCGACTACAAGCGGCTGTTGCGCGAGTTCCAGGCCAAGGGAAGATTGATTCGAGCCTTCTATTACACTGCGTTGATAGAAGATCAGGAATATTCCTCGATCCGTCCGCTGATCGACTGGCTGGACTACAACGGCTACGCCGTCGTGACGAAGCCTACGAAGGAATTCGTCGATTCTCTCGGCCGCCGCAAGGTCAAGGGCAATATGGACATCGAGCTGGCGGTCGACGCCATGGAGATGGCCGAGCACATCGATCATATGGTGCTGTTCTCGGGCGACGGCGACTTCCGCTCGCTGGTCGAAGCGGTGCAGCGCAAGGGCGTGCGGGTGTCGGTGATCTCCACGATCACCACGCAGCCGCCGATGATCGCCGACGAATTGCGCCGCCAGGCCGACGAATTCGTCGACCTCATCCATCTCGTCGGCAAGATCGGCCGCGATCCGGGCGAGCGCGCCGAGCGCATGCAGCGCTTCCAGGAGCGCCGGCCTCTGTCTCCCGTGACGCCGGGCGGTCCTGACGACGACCACGAAGCCTGACCGCGACTGCCCGCTTTGTCCTCGGCTCGTCGCCTATCGGCGCGAGCTGAGAGAGCGTCGTCCACAATGGCATAACGCGCCGGTCCCCGATTTCGGTCGCGCCGACGCGCGGCTGCTGATCGTCGGATTGGCGCCGGGCGCGGCCGGGGCCAATCGCACCGGCCGTCCGTTCACCGGAGACGAAGCCGGCAAGCTCTTCTATTCGACGCTCGCGGAGTTCGGTTTTTCCAGAGGCGTCTATGAGGCGCGGCCGGACGACGGCCTCGAACTGGCCGATTGCCTCGTCGCCAATGCGGTGCGCTGCGTTCCGCCGCAGAACAAGCCGCTCGCGGTCGAGATCGCCACTTGTCGCCGCTTTCTCGTCTCGAGCCTCGAAAACCTGCCGAGATTGCGCTGCGTCGTGGCGCTCGGGCGCATCGCGCACGACAGCATTCTGCGCGCGCTGTCGCAAAAGACGAGCGTTTTTCCTTTCGCACATGGGCGAGAGCATGTCTTCGTGGCGGAGACACTCGGCCGCGAGGTCGCGCTCATCGACAGCTATCATTGCTCGCGGCTGAACACCAATACCGGCGCGCTGACGCCGGAAATGTTTCGGGCTGTATTCGCGCGGGCGCGGGCGCTGCTGGACGGCGGATCGGATTGAGGCCAGTGGCTCGCTTCGCGTCCTCTGCGTCTTTGTGGTTTTTTACCACGAAGCTGCGCGCTTTCTCGGCAAAACGTCAGTCATTTCTTTTCTTCAAACGCACTCCCGCCCCGCCGCCGTTCTCGGCGATGAATTCGACGCCGGCAGCTTCGAGGGCGCGCCGGCTTCTCGAGAGCGTCTCGCCTTGCCCGCTCGATTGTCCATTTTCGATCCGCGAGATGGTCATAGGCGCTACCTCAGCCAATGCTGCGACTTCACGAACTCCGAGGCGTAAGGCGGCTCTTGCCATTCGAAGCTGATCGCCTGTTATCACAGCATTCCTTTCTGCTGGCGTCGTATTCATTGGGGATGCCGCTTCGCGGCTCCTCGGGAGGGAACCTTCGCCCGATCGCCTATTCACCCCCGCTCGCGCAAGAGCCGCCCTTTTTCGCGGCTCCAGTCGCGCTTCTTCTCCACTTCGCGCTTGTCGTGCAGCTTCTTGCCGCGCGCGAGCGCGATCTGCAGCTTGGCGCGGCCGCGCTCGTTGAAATAGAGGCGGAGGGGCACGATCGTCATGCCCTCGCGTTCGACGCCCTGCGAGAGCTTGGCGAGCTCGCGCTGCTTCAGGAGCAGCTTGCGCAGTCTCTTCGGCTCGTGATTGAAACGGTTGCCTGAAAGATATTCGGGAATATTGGCGTTGACGAGCCAAGCCTCGCCTTTGCGATCGACATGCGCATAGCTCTCGGCGATCGTCGCCTTGCCGGTGCGCAGCGACTTCACCTCCGTGCCGGTCAGAGCGAGGCCAGCCTCGAAGGTCTCGCCGATCTCATAATCGAAGCGGGCCCGGCGATTATCGGCGACCACCTTGAAGTTCGGCTTTTCTTTTTCGGCCACGATGTTTTCCTGCCGGCGCTCGAGTCCTTTTTCGTTTCCGAAAAGCACTCGAGCTTTTTTCACTTTTCGTGTTTCCGGCGCAGAAGCGACGGCCGCTTCGGCGCCGAAACGTTCTAGAGGACTGCGTTCACCTGAATCGAAAGGGCCCTGTCATTCCCGGCAGGCCGAAGGCCTGACCGGGAATCCAGCGCAACGACACGAATATTATAGCTGTTGCTCTGGATTCCCGATCGCTCGCTAAAGCGAACGTCGGGAATGACACAGAGGCGAGGCCGCCAGACGTCTTCACGCGCTCAGCACGCCCGCATGAACGAGCGCGGCGCGGATCGCCTTTTTCGTCGCCTCGGTCGAGGGCACGAGCGGCAGGCGAACCTCCTCGCTCGAGCGGCCGAGCAGCGACAGCCCATATTTGGCGCCGGTCACGCCCGCCTCCAGGAATATCGCGGCCTGTAGCTGCGTGAGCCGGTCTTGAATCGCCAGCGCCCCGGCGAAGTCGCCGGCGAGCGCGGCGTTCTGCAGATCGGCGCTGAGCCTCGGCGCGACATTGGAGACGACCGAGATCACGCCATGCGCGCCGACGGCGACGCTGGCGAGCGCGATGATGTCGTCTCCCGAGAGCTGGATGAAATCCGGTCCGAGCGCGGCGCGCTGCAGGGAGATGCGCCCGACATTGCCGGTCGCGTCCTTGACGCCGACGATGTTCTCGAGCTCCGCGAGCCGCACGAGCGTGTCGATGCTGAGATCGACGACGGAGCGCGGCGGAATATTATAGATGACGATCGGAATCGAGATCGCCTCGCTCACCGCCTTGAAGTGCTGATACAGCCCTTCCTGGTTCGGCTTGTTGTAATAGGGCGTGACGACGAGCACGCCGTCGGCGCCGGCCTTTTCCGCGTGGCGGGCGAGGTCCACCGCCTCGCGCGTATTGTTGGAGCCGGCGCCGGCGATGACCGGAACGCGGCCCTTCGCCTGCTCGATCACCGTCTCGACGACGGCGCGGTGCTCCTCATGGCTGAGCGTCGGGCTCTCGCCGGTCGTGCCGACCGGCACGAGGCCATGCGTGCCGCTCTCGATCTGCCAGTCGACGAGCGCGCGCAATTTGTCGAAATCGACCGCGCCGTCCGAAAAAGGCGTGACCAGAGCCGTGTTGGACCCGCGAAAAACTGCCGTTTTGCTCATTATGCCATCGCTTTCGCTGCGCCATACCGCCGCCGCAATCGGCGCGATATGATTCTCTCGCACATATTCCGCCGAGACGGGCCTTTGGACGAAACACGCGCCTTTGGCCATGTCATAGCCCTTGGGCGATGATCAGAAAAGAGCCTCGGCGTCCTCTCCGAGACGGAGAGGACGTCTACGGTCGTTGGAGACCTTCGGGCGCAGCCATGCGCTTTCGAGGGCCCGATCGGGACAGCGAGACAAAACGGCGGCGTCCGCTTTAGGACGCGCTCTTCGGCATTTGTTTGGGACTTCGTAAACAAATTGGGGGCACGCTCTTTGTGCTAGTACCGGAGCGCCGGCCGATGAGTTCACGCCGACGGGGCGACGCACGCCTCTTGTTCTGTTTCGCCGCCGTCTGCGCATTGGCGGCGGCGCTGCCCTATTCTCAGCACTTCGCGACGGATCGACCGCCCGAGGCGAAGGCTCGCGACGCCGTACCGGCGCCGCTCGAGACCGCGGCGCCTCGGGCTCCGCGGTCGGACGCGCCGCCCGAATTTCCGAGTCTGCCGCCGGAGCCATCGGCGAGGGCCGGCGCTTCGAGCGCCATCCGCCAGCAGGACCGCAGCGGCGTCGGGCCCAATCTGCTCGCTTATGCGCCGGCCGACGGGCAATTGGATTTCAAGGTGACGCGAGAGCCGCCGCCTTTCGATCCGCTCGCGCTGCTCGGTCCGGATTACGAGGCTTTTTCCCTTGCGCTCGCGGCGTTCAAGGCCGGCGATTTCGCCGCCGCGGATCGGGCCGCCGCGGCGATCGGAGATCCCCTTCCGCTCGCCGCCGCGCAATGGGCCGGCCTGCGGCTGCACCCGCGCGAAGCGGGCTTTGCGCGGCTGTCGCGCTTCCTCGCCGAGCACCCGCAATGGCCCGCCGCCGATTGGCTGCGCCAGCGCGCGGAAGAGGCGTTGTTCGGCGACAAGCACCCCGACCGGGTCGTGGCCGCCTATTTTGCCGCGACGCCGCCGAAGACGCCGGCCGGAAGACTGGCGCTGGCGCGCGTACTGCTGCGCGCGAACGATCCGTTCGAGGTCGCGGCCCTCGTCAAGGAGCTGTGGCGGGAGGACGACTTCAACGAAGCGCTCGAGACGGTCGCGAAGAAAGAGTTCTCCGGCTTTCTCGACGTCGCCGATCATAAATATCGCGCCGATCGGCTTCTCTACGCCGAGAAGAACGCGGCGGCGATGCGCGCCGCCGCGCTCGCCGGCAAGGACATCGTGCAACTGGCGCGGGCGCGCGTGGCGGCGTCGAACGAAAGCTCGAGCGAGAAGACCTTCACCGATCTTCCGGCCTCGGTGCTGAACGATCCCGGCCTGCTGTTCGCGCGCATCCATACGCTGCGCCATCAGGAAAAAATCGCCGAGGCGGCGGCGTTGATGCGCAATGCGCCGCGCGATCCTCGACTCGTCGTCGACGGCGACGCCTGGTGGACAGAGCGGCGCCTCATCGCCCGCAAGCTGCTCGACAAGGGACAGTTCGCGGAAAGCTATGAACTCTGCGCGCAGCATTCGGCGCGCTCCACGAGCTACAAGGTCGAGGCGGAATTCCACGCGGGATGGATCGCTCTGCGCTTCCTGAATGATCCTCTCACGGCCCAGCGCCATTTCGAGCGGCTGACGAAGATCGCCGAAACGCCGATCCAGAAATCGCGCGGCGCCTATTGGCTCGGCCGGGCGCTCGAGGCGCTCGGCGCGCCGGAGGAGGAGGACGCCGCGCGCGCCGCCTTCGAGCAGGCGGCGGTCCATTCGACGACATTCTACGGTCAGTTGGCGCGCGCGAGATTGGGCGCGCCCGACTCGCCGCTGCGGCCCGCGCCGCAGCCTGCGCAAGGCGAGGCGCGCGACGAGGCGGTGCGCGCGGTCGAATTGTTCTTCGCCGTCGACGAGAAGGAGCTCGCCGCGCCGCTCGCCGCCGAAGCCGCCAGACGATTGGTCGGCGAAGCGCAAGTGGCCGCGCTCGCCGAGGTCGCGCATCGCCGGCGCGACGCGAAAATCTCGCTGACGCTCGGCAAGCTCGCCTCCTACCGCGGCATGGCGATCGACGACGCGGCCTTTCCGGCCTATGGCGTTCCGCAATTTTCGGCGCTGCCCGGCTCCGCCTCGCGCTCCATCGTCTACGCCATCGCCCGCCAGGAGAGCGCCTTCGATCCGAAGGCCGTCTCCAGCGCCGGCGCGATGGGCCTGATGCAGATGATCGCCTCGACGGCGCGCCACACCGCGCATCAGACCCGCGTGGATTTCGAGTTGAAGCGCCTCATCGACGAGCCGGCCTTCAACGCGCAGCTCGGCGCGGCGCATCTCGGCATATTGCTCGGCGAGCACAAGGGCTCCTACATTCTCACCTTCGCGGCCTATAACGCCGGCGGCAAAAGGGTGAAGGAATGGATCGACGCCTATGGCGATCCGCGCAAGAAGGAGGTCGATCCGATCGACTGGGTGGAGCGCATCCCGATCAGCGAGACGCGCAACTACGTCCAGCGCGTCATCGAGAACCTCGTCGTCTACCGCGCCAAATTCGCCGATCGCGAGATCCGCCCGCCGCAAGGCGACCTCGCGCGCGTGCATGCGGCGAATTGACGAGCTTCCACTCCAGCGGCTCCGCTGGCGGCCTACTCCGCATCCGGCCAGAAGCCGGGGTCCATGATTTGATCGAAGGACCAGGGACAGGCCACAGGAAAGACTGCCGCGTCGAGGCCGGTCTCTCGCTGGGCGTCGATCGCAGCGCGGCGGTAGGCCTGGGCGATTGCCGCCTCCAACGCGGCTTTCAGGCTGGGATTATCGGCGAGATGGGACTCCACGTCCAAGCGCTGGCCTTCGACGCTGAGACGCCAGCTCCTGCCCCGCAGAGTCGGCTGAAATCTCCATTTGAGCAAATGCAGCAATAGGATGGTCAGCCGGCTCACGAGTTCGCGCTTCTCGGTCCGGCCCATGCTGTCGATCTCCTCGGCGATACGGTCGATATCGGCTTGCATGAGCTTGCCGGCTCGCAGCAAGGCGGCCTGCTCTTTCGCCCAGGCGTGAAAATCGCTTTCATAGAGGGCGGACCGCGACATTTGCTTCCTCCATCGCGAGGACATGGGGCCACCGCAGGGCCGCCGTGTCAATGTCCTCGAGCGTTGTCCGTCGGTCGGTTAAACCGGACACATAAATGGGCGCTCGGTCTTCAAAACGCCAGCGCGCCCGCCGCCGCCGCGGCCAGCAGGCACAGATCATGCGCCGCGAGCGCCGCGCGCGAAACGCGGCCCTGTTCGTGAAGCAGCCGCAGCGTCCCCACATTGGCGAGCGACCATGCGGCGCCGATCGCCATGAGGCCGATAGCGATCGCCGAGGGCGACGTCGCGGTGACGAGTCCCCAAAAAACGAGCGCCATCGTCGCCAGTCCGACGCCGAGGCTCGGCAGAGGTGGGAACAGCGTCGGCCAGCGCGCCGCGAGCGCGGCCGGGCCGTACATGGCGAGCAGATGCCAGGCCATCGCCCCGCCGATGAAGCTCGGCGCGGCGCGGCAGAGCGACAGCGACAAAGGCCCGTGCAGCATGGCGGCGGCCATGAGGAACCAAGCTGCGGCGCCGGCGATCGTCAACAAGACGAACCGCGCCGACAGGCCGGAAGCGGCTACGTCCTGTCGGCCTTCGCCGAAGGCGTGAGGCAGGCGCACGGCGAGCGCCAGGGAAAGAACATAGAGGATAGCGGCGCATAGCAATGTGGGGCCCGCGCCGCCGCCGAGCGAGACGCCGAGAAGCGTCACGGGAGGTGCGGCTATCGCCGCGAGGGCGCCGCCCGCGAACACGACGAGCCCGCCCTGCGCCGGCAGAGCCGAGCCGAGCGCGGCGATATGGCGATAGAACAGGCCAAACCCTTGCGCGAGACCGAGCCAGAAGGCGCTGAGGCACAAGGCGTAGAAATTCGCATTGGCGACGGCATGGACGCCGAGCGCTCCGCCGGCGACGCCGAGACTGGCGCCGAGCGCGAAAGCCGAACGGCGCCCATAGGCGTCGGCGAGCAGAGCGGCCGGAAAACTCGCGAGCGCCGCGCCGACGAGCAGCAGGGCGAAGGGCCAGCCGACGCGCTCCGCGCTCGGCGCGATCAGCCGCGCCGCGTCCGGCAGTTGCGACAGAACCAGCGCTTGCGCCAGAACCGACAGGCCGAAGCCGAGCGAGAGTTTCCACAAGGACCGACGATCGACGTCTTCGGACGCCGCGCCCGCGGGGCCGCAGACGCAGATCATTTCGCCGGGGCGCGCAAGGACGGGATCGAGCTCCTCGACGCTCATCGCTCAGCGCTCTTCGACATCGTCGTCGGACAGCATCCGCGCGGCGGAGCCTTCGAGATCGTCATATTGACCCGAGTTCAACGACCAGAGGAAGGCCGCGAGCCCGATCGCGCCCAGGACGAGGGCGAGCGGAATGAGATAGAGCAAGACATTCATGTCGCGGCTCCGCTCTCTTGCGCGCGAACGTCGCACGCCGTCTCGGCGCCCTCGCCGCGCGCTTCGTCCGCCTGCCGCACGCGCCTGTCGGCGCGCAGCGCATTGAGCGTGACGAGCAGCGACGAGCCGGACATCGCCGCCGCCGCGATGAGCGGCGTGAGCCACCCGGCGATGGCGAGCGGCACGGCGAAGGCGTTGTAGACGACCGACAGCGCCAGATTTTGCCGCATGAGGCGGCGCGCGCGAAGGCTCGTATCGATCGTCGTGACGATCGGCGCGAGTTTTTCGCCGAGAAACACCGCGTCGGCCGCCGCCTGCGTGACCTGCGTCGCATCGATCGGCGACAGCGAGACGTGCGCGCTGGCGAGCGCCGGCGCATCGTTCAGCCCGTCGCCGATCATCAGGACCTTGCGCCCCTGCGCGCGCAGCGCCTCGAGCCGCGCGACCTTGTCGGCCGGCTTCAACGCGCCATGCCAATCCGTCACCCCGAGCGCGAGCGCCGCTTTTTCGACCGTCTCGAGGCGATCGCCCGAGAAGACGACGATCGCCAAGCCGCGCTGCGCCAGCGCGTCGACGACCTCTCTCGCGTCCGGCCGCAAGGCTTGCCGCACGAACAGCAGAGCCTTGCGTTCGCCATGCCGAAAGGCGACGACCGAAACATCGGGGTCCAGCGCGCCGAGCGCGGCGTAATCTTTCTCGAGACCGCAAAATTGCGGACTGCCGAGACGCGCTTCGACGCAATCGACGATGGCGGCCACGCCCCTGCCCTGCTCTTCGTTCGCCCCCTCGATCGGCGGCGAGCGGAGCCGCTCGCGCGCGACGGCGCGCGCCAGCGGGTGGCTGCTCGAATGCGCGAGTCTCGCGGCGATCTCGAGGACATCGGGATCGATCTGTCCCGCATTGGCCACGCGCGGCTCCGGCGAGGTCAGCGTGCCGGTCTTGTCGAAGGCGACGGTGTCGATCTCGGCGAGGCGCTCGATGGCGTCGGCGGAATTGAGCAGCACGCCCGCGCGAAACAAGGCGCCGCTCGCCACCACCTGCACAGCCGGCACAGCGAGAGCCAAAGCGCAGGGGCAAGTGACGATCAGCACGGCGATCGCCGTCACCAGCGCATCATGCGGCGACGCGCCGAACGCCAGCCAGACGAGCGCCGTCGTCAGCGCCGTGAGATGGACGAAGGGCGCATAGAGGCGCGACACGCGGTCGGCGAGGCGCACATAGCGCGAACGCGCCGCGGTCGCCTTGTCCAGCAGACGCTCGATTTCATCCAGCACGGTGGCGCCGCCCGCCGCCTCGACGCTTATCGTCAGCGCGCCGCTGAAATTGAGGCTGCCGGCGAAGACCTGATCGCCCGCAGCGACGCGCCGGCGCTGGCTCTCGCCCGTGACGATGCTCTCGTCGAGGCTCGACGCGCCGGCGAGCACGACGCCGTCGGCCGGCAACCGCTCGCCCGGCCTCACCAGCACATGGTCGCCGCGCGAGAGAGACGCGAGCGGGACCAGGGATTGGCCGCCGTCGACAGAAATGCGGCAGGCGATCGGCGCGCGCAGCGCCGCGAGATTGGCGGCGACCGCACGCGTCTTGCGGCGCATGGCGTGGTCGAGATAACGGCCGAGCAGCAGAAAGGCGAGCAGCATGACGGCCGAATCGAAATAAGCGTGCTTCGCATGCGTCATCGTCTCGAACACGGACATGGACAATGCGAGCAGAACGCCGAGCGAGATCGGCACATCCATGTTGAGGCGGCGCGCCCGCAGCGCGGCGAAAGCGCTGGCGTAGAACGGCTGACCCGCGAAGGCCGCCGCCGGCAGCGCGATGAGCGCCGAGACGCCGTGGAAGAAGTCGCGCGTCGCCTGATCTATGTCGGTGACGTTGCCGACCCAGACCGAGACCGACAGCAGCATGATGTTCATCGCCGCGAAAGCCGCGATGGCGAGGCATCGCAACAGCCGCCGCGACGTCGCGATCTCGTCGCGCTCCTTGCTCGCGAGCTCGAAAGGATGGGCGCGATAGCCCAAGCGCCGCAGCCTCTCCTGCACGACGGCGAAATCGAGCGGCCGATCCCTCCATTCGAGCGACAATCGCCGGTCGGCGTAATTCACGCGCGCGACGAGGAGATTTGGAACGTCCTTCAAAGCCGTCTCGATCTCTCCGATACAGGCGGCGCAGGTCATCCCCTCCATCGCCAGATCGAGGCGACAGGACCCGTCCGGGCGGCGGCTCGCCAGAGCGGAGAAATCGATATCGACGGCCATCTCGCGCCTCACTCTATGCGGATGCGGCTCTTGGAGCGAAACACTTCGCGCCCGTCGCGCTCGGCCGACACGACGAGGTCGCGCCAGCCGGCCTGGACGGCGGCCGGCGCTTCGTAGCGGCCGGGCGCCGTCTCGACGAGTTCGACGACGATGTCTTTCTTGCCGTCGACCGGCGCGCGGATCGCCGCCGACACTCTCAAGCCCGAGATCGCGCCGTCCGAGGCGTCGCGCAGCGAGACGCCGACGAGGCTCTCGGCCGCGGATCGGCGCGTGAGAGACGCCTCGACCTTCCATTCGCGCGCGCCTTGTTCGCGCGCCACGGCGATGTCGCGGTTGTAAGCGAGCCCGCGCTCGTAGGCGTGGCTCGCGTCCTCGCCGCGAAAGGTGGTGACGGCGAAATAGATCATCGCGGCGTTCACGCCACCGACGAGGCCGAAGAACGCGACGAGCAGCGCGAGGACCTTTCCGCCAGTCAACCGGCGTCTCGAGCCGGCGTCGTCTCGAATCGAATTTGCGACCGACATTGCGCTCCTCCCTTCACGGCCAGACGAACACGTCTTTGGCGCTGACGAGCATATCGCTCTCCAGATCCYGCAACGTGAACACGACCGGCGCCTGGGCCGCCGGCGCGCGCGCGCCGCGCACGGTGACGAGAGCGCGCGCTTCGCGCGTCTGATCGGGACCGACCTCGACGGCCATGCGCCCCTCGGCGTCCGGCTCCGCGCCGACGATCTCGACCTCGGCCTGCTCGACGCCGCTCATCTCCAGAACGAACCGCCTCGGCTCCGCGCTCATATTGGCGAAGCGCACCGTATAGGCGTTGCGCACGCTGCCGTCGGCGAGCTTCACGGTGAGCGGATTGCGGTCGTGAATGACGCTGAGGCGCGTGTCGCCGCGCGTCGCCAGGGTGAAGGACATGAAGCCGCCGATCGCCAGAATGAGCGCCGCATAGATGATCGTGCGGGCGCGCAGCGGCTTGTAGATCGGCGCCTCGCCCTTCATGCGCCGCTCGATGTTCATCTGCGTATCATAGGCGATGAGCCGCTCTGGCCGGCCGATCTTCGTCATGATCGCGTCGCAGGCGTCGATGCACAGGCCGCATTGAATGCAGCCGAGCGACGCGCCGCCGCGTATGTCGACGCCCGTCGGACAGACGGCGACGCATTGTCCGCAATCGACGCAATCGCCGGCGGGCGCGCCATGCGCGCGCAGCGCGGCCGCCTGTTTCAGCGACGTGCGCGGCTCACCGCGATCGTAGCGATAGGTGACGTTCAGCGCATATTCGTCGGTGAGCGACGCCTGAATGCGCGGCCACGGGCACATATAGAGGCAGACCTGCTCGCGCATGTGGCCGGCGAGCATATAGGTCGTGAAAGTGAGAATGCCGATCCACATATAGGCTTCGCTCACGCCCGGCTGGAAGGTCGCGAGCTTCCAGACGAGCGTCGGCGCGTCGGCGAAATAGAGCACCCAGGCGCCGCCCGTCCACCAGGCGATGAGCAGCCAGACCGCGTGTTTGGCGATCTTCTCGCGAATGATTTGCGGCGTGCGCGGACCGGCGTCCTTGCGGGCGCGCTCGCGTGCGTCGCCCTCGATCCATCGTTCGGTGGCGAGATAGAGATCGGTCCAGACGGTCTGCGGGCAGAGATAACCGCACCAGATACGCCCCGCCAAAGCGTTGAGGAGGAAGAGAACGAGGGCGGCGAGGATCAACAGCCCGGTGGCGTAATAGATCTCCTGCGGCCAGATTTCGATGAAGAAAAAGTAGAAGCGCCGATGCGGAAGGTCGACGAGCACGGCCTGCCCGGGTGCATTCGGACCCCGATCCCAGCGCACGAAGGGCAGCAGATAGTAGACGGCGAGCGTGAAGATCAGCAGGCGCCATTTGATGCGCCGAAATTCGCCGTCGACGTTCTTCGGATAGATATTGCGGCGCGGCGCGTAGAGCGTCGTGGATTTTCCCGATTCTCGAATTTCGGTCGTGCTCATCGCATCTGCAACCTGTTATCGGCTGGGACAGCGAGCCCGAAGGCTCGCGGTCCGAGCGCTTCCCCAGGGACTGCGAGCCTTCAGGCTCGCATGTCGATCATTGCCCGCCTCCGAGCGAGTGCACATAGACAGTCAACGCCTTGACCGTCGTCTCGTCCAGCCTGTTCTTCCAGGCGGGCATCACGCCGCCGCCGCCATTGGCGATGCGGTTGACGATGCTGGCCTTGTCGGAGCCGAACAGCCATATGGCGTCGGTCAGATCGGGCGCGCCCATGTCCTTGTTTCCCTTGCCGTCGACGCCGTGGCAGACGGAGCAATTGTCGTCGAAGATCTTGGCGCCCTTGGCGTCCGACTTCGCGCCCGGCAGTTTGCCGAGCGTGCGGACATGATCGGCGACGCTCGAGATCTGCGCGGAGGTCAGCAGCCCGTCGCGGCCGAAGGCGGGCATCGTCTCGGTGCGGGTCTCGTTGTCGGCGTCCCAGCGCACGCCATGCTCGATCGTTCGCGCGATGTC
>PQAN01000152.1 GCA_003105285.1 Methylocystaceae bacterium
GTCCGAAAAGGCGATCAGCGTCGCCAGCAGCAGCCCCGCATGGGCGGCGGCCGAGACGACGAGTCCGGGTTGCGAACGCGAAAATCTCAATTTCGCGGGCTCACTTCTTTTCCGCTTCGGTCACCAGCGCGACCTTCTTGTACCCGGCGGTGGTGACGAGCGACATGATCTCGGCGACGCGGCCGTAGCTCACCGTCTTCGACGCGCGCACATAGATGCGTTCGTCGAAGCCTGACTTTGCGGTCTCTTTCAGCCGATCGAGCAGCTTGGCGATCTCCAGCGGCTGATCCATGAGAAAGATCTGGCCCTTGTCGTCGATCGCGATCGACAGAGGCTTTTGGTCGATGTTGAGCGGCCCGGCCTTGGTCTGCGGCAGATCGACGGCGACGCCCGTGGCGAGCAGCGGCGCCGCCACCATGAAGATGATGAGAAGCACCAGCATGACGTCGATGAACGGCGTCATATTGATGTCCGCCATCGCGCCGTAGCGCGGCGTTCCGCGCCGTCTGCGCCCGCCCTTGCGTCCCGCCGCCGCGGCCGCCATTCCCATTCCCGCTCTCCTATTCGCTCACGCCGCGCGGTCGCGGCCGGAATTGCCGGCGTGCTGGTCGATCTGGCGCGACAGAATGGCCGAGAACTCGTCGGCGAAACTCTCGAGCCGCGCCTGCGTCCGCGCCACGTCGCCTTGCAGCTTGTTGTAGGCGACGAGCGCCGGAATGGCGGCGAACAGTCCGATGGCCGTTGCGAGCAGCGCCTCGGCGATGCCCGGCGCGACGACGGCGAGCGAGGTGTTCTTCGACGCCGCGATCGAGCGAAACGACGTCATGATGCCCCAAACGGTGCCGAACAGGCCGACGAACGGCCCGGCCGAGGCGACGGTGGCCAGCACCAGCAGATTGGCCTCGAGCTTTTCGACCTCGCGGGCGATCGAGACGTCCAGCACCTTGTCGATGCGCGCCTGCAATCCCATGAAGGAGGCGCCGGCGTTCTGAAACGAGCGCTTCCATTCCCGCATGGCGGCGACGAAGAGGCTCGCCATCGCGGTCGTCGGCCGTTCGCTGAGCTTCGTATAGAGGTCCTCGAGCGAGGAGCCGGACCAGAATGTCTCCTCGAATCTGTCCATGGCCCGGCGCGTGCGCGAAAACAGCAGCGCCTTGTTGACGATGATCGCCCAGCACCAGACCGAGGCGAGCAGCAGGCCGATCATCACCAGCTTGACGACGATGTGCGCGCCCCAGAACATGCCCCAGATGGAGATTTCGGCGGCGGCGCCGGCGAGCGGGGCGGCGATTTCGGCTGGGTTCATTTAGGTCGTCCTCGAGGTCGCGGGGTCGATGGCGCGAAAAGCGTAACGGCCGCCTGTTGCTCCGGCCCGCCTCGCGGCTCGAATGGTCGCTGAAAGCAAGACAGGAAAATCAAACCAGATCGATGCGTCGAGCCATCCCTGTCGCGGGGCGTCATGTTTCGCGGAAGGACGCTCTATCGCGCGCAAATCCGCCGAGATTTTGGCTCGAGGGCGCCGCACAAAAAGAAATATGATCGAAACGATTAAGACAAAGTAAAGGTTAAGGCGTCGCCGTGACGGCCGCCGATTCGAATTTCGCCCGTACGTCGGGCGGCAGACGGCGCGCCCGGCCGTTTTCGACAGCCGCGACCTTGACGGAGGCAAAGACTAATAATTCGCCGTCACGCAGAACGCGCTGCGCCAATGCGACGGTCGCGCCGCCTACGTCCTCCACCACCGTCTCGACCGTGAGAAGATCGTCCATCAGCGCGGGCTTTCTGAAATCGATCGTCATGGCGCGGACGACGAAGAACAGCCCGGCGCTCGACTCTTCGAGCAGCGCGCGCTGATGAATGCCGAGCTCACGCAAGAGCTCGGTGCGGCCGCGCTCCATGAAGCGCAGATGCGAGGCGTGATAGACGAGGCCCGAGAAGTCGGTGTCCTCGTAATAGACGCGAATGGGGAGGCGGTGGGGAGCAGGGAGGGTCATTCAGCGCTGAAGTTCCGTCATAATTTCGGCGGTTCGTCCGCAAGCCGCGTTTCGGCTTCTTGCGGTGAAGAACGAACTTCTCGCAGGAACTCTTCCAGGCTCCATTCCGACACGCGCCCCGCCTCGACATCCTCCAAGCCCTCTCGCGCAAGCGCCTCGAGGACGTCTTCTCGCAGGAGGGCGAAGGCGGTTGTGGCGCCTTCGGCGCTAACGCTCATGGTCGAGCCTCGCATTTCAGGCGCTACGCGCTAGAGGAGGCGTGGGGCGAGGCACGTCGCGCCGCCATTCTTTCGCCGCCTCGATCCAAGACGCGATCGCTTCCTGCACGTTTCTCAATGCTTCTTCTGGCGTTTCGCCATCGGACATGCAGCCGGGCAAATCCGGCACGAGCGCCAAATAGCCGCCGCCGTCTTCCTCCGACAATCTTTCGATGCGCACTGCATATTCTAGAGTCATTCAATCGCTCCGTGACGTTCAATATAACGCACGAGACCGCGTATGTAGACCGGTTTGATCGGACGCCTGGCCGGGATCGTCAGTATATCTTCCGCGCGAGGATGCTTTGCGTGCGCATGCGACGTCTCCTTTCCTGGACGAAACAACAGGCCATGCTGTCGGCAAAGAAGCTCGACATCGGCAATTGTCCAATCACCGGCCGGGTTTCGCTTCATCCGCTCCAAAAGCGTAGAGGGCGGCGCCATCAGCCTTCCTCCTCCCCGTCTCCGAACAGCCCGAACTGCGCCGCCGGGCGCGGCGGTTCGGCGAGGCCGAGGTGTCTGAAGGCGTGGGGGGTCAGCAGGCGTCCGCGCGGCGTGCGCTGCAGGAAGCCTTGCTGCAAAAGATAGGGCTCGATGATGTCCTCGATCGCGTCGCGCGGCTCGGAGAGCGCGGCGGCAATCGTCTCGATTCCCACGGGGCCGCCGCCGAAATTCAGCGCGATCATGTCGAGATAGCGACGGTCCATGACGTCGAGGCCGATGCTGTCGACCTCGAGCAACCGAAGCGCATAATCGGCCAGTTCGCGCGTGACGCTCGCCGCATTGTCGACGATGGCGAAATCGCGCACGCGGCGCA
>PQAN01000153.1 GCA_003105285.1 Methylocystaceae bacterium
GCGGCCTCGCGGGCATGACAGCCTTCTCCAAGGACCCGCCGACAGCGATCCTCGCGGCGCATGGCGTGACATTGCCGGGGAAGGATCGGCGCTGAGCCAGAACGACGAGACGCGCGGAGACAGACCGACCAGCCGACAAGCGAGAATAGTCCGCTCGCTCCCCCGCGCTCTTTCAAGGACGATCGCGAGGACGCGCGATGAAGCCCCCATTTTCGGAGGAGGCATCTGAACGCCTCGAGAGCCTCCACTGGCCGCAACGCGCGGCCCCACGAAGCAGCGATTAAGAGCTCATGGACATCGGCGCGAGGGGTCTCCTCGCAGGCATTGCACGGGCTCGGCCCACGGCCGACACTCGACGAGGTGTCGACAGACTCGCGCCAGGCGGCGACCTCATGCGCGCATTGGATTACAGACTTCCGGCGCTGGAACGACGAACCCGCCGAGGTCGCGCAGGACGCGTGCAGGCTCCGCCATTCCGCGATAGCCGCCATGCCCCTGGCTCGCCGACCGCGAGCCCCGAAACCTTCCCCACCAGAGGACGGGGCGCCGCGCGGGGCCGTGCTTTTGCGGACAGGACCCCTATGAGCCGATCCTGTTCGAAGGCGTCGCTCGCCATCCGAATGTGCGGGCGGAATCCAGGCCATTTGGGGATTTCCCGACCGTTGCGCCGCGGGCGCTTTCGATGAAGTCGATGGTACCGCCACCCCGGCTCGAACGGGGGACCCCCAGATCCACAATCTGGTGCTCTAACCAACTGAGCTATGGCGGCCCTGCAGCGGGCGGAAACTAAGAGCATCGCATTGCGATTGCAAGCCGCGAAGCTCGACGAGGGTCAAAATACCATATGTCGTCCCGACCGCGCCGGTCTAGAATGGCGAAAGCCGAGGAATCGGCCGGTCGCGCGCCGCGCGGTCCGCCCTTCCCTTCACGACTTGCAACAGATCGAGACGCCGAAGATGAAAGTCACACTGGTCCAGATGAATTCGGTCAGCGACAAAGCCGCCAATCTCGTCGCCGCCCGCGCGCTGATCGAGCAGGCCGTCCGGCAGGAGCGGCCGGACTGGATATGCCTGCCGGAGGTGTTCGACTTCATCGGCGGAACGCGCGCCGACAAGCTCGCGGCGGCCGAGGAGCTGCCCGGAGGGCCAGCCTACGCCCTCTGCCAGGACCTCGCGCGCGAGCATGGCGTCTTCATCCATGCCGGCTCCATCCTGGAAAAAGTCTTTGGCGAAGAACGTCTCCACAACACCACCGTCGCCTTCGACCGCAGCGGCAAGGAGGTGGCTCGCTACCGCAAGATTCACATGTTCGACATCACCGCCCCCGACGGCGCCAAATATCACGAGAGCGCGTCCTTCAAGCCGGGCGACGCCGTCGTCACCTATGATTGCGACGGGCTGACGATCGGCTGCGCGATCTGCTACGACCTCCGCTTTCCTTATCTTTTTCAGGCGCTCGCGGAAAGGGGAGCGGATGTCGTCGCCCTGCCCTCGGCTTTCACGCTGGTCACCGGCAAGGATCATTGGGAGGTGCTCGCCCGCGCCCGCGCGATCGAAATTCAGAGCTATATCTGCGCTCCGGGGCAGACCGGCGCGCATAAGGCCGGTCATGAGACGCGCTTCACTTATGGCAATTCGCTGATCGCCGATCCGTGGGGCCATGTCGTCGCGCGCGCGTCCGACGGCGTCGGGCTCGTCTCCACCCGCATCGACCCGGAGCGCATCCGAAAGGTGCGCGCGATGATTCCCGTCGCGCAGCATCGCGTGAAGCTGCCGGAGGCCGAATAACGAGGCCTCGGGATAAAGCTCGAGCGCGTGGTTTTGACGCATGATCTCGTCTAAAAATATATGCGACTTTCGACCGGCGGGCGGCCCGGCGCGGAAGCGGCGGCATGGATGCGCCGAAAAGGCCCGGGCAAGACATTGAAGCGACCATATCGATCCGGCCGCTCGACCTGCCGGACGAGACAATTTCTCGAGGGATGGAACATGGCCGATCAGATATTCGATTCGATCGTCGACAGTCCGAAATACAAAACGCTCGTGCGCAGCCGCGCCGCGACCGCCTGGAGCCTGTCGGCGGCGATGCTCGCCATTTATCTCGGATTCATCCTGCTCATCGCTTATGCGCCGAAATTCCTCGGCGCGCCGATCGGTTCGGGCGTGACGACGATCGGCATTCCGATCGGCCTGTTCGTCATTCTTTCGGCCTTCCTTCTCACCGGCCTCTATGTCCGCAAGGCGAATGCGACATTCGATCGGCTGACGCGCGAAATCGTCGATGAGGCGCGCCGATGAGCCGGCTTCTCGCGGTCGCCGCCGGCGCGGCGATAGCGGCGTTCTCCAGCGGCGCCCGCGCCGACGCGCTCGCCGGCCAGACGGAGAAGGAGCCGCTCAACCTGCTCGCCATCGGCATGTTCGGCTTCTTCGTCCTGTTGACGCTCGGCATCACCAAATGGGCGGCCAAGCGCACCACGTCGGCCGCGCAATTCTATGCGGCCGGCGGCGGCATCACCGGCTT
>PQAN01000154.1 GCA_003105285.1 Methylocystaceae bacterium
CCCTTGTCCTCGGCGATGGCGTCATAGGCCGCGAGAGCCTTGACCTTGTCGCCGCCCTCGAGCTGCTCGGCGGCGCGCAGCCGCGCCAGCGTCGCATAGCCCTTGGGCGCGTCCTTGGCGAGGGCCTCGAAAGCGGCGAGCGCCTCCTCGCGCTTGCCCTGGCGCGCCAACGTCGCGGCGCTTTCGAAACGCACATTGGCGGCCTCGGCCGTCTTGACGCGGTTGCTCTCGAGATAGCTCAACGCCGCGGTCGCCGCGACGATGATGAAGGCCGTTGCGAACACCGGCGTCTGATAGCGCTTCCAGAGGTTGGCCGCCTTTTCTCTGCGGACGTCTTCGTCCACCTCACGGAAAATGTCGGACATGGTGGTCGCTCCACTGACCTTGCTCTTGCGCCGGGACGATCCCTCGAGCGGAGGACGCTGTTAGCACGACGGATGGAGATAGGCCAGCATCCGCCGGCGCCGCAGCTCTTCGCCTTCCGCCGGTGGCGAGCCCTAAGGCTCGCGGTCCAGAAACTCCCCGGAGCCCCAGCGTCAGCTCGACCTTGTCGGCCCTGAAGGTATGATGTATCTGATTTTTCTTCATACAACCAATTTGCCGGGGAGACGCGCCACATGAAATTCCGGACCAAGCTGACGGCTTCACTTCTTCTGGTCGTCGGCCTCGCCGGCTCGGCCTCGGCGCATACGGCGGATATTTCGAGCGGGAAGATCGTTCCGGAAGGCGACGGTCGATATCGCGTCGACGTCGGCTTTCTGGGAAGCGATATCGAACGCATGTTCCAGGAGACGCAGTCCGAGCGCGCCGGCGTCGATCTCTCGCCGCCGGGCGTGCTGGAGGCGGAAATCGGCAAATTCATCGAGCGGCGCGTCGACCTGCAGAATGCGGAGGGACACGTCTGCAAGAGCCGCGTCGTCTCGGCTGGCGAAGATCCGACCAACCCCTATGACGCGAAAGTCGTGCTGCGTTTCGATTGCCGGGAGGTCGAAGGAACGATCTTATACAACCCCGGCAAGCTGCTCGCGGCGCAAGGAGCGCGCGCGAAGCATCTCGTGAGCGTCGGCGAGCGGCCCGATCCGCCGCCGCTGACCCCGGAGCAACGCGCCGGCGCGGCGCCGGCTCCCGGCCAGGTGCTGATCTATCCGTCCGACGGGCCCGTCGATCTGTCGCAGCCGCTTCTCGGCCCCTGGGAGCTCGCGCCGAAGTTTCTCTCGGCCGGCGTCGAGCACATCATGACCGGCTACGATCATCTCTGCTTCCTGCTCGCCGTCGTCTTGTGGGCGACGCGCGCCTGGCCGGTCGTCAAGATCGTCACCGCCTTCACCGTATCGCATTCTGTGACCTTGTCGCTCGCGGCGTTGAACGTCGTCACGCTTCCGAGCTTCTGGGTCGAAATCGCCATCGCTTTGTCGATCATCTATGTCGCCGTCGAAAATTTCTTTTCGCGCAAGGTCGATCAGCGCTGGCGCGACACGTTTCTGTTCGGCTTCATTCACGGCTTTGGATTTGCGAGCGGCCTCATCGAACTCGGCATTCCGCAACGCGCCGTCCTGCCGGCGCTCGCGAGCTTCAACATCGGCGTCGAGATCGGCCAGATCGGCGTCGTGCTCGTCGTCATCCCACTGCTGGTCGCGATCGACAAACTCACGAACGATGGCGAGCGCAACCCGAAACTGGTCTATGCGGCGTCCGGCGTCATCGCGCTGTTCGGCGCCTATTGGCTGCTGGTCCGCGTCGGAGTCCTGAGCTGACCGCCCGAGCGACAGGAGCGCATTCGCTTTCCCATGGGACGCGAATGCGCTCACGATCAGCCGGCAGGGATAATGATTGACGATGCGGACGCGGTCAGTTCGCGCCGCCCGGCTCTCCCGAAAATTTCACCAATATGTCGTCGTCGCGGACGACATATTGGCACGCGAGCCGATATTTCGGCGTGAGGTCTTGAATCTCCGCGCGCCGGATGTCCTCGGCGGTGAGCTTGCCCAAGGACTTCAGTTGGATCTTTTCCTTTTCGGTCAGCAGCGAGCCCATCGTCTTGCCCGTCAACGACTCGACTTCGATCAGGCAGGAGCCGCATTCCCCATCCTTGCAGTCGTGAGGAATCGGAATTTTGTTCGCATCGGCGACGGCGAGAATCGTGTGCGTGTCGCCGGCGACCGAATAGACGGTCACATTCTGGTGAAGGAGCGGGGAAGAGAAAGTGACATTGGCCATGGCTGCCCTCCCTTGATCTTTTTTTCTCGTCTCACGATCGTGACGACGACGCGATCGACGGACAGCGAAAATCTAGCACAGGCGACGCTATGTGCGGCGCCTATTCTATGATCACATGCGGAACGAAGCGCGAGCGATCGGAGGTCACGAGCGAGACGTCCTCGCGAACGCCCATTCCGGCGGGTTCGTCGCCGACGAGCCAGCAACCGAGCACAGGATGACGGCCGTCGAAATTCGGCAACGGATGCAGGGCCTGCCGCACGAATCCTTCTCTTCCATAACCGCCCGCCGTCTGCGCGATCGTCCTGTCGCCGTCGACGAGTTCGACATTCGCTCCCTCGCGGGAATAGAGCGGCTTGCGCGCATATCGCACGAGCGAAGACGCGCGTTCGTCATCCTCGAAAAAACACGGCAGCAGATTCGAATGACCCGGCTCCGCTTCCCATAGCAGCGCGAGGAACCCCTTGTTCGAGAGGACGGCCTTCCATGCCGGCTCGACACAGGCGAGGTCGCGCAGCGCCGGCGAACGGCCGAACGCGTCGGCGAACAACCATTCCCATGGATAGAGCTTGAACAGTCGTTCGATGCGCCGCCCTTGTCGATCGACGAAGATATCGTCCGCGAGGCCGATATCGCGCATATCGAGCGCGGCCGTCGGCGATCCGGCCTGTCTCGCGCAATCCTCGAGATAAGCGATCGTGCCGGCGTCCTCGGCGCTCCCACTCATGCAGGCGAGATGTACGAAACCGCCCTCGGCGATCGCCCGCCATCTGGCGATCAACCGCTCGTGCAGCGAATTGAACTGATCCGCATCCGTCGGCAGCTTCCCCCGGGCGATCATCTGCTCGAGCCAGAACCATTGCACGACGGCGGCTTCGAACAGGCTCGTCGGCGTATCGGCGTTATATTCGATGAGCTTCGGCGGCCCTTCGCCGTCGTAAGCGAAATCGAACCTGCCGTAGAGCGACGGGTCGCGCCGCCGCCAGCTCTCGGCGACGACATCCCACGCATGACGCGGAATGCGGAGCCGCTCCATGAGGTCGTCGCTCGCGACGATGCGCGAGACCTGCCCCTCGCAAAGGGAAGCGAGTTCCGCTGTCGCCGCCTCGAGATCGTTCTCGATCTCGCGCAGCGAAAACACATAGCGGACGGATTCGTCCCAGTAAGGCTCTCCGTCGATATGTGCGAAACAAAAGCCGATCTCCGCGGCGTGAATTTCGAAATCCGGCCGCGGCTCGGAGGCCTCCCGCCTCATGAGCCGCCGCCGCCATGGGCTGCCCCCGTCGCGCCGAAACCGCCGAAAGAAACACTGTGAGCGCTGAAGGACGACGACTGGCTCGACGACGAGCCATGCGAGGAGGAGCCGCTGCTTCCGCCGTGACTGCTCGAGCTGCTGCGACTGCCGGACTCGGCGCAGTCGTTCTGCTCCCAATCTCCCGTGTTCTGCCGGCACTTCACGCGCCGATCGATCGCCTCCATCAATGCGAAGCCGCCGATCGACAAGGCGCCGACCGAGACCAATGCGATCGTCAAGGATCGTTTGCGTCGCTCCGAAGGGCCGGAAGATCCGCCGGGAAGCCCGCCCGGCGCGTGGGTGACGACGGGCGGCGCCTGCGCGCCGCGTCGTCCGAACTCCTTGCGCCGTTCATTCGCCATATCGTTCCCCGCTTCGCCGATCACGGACTCATGCAGGCCGCGCTCAGCACGCCGGCCGAAATCGAAACGGCGCCGACCCAGAGGGCGGCGGCGAGCGCATTCTGCTCGATCGCGTGAGAAAGCCCCGGATGTGCGACACGCGCCAGGAGATAGGCGACGATCTGCGTCGCGAAGGCGACGAAACCCCAGACGATGAACTCCGTCGCCGATCGCGTATTGTGGATGGCGCCCGCCAGCGCAATGGCGAATCCGACGAGGCTCGAACCGAAGGCGACCGCCGCCGAAGCATTGTGCTGGCGGACGATGAGATCGAACTCGTGATGCGGAGTGAGCCGCGTATAGGCGACGCAGAACGCCGCGCAGTAAGCCGTCGCCGCGAGAAAATAGGCGGCGAAGGAGAGAAGGCCGAAGGCGATATCGGGCACGGGACGCGTTCCCTGAAGCGACGAGACTCACGAAAAGCTATCAAGACGCCGACGCAAATGAAAGCGCCGACTGCGGGCGCGACAAGACGCCCCGACGACGATATACCTCGTCTCGACGCAAATCACGCCGGGGCGACTCTCCCGACGCAAGTCGCGAATTCTCCCAACTTCATCGATACGACGGGACGCCATGGCGCAGACGACGAGCATCGCGACCCGCGAACGCGCGGGCGCACGGACGGAACTCTCTTTGGCCCAGCGCATCATCCTCAGCGAGGGATGGACGCGCCGCGCGGTCGCATTCCTCGCCGGCGTCGCCGGCGCGCTGGCGCTGGCGCCCGTCGACTTCGCGCCGGCCATGCTCGTTCCGATGTGCGTCTCCCTCTGGCTCGTCGACGGCTCCGCGGCGGCGACCGGCGAGAACGCCTCGGGCTTCACCCGCGCCTCGCTGCGGTCGGCGGCAGGCGCCGGCTGGTGGCTCGGCTTCGGATATTTTTTAGCGGGCCTGTGGTGGCTCGGCGCGGCTCTGCTCGTCGAGGCGGACCAATTCGCCTGGGCCTTGCCGCTGGCGGTGATCGGCGTCCCGGCGGGCCTCGCGATCTTCACCGCGCTCGGCTTCGCTCTGGCGCGCCTTTTATGGTCGCCGGGTTCATTGCGCCTATTCGCGCTGGCCGCCGGACTTGGCGCGTCCGAGTGGCTGCGCGGCCATGTGCTGACCGGCTTCCCCTGGAACGACTTCGGCATGGCGCTCGCGAGCCTGCCGGTCTTCGCGCAGACGGCGTCGGCGGTCGGCCTCTACGGCCTCGACGTTCTGACCGTCGTCGTCTTCGCCGCGCCGGCGACGCTCGTCGACGGCGCAAGGGGCGGACGCTTCGTCACGCCGGCGATCGTCGCCGCGCTCGTCGCGCTATCGGTCTCGGGCGCCTATGGCGCTCTTCGGCTCGGTCTCGCAAAGACGGAATTCGTCGACGGCGTCCGGCTGCGGCTGATGCAGCCCAATCTGCCGCAGGACGCCAAATTCAAGCCGGAAAACGGCCCGGACATCTTGCGCCGCTACCTCGAGCTGTCGGACCGGCCGATCGCCCCCGGTCGTGCCGGCGCCGCCGACGCGACGCATGTCGTCTGGCCCGAGTCGGCCTTTCCCTTCATATTGTCGCGGGAGCCGCAGGCGCTCGCGCAGATCGCCGGCGTCATGGGGGGTAAGACCCTCATCACCGGAGCCGCGCGAGTCGAGGAGGATCGCGCCGCGCCGCCGGGCCAGAAGCGGCGCTCGAAAATTTTCAACGCGATTCAAGTCGTGCAGGACGGCAAGATCATCGCCGCCTACGACAAGTCGCATCTCGTGCCGTTCGGAGAATATCTGCCGCTCGCGGAGCTGCTGGGACCGCTCGGCGTCACCCATCTCGTCCCCGGCGTCTGGGACGAGGGAACAGGGCCGAGACGGCTCGCCGCGCCGAGCCTGCCGCTCGCCGCGCCCCTCGTCTGCTATGAGGCGATCTTTCCTGGCGAAGCGACCACGCGCGACGACGGCCGACGCCCGGAATGGCTGCTGAACGTCACCAATGACGGCTGGTTCGGCATGACCAGCGGTCCCTATCAGCACCTTGCACAGGCGCGGCTGCGAGCGATCGAGGAAGGCCTGCCGCTCGTGCGCGTGGCGAACACCGGAATCTCCGCGATCGTCGATCCCTATGGCCGGATCCTCGAGCATATGCCGCTCGGCGTCGAAGGAATCGTCGACGGCCGGCTGCCCAAGGCGGCGACGCCGACGCCATTCGCCCGACATCCTTTCCTATGGACATTAACACTTTGGCTCTCCACAATAATTTTTGCTGCAGCGGGACGGTTTTCAGGCCCTCGCGGGTTTGACTTCGTGGCTCGGGCGGGTGCTTAATGGCGCATCGCCCGATGCCGGAGCGTGGCAAGATTATAAGGTCTACGGTATTCCTGAACCGTTCGACCAAGAGCTCGACTGAAATGGGCAAAGGGGATCGACAAAAGTGAAGAAGACGCCGGATCCGATCGATCGCCATGTTGGAAGCCGTGTGCGAATGCAGCGCGTCTTGCTGAAGATGAGTCAGGAAAAACTCGGCGAGGCGCTCGGATTGACGTTTCAGCAGGTGCAAAAATACGAAAAAGGGACGAACCGCATCGGCGCGAGCAGGCTTCAGCAAATCTCCAAGACGCTGAACGTCCCCCCTTCCTTCTTCTTCGAGGGCGCGCCGACGGCGGGCGCTTCCGGAAACGGATTCGTGGAGGAATCGTCCTCCCAATATGTCGTGGACTTCCTCTCGACCGCCGAGGGCCTCCATCTCAACCGATCCTTCGCGCGCATCAAGGACCCGAAGGTGCGCAAGAAAGTCATCGACCTCATCGCCGCTCTGGCGGATCAGGACGAAGACCAGAGAGCGGCGCGCGCCGACGCCGAAGAGGCCGCCAAATAGCCCCATCCCGCGTCTTTTTGCGCCTGCGCCAGCCGAGTTCTCTATAACGAACGTTTTTGCTCAGATAGCTTGACGAAACGAACGCTCGCTGTACTGATCAGGGCCCCGAGTTCGGCGGCCGGCACGGCGCCGGCGGCTAGCCAAAGCGGAGATCAGACGTGACGCGCAAGAATTATCTGTTCACCAGCGAATCTGTTTCAGAAGGGCATCCCGATAAGGTCTGCGATAGAATTTCAGACGAAATCGTCGATCTGTTTTTTCGCGAGGGCGCGCGCGCCGGTCTCGACCCTTATCAAATCCGCGTCGCGGCGGAGACGCTCGCCACGACCAATCGCGTCGTGATCGCCGGCGAAGTGCGCGGTCCGGCGATTTCGAGCGACGAGATCGTCGACGTCGCGCGCAAGGCGATCAAGGCGATCGGCTATGAACAAGCCGGCTTCCATTGGCAGCACGCCAATATCGAGGTCCTGCTGCATGCGCAGTCGGCGGACATCGCTCAGGGCGTCGACGCCGCCGGCAACAAGGACGAGGGCGCCGGCGACCAGGGCATCATGTTCGGCTACGCCGTGCGGGAAACGCCCGATCTCCTGCCCGCCCCGATCTATTATTCCCACAAGATTCTCGAAAAGCTCGCCCAGGCGCGCCACTCCGGCAAGGAGAAGGGCCTCGGCCCCGACGCCAAGAGCCAGGTGACGCTTCGCTACGTCGACGGCAAGCCGGTCGAGGCGACCCAGATCGTCCTTTCGCATCAGCATACCGACGAGAGTCTGACGCCGGAGGACATCCGCCGCATCGCCGAGCCCTACATTCTCGAGGCGCTGCCCGAGGGCTGGGTCACCAGGGAGACGGTGTGGCACGTCAATCCGACCGGCAAGTTCCACATCGGCGGTCCCGATGGCGACGCCGGCCTCACCGGACGCAAGATCATCGTCGACACCTACGGCGGCGCGGCCCCGCACGGCGGCGGCGCCTTCTCCGGMAAGGACCCGACCAAGGTCGACCGCTCGGCCGCCTACGCCGCCCGCTATCTGGCCAAGAACATCGTCGCCGCCGGCCTCGCGGATCGGGCCACTCTGCAGCTCTCCTACGCCATCGGCGTGGCCGAGCCGCTGTCGATCTATGTCGATCTGCACGGCACGGGACAGGTGGCGGAGGACAAGCTCGAGGCCGTGCTGCCGCAGATCCTGCGGCTGTCGCCGCGCGGCATTCGCGAACATCTGCAGCTCAATCGGCCGATCTATGCGCGCACCTCGGCCTATGGACATTTCGGCCGCACGCCGGACGACGAAGGCGGCTTCTCATGGGAGCGCACCGACCTCGCCGACAAGCTGAAGGCGCATTTCGCCTGAACGCCTCGACCGCGAAAGAAGAGACGACCGCCGCGCGCGACGAACCCCGAGAGGAGTTCGCGCGGCGGCGACTCTATGGTCGCAGCAAGGGCAAGGCTCTGCGCCGGCGCCAGACTGAGCTGCTCGACGAGCTGCTGCCGAGGCTGCTGCTCGATCTCGCCTCGCCCGGCGGAGCGCCGGAGGCGCTGTTCGCCGCGCCTGTGCGCGATGTGTGGCTCGAAATCGGCTTCGGCGGCGGCGAGCATCTGATCGCCGCAGCGGCGCAGCATCCCGATGTCGGGTTCATCGGCTGCGAGCCTTTCGTCAACGGCATGGCGCGGCTGCTCGCCCGCATCGACGCCGGCGGCGCGACGAATGTGCGGCTGCATGCCGGCGACGCGACGCAGGTGATCGACTGGCTTCCCGAGGCGAGCCTCGGCCGGGTGTTTCTGTTCTATCCCGATCCCTGGCCCAAGCGCCGCCATCGCAAGCGGCGCTTCGTTTCGCACGAGACCTTGGAGAAGCTCGCGCGCGTGATGAAGAGCGGCGCGCAACTGCGCTTTGCGACCGACATCGACGACTATGCCGGCTGGACGCTGGCGCGCATTCGCGCGTCGACGGACTTCTCCTGGACCGCCGCGACCGCCGACGACTGGCTCCTGTCATGGGAGGGCTGGACGCGAACGAAATACGAGGCGAAAGCGATGGCGGCGGGACGCAAACCGGTCTATCTCACCTTCGTGAGGCGTTAGAAGACGCGATCTTGGCGGGAGACTCGCAATGGCGGCGGACGGATTTGAAACAGCGCCGGGCGGCGGCGCAACGACGCATGAGACGACGACCGCGACATTTCGCGGCGACGTTCTCGAGGCTTCGCTGCGCCAGCCCGTGCTCGTCGATTTCTGGGCGCCGTGGTGCGGCCCCTGCAAACAGCTCGCGCCGGTTCTCGAACGCGCCGTCAAGGCCGCGGGCGGCAAAGTGAAGCTCGTCAAGATGAATATCGACGAGCATCCCGAGATCGCGAGCCAGCTCGGCGTGAAATCGATCCCCGCCGTTGTGGCGTTCCAACGCGGGCGGCCGGCGGACGGATTCGTCGGCGCGCTGCCGGAAAACCACGTGCGCGGCTTCATCGAGCGCCTCGTCGGACCGCTCGAGGACGAAGGCTCCGACGCGTTTCTGACGGCGGAAGCGCTGATCGGCGAAGGCGACGTCGAAAGCGCCGAAGCCATTCTGACGGAGCTCGTCGCGCAAGATCCTCCTTTCGTCAAGGCCGCGGCGGAACTCGTGCGGCTCTATGTGGACCAGGAGCGCCTGGCCGAGGCGCAAACGCTGCTGGAGCGACTCCCGCCGCAAACGCTCGCGGACGCGAGCCTCGCCGCCGCCGCGGCGCATCTCGAAAATGCGCTGCGCGCTTCGGACATCGACGAGATCGACGAATTGCAGAAGCGCATCGCCTTCGATCCGGACGATCTCCAAACCCGCTTCGACCTCGCTCTGGCCCTCAACGCCAAAGGAAGCCGCGAAGAGGCGGCGACAGCGCTCCTTGACATCATTCGCAAGGACCGTAGTTGGAACGACGATGGGGCGAGAAAGCAACTCATCCAATTCTTCGACGCCTGGGGACCGCTGGACAAGGCGACGATCGGCGCGAGACGGCGGCTCTCGTCGCTGCTATTCTCCTGATCCGAAAGGCGAAGGGAGGGGCGCATGACGCCGCATGTGCAAAAATGAGCGTCAACTGGCCATACCGAGATGCGAGCGCGCTGCCGACCGTCGTCCCGGTGTTTCCGCTGACGCGCGCGCTTCTACTGCCGCGCGGCGAGCTGCCGCTCAATATTTTCGAGCCCCGCTACATCGCCATGATCGACGACGCGATCGCATCGGAGCGCATCGTCGGCATGATACAGCCTCTGCCGGGCCAGGATGAAAAAGACGTCGCGCCGCCTCTCTTCGAGATCGGCTGCGTCGGCCGGATCACCCGATTTTCCGAAACCGGGGACGGCCGTTACCTGATCTCCCTGACAGGCGTCGCCCGTTTCCGGATCGAGGAGGAGCTCGACACGCCGCGTTCCTATCGCAGATGCCGCGTCAACTACGATGAATTCCACATCGACCTCCAGCCCGGAGCCGGCGAGGACGACGTCGATCGCTCGGGAATGATCCGGATGCTGCGCGAATTCGCCGAAAGCTCGAAGCTCGAAGTCGATTGGACGAGCATCGACGCGGCGCCCAATGAGGCGCTCGTCAACGCCCTGGCGATGATGAGCCCGTTCGGAGCGGATGAAAAACAGGCGTTGCTGGAGGCGGTCGATTTGAAATCGCGCGCCGAAATCCTCGTCGCGCTCGCCGAACTCGATTTGGCGCAAAACAGTGACGATCCGCCGCAATTCCACTGAATACGCCTTTCGAAAGGAACCGTGATGAACGACAAGTCGGACAAGAGCTCGCGCGAGAACGACGACGCCCCGG
>PQAN01000155.1 GCA_003105285.1 Methylocystaceae bacterium
TGGTGTCCACATGGTGTCCACCAAGGCCGAATCCGAGGCTTCGTTCTCCGGGGCGTTCGCGCCACCCGTCAGCCGCGTATTTGTGGCTTTTCCGCCCTCGCCTGTGAATCTCGTCGAACGGACTGCAAAAAAATGCCCTAGGATACGCCGGACTCAGCAATTTTGACCGATTGACCGTCCACGAAGACCGGTGTCGCCTCGCGGTCTGCCGCACTCTCATGCGTGCCTGACAAAAATGCAGACGTGACGCTATGCGTTTAAACGTTTCTGTGCCCTCCCTAAACGGTGAAAGCCCTTTTGTAGAAACCGCTTAGGTCTATAAATTACCAGCCGTACCGCGTTGATGGGGCATGGATGGCCGCAGAGAAATGCGACCGTCAAAGGTGCGGATGATCTGCACATACCCCTCATGTTCAAGCAATGCTGGACCTCTATCCTTAGATATCCAGAGGACCCCGGAGGCCTCACGTACCGTCCAAGTCGCAGCATTGCCGAACTGGTCGATGATTTGCAGAGCGCCGGGAGGAAGTCCGCATCCCTTGTTGATGCGCAGACAATTGTCGATTGCTGAAAAGCGCGCAAACCCCAGGCTCTCAGTACGCGCTTCAAGCCGCCCCTCTACCTCATGCGCTGAACGACCGTTTCGATCACGATAGACCGACACGGTAAGGTATTGAACATCCAGAGCCCGTAGCGCTGTCGTCCATTCGGGGTCAGACATGTTACCGATGACCGCAACATAGCGGGGGATGTACATCAGCAACGCGTTCGCTTGCTCACGGCTGAGGGAGTTAAAGGCGGTGAGCAAGCTCGACGCGCAAGTTTGGTCCGGTTCGCCGTAACGGAAGCATCGTACCTGGGGTAGAACATGCTGATGCAGTGAATGTCCGGCGAGCTCAACCTCAACTACAAACCAATGGGACAAGCTCCTGTGGATTAACGCGAGATCGGCAGCGCGGCGCTCGCCTTCCAACAGGAAACTGCCGGCGAAGACACCACACCAATAGTCTGGAAACAGGCAAGCCAAGGCTTTAACGACTTCGGCCTCGAAGTCTATCTCTAGGAACGCGGTAGGATCCAATAGCTGGAAGATATTGTCTTCGTTGCACTCCCCCGTCAGTAATTTCTTCATGCCCGGCTCCATACGACCGTCGCAACATTCTCCAGCAGCGCCTCTTCCTCCTTGAGACGCTGGATTTCTGGGCCAGTCGCCACAAGCGTATAAATCAAAGCACCTGCTTTTCCCTTGGCCGGTCTGACGACTCGGCCAAGGCGTTGGATGCGTTGTCGCCGCGTGGCCGTGCTGGCGGCGATAATGCCTAGTTCGGTTTCTGGAACATTGAAGCCCTCGTCGAGGGCGCGGCATGTCACGAGCACGTCGATCTCTCCTCTGCGGTAAAGGCTAAGCATTAGCGCGCGGGCCCTCAGCGTCATCTTGGAATGATAGACACCGGCTTTGACGCCATTCTGGGCGAGAACCGAGTGAATAAGATTGCAGGCCTCGACATCCTCGTGAAAGATCAGCGTGCGCTTACCCGCGTTGGCGACCACAAGCTTGAGCGCTAAGCGAATGCGGTTGAGGCTCAGGTTCAGTACGCGCGCCCGCTTCAGAAACAGGGAAATGGTCTCTTCAGCCTCCGCGCCGTGCTGGCTGATCGAGCGTGCAATCGCCTTGCTCAGCTTGTCGTAATCAGCTTTCCGATCTTCCTCCAAATCAAATACGACGTTCCGAAGTTCGAACGGAACGATCACTCCATCGCGGAGCGCATCGCCATACCCGTAGCTGAAGATCACAGGACCGAGTGCCGGAATCAGCACGTCCTTCAAACCCTCGTCATAGGGGCGCTCGGGCGTAGCCGAGAGTCCGAGAGCTGCGGTCGTGTTAATCTGCAACGCGGCGCGAAAATGTTCTGATGCCGCCTTGTGGCACTCATCCACGATCAGGAAGCATTTGTAATCCCCCATCTTTGCCGCGAGCTTCGCCGCCGTGTTCAACACAGCGATGTTGATCGTGCCCAAGCGGAAGCGCAGACTACCAGTAATGATATTGATCTCATCAAGATCGAGGTCAAAGTAGCTCGCTGCCTCTTCCCACCATTGCTCAAGGAGCGCGGCGGTCGGCACGACGATCAGCGTCGCTAATGGCCGGATGCGATCAATGCAGGAAAGAGCGAAAACTGTTTTTCCGCCCCCGGTAACGACGCTGACGATGCCGCGATGGTTTGTCCGTTCCCATTCTGCAAGCGCCGCAACCTGCCAGCCACGCGGAGTCAGCTTCGGCAAAACACGAACTCCTAACCTTCGGCATGTCCGGGCTTGCGCCCGAACAGATCGACCTCTGCCTGCGCTCGAACCGCAATGTCGGCATTTTCGAGTTGTTCCGCGCGTGCGCGCAATAGATTGTTTTTCAAGTTCCGTACGCTATCAGGATTGACCCGCGAGATAAGCTTGCAAGCCTTGAACTCAGCGACGGCATCGAAGATGTATTGCTGCACGCACTCACTGATCGCGTCCTTCGCCTCAAGCGTCTGGTAATACGGATGCAGCCCGTTAATGATCACATGGATCACGTTTGCTTCGGCACCGGGAACAAATGTGACGTGCGGCTCGTAGGGACTGGTCTCTTTTAATGAGATCACGACCTGCAGATCCGGCAAGATGTTCAGACGGCTGATTTCGTCCTCAACGGTGAGCGATTCCCGTTGTTGCAGGTTGTTTGCTGCGATAGTTTCCATCGGTGGCAGCGCCGCGTTGCTCAATGCGTCTTTGATCTCTGCGCTGACAAACTCGGTCTGCATGTCCTTCACTAGGTCGCGGATCTGCTCCTTGGACCATTTCGATCCGCGCGCGCCTCCTCGCCTACTCTTGGCGTAATCGGCATAAGCCCTGGTTTGCGTAACAAGGAACTTTTCCAGCGCTTCCTCCTCCTCGCCCTCGAAGAGTACCTTGTCCTTGGTATGAGATACGCCGAAGCCGTCGAGCAGCAACACTCCTGTCAGTCGTTGAGCAATGAGATTGTTGGCTCCTTCATCATCCACGCCGCCGAAGATCACACTTGGCTTCCACGCATTCGGAAAGCCTTGTATTTGACGACCGTTCTGGAACATAGAGAAGCCGCCATACTTTCGTCCGCCCTTACGCAGCACTCCAATCCATCCGTTGATGATTTTCCCGTCGATGGTGAACGTTGGAAGGTCGCGCTTCATGAGCGTTCCAGAAGGATCGGTGTCCCAATCGCTTTCTTGTGGCGGCGAGATCTCCTCGCCGTTGTAGGTGAGCTTCATGGCGACTTGGCCTTTCACGTCGGGACGCAGGTCGAACATGTACATTGAGCCAAGATAATCCTTGATCGTTTCTTCGGAGCGCTTCTGGATGATACGACGGAGACCACTGATCGTTATCCGTGTGTAGTGATCGTCTCGGCTAACGGTTCGCATTGTGAGTGGAACTTTTGCCCCGTGATTGGCAATTGCATCGACATCAACTGTGGCAGTCCACTCTTCGCCGCTCCCCAGCTCACAGGTGGTAACAGTCCAGTGTGCTCCAATCCAGCACGCCGCGGTCTTCATGCCCATGCCGTATTTGGATCGTCCCTTGCTGTCTGGGGTCGGATGCGCGATCCGTAACGCTGCAATGAGGTCGTCTTTGCTCATGCCTATCGAGTTGTCCTCAATCAGGAGGGTCTTGTTCGGTCGGTCGTGGATGATAGAGACGGTCAGCGGGCGGCCTTCCTCCCGGAGCACTTCATCGATAAGATTCCCGTAGTTCAGTCGCGACTGCGTCGAGTTGTCTACAAACTCCGCTAGCGCAAACCACATCGTATAGCTGAGGCGACTATAGGCGTCGATCGCCTTGGGACCGACGATCAATTCCGCCTCGAAGCTCTGCGTCATCGTGCTGCTCTCCAAACAATCTCTAACTTCATCCGTTCGTCGCCCGGCACCTACCAATCAGCAAAGGAATCTGAGGTTATTCGGTCGCCGAACCGTCCTCTTGAACCTTTGATGTAGTCCTCGGACGCTTCGATGCTGATCCAGAAGCGCTCCAACTCTTCAGCCGCCGCCCCAGTCGTGTTGCTACCGCCAAATGGATCAAGAACGACGTCGCCGGCGTCAGTGAGGAATTTGATGAAGAACTTCGCTAAATCCGCAGGCATCCGCGCTGGATGTAGCGGCAATTCGTTCTGACGGCAGTAGGTCTGGTAAGCGTCACCGCTTTGCGTGTTCGCGTAGGTAAGAACATTCGACGGTATTGCACCGCCGTTGTCACGCAGGAACGCCGTCTCGCTGATGTTGTGCTGGGATGGTCGTTTGCCATTGTTATAGGTTCCTCGCTTGAGCAAGGTCTTCATTGATTTGCTATATTCTTGGAGGACGCGCTGATTGCTGGCTTTTGGCTTTTCCGTTGGCGCCATCCACCAGAGCTTCGTGAAGCTGTCCTTGACCCGACAGCGCTCAACATTGACCCACTGAGCAGGCGACGGCAGCCTTGCCGGATTGTGCCAAACGAACTCCTGGCAAAGATGAAGTTCGTTCTTCTCTTGAAACTCCAGCAGCGCGCGCAACGCCAGTGTAGACATGACAGCCATACCTGGCTCCCAGGAGTTACCCATCTCCACGACTATAGAGCCGTCAGGCGCGAGCATCTTCTTGAACAGCGGCCCGAAGGCGCAGAGCCATTTGACGTAGGCTTCGCCTGTCTCGTTGCCGTATCGCTTTTTGCGGTTGAGCGGGAATGGCGGCGAAGTAAAGATGAGATTGACCTTGCCTTCAAAACGCGCGAGTGACCCGTCGGCGAGGATTTCGTCCGACTTACCGTGCAGCATCCTCCCGCACTGCGTCGCATATGCGACATTAGCGGGGGGGCGTCCCGTGAAAGGGCTCGCGGAGCGAGCCACGGGCTCCGATGACTCTGTTCGTGCTGCGGTTGGATGCATGCGGAAGAAGGACCTATGTTTTCGTTGGGCCGGGAACGTCTCTTAAGCCAGAGGCTGAATCACAGTGGTGGGGACATGAACGAAAGAGATGCTATCATGCCACGACTTCTAGGCCACGCTTCTGTACAAGGTGTAGAAGCTTGAGAGCCGTTCCGGTCGGCTTCTTTTGGCCGATCTCCCATTTCTGAACGGTGGAGACACTGGTGTTCAGGAGCCGGGCGAAGACCGCTTGGCTTACGTGCGAGGCTTCGCGAATCTTTTTAATCTGCTTCGGCCCCAAAGGCTCGATCGAAGGTAAGCGAAGGCTGTCCAAATCCCGCAGCGTGACCTGATCGACTGCGCCGGTATAACGCACCCCCTCGACCGTCGCCTGCGCGCCTCCAAAATTAGACTTCGTTTTTCGCATAGCACCTCCACCAAGATCAATTCGGCGGTTGGCATTACCTTGCTTACCGCCCAAGTGATGGACAACAGACTGCACAGCCAACTTCTTCTGGCTCTCTTCTCGTCTTTGTCAATTTTGTTGCGCTCGCATTTCTTGAAGCGACGCACGACAAAAAGCTTGCCGCTAAAAGCCCTGACGTAAACTAACCAACTCGCTTTTTCTATCACAGACCTTGCCGACTTCGACATCGAACAGGTCCTTGCCAATTCCTTTCTCTCTCAGACCCGGCGAGGCGCGCGTAAAGCGCATATAGCACCGAGTGCTATATGGCTGCAAGTGCGCGGCCCATGCCCGCTCCTCGCCGGCCTCCTGCGAGGGAGAGTGCGGACCGAATTTCCGCGACGGGCCGAGTGCCGGGAGAGGAGCTTCCGGAGCCCGTCTTGGAGACATCCTATGACCTATGTGGAAGTTCCGGATGCTGCTCACGACCGAGCTTGCGGCTATAAAGTAGTCGTGGACCGAGGCGAGAGGATCAGGCGCGTGTCCTCGGAGTGGTTCTCGCGGCCAGATGACGAGCGGTACCTGTCCCTATCGGACCTCTACGCGGCCGTACGCGGCCGAAGCGAGCGCAGCCGGACCCGAACGGTGGAGAGCGCGGCGATCCGGGTGGAGGCGAACCGTGAGGACGCCGAACGCCTGACGCTGATTCTGCCCGGTGCCGACGCGCCGATCGCCCCGACGCATTGGAGCTTCGGTCAGCTCGCGAGCTTGGTCGGCGCGCCAGCCGCCTACCTCCGCCAGCTCCCGGCACCACTCGCCGGCATCAACCTCCAATACGGTTTGACGTCGAATCGCGCCGAACAGGTCAAGACACTGGAGATCGAAGATGGCCGTGTCGAGCTCCGCGCCGTCACCGGACCCGACTATGGCCGCATCTACGACCATGAACTTGTCGAGGCCGTGCAGCGCATCGCCGGCAACGGCACCGGCGACACGCGCTGGAAAGTGCCGGGCGTGCTCGACTGGTCGACCGGCGTCTACCATCCGCACGTCGATATCACCCAGGACACCACGACCCTCTATGCCTCGGACCGCGATGTTTTCCTCTTTCTGGTCGATGATCTCAATCCGATCGAAGCCGGTCGGCTGCCGGACGGTTCGCCCGATCTTTATTTCCGCGGTTTTTACTGTTGGAATTCCGAGGTCGGCGCAAAGACGCTCGGCATGGCGAGCTTCTATCTCCGCGCGGTATGTCAAAATAGGAATCTGTGGGGCGTCGAAGATTTCGAGGAGATCACCATCCGCCACTCGAAATACGCCGCCTCCCGCTTCGCGCATGAGGCAGCGCCGGCGCTGACGCGCTTCGCCGATTCCTCGCCCATGCCTTTCGTGAACGGCATCAAAGCGGCGCGGGCGAAGATCGTCGCACGCACCGACGAGGACCGCGACGAGTTCCTGCGACGGCGCGGATTTTCCAAGAAGGAGACTGCGAAGATCATCGAGACCGTGTTGGCCGAGGAAGGCCGCAAGCCCGAGAGCATCTTCGATTTCGTGCAGGGCATCACCGCCGTCGCGCGCAACAAGACACATCAGGACGCGCGTCTCGATCTGGAGGCGCGCGCCAAGAAGCTCCTCGATCGCGCAGCCTGAATTCCGGAAAGCCGGTGACGCGGAAATCAGTGTCTCCGGTTTCGTGCATTTCCGCATCTGCCGATCCTCATTCCCGCGGCGTCGTCCTCAGAGTCAGAGGGCGGCGCCGCGCTTCGTGACGGGTTGTGAGTCGAGAGAGAGGCTTTCGGCCGCCCGTCACGGAGTTTATGCCGATGGCTACTGCCGCTCAGAAGATCACACTGTCGTCCTCGCGCGACATTCCTTTCAATAAGCTCGTCCTCTCCCAGGCGAATGTCCGGCGCGTGAAAGCCGGCGTCTCGATCGAGGAGCTCGCCGAGGACATCGCACGGCGCACTCTACTTCAGAGCCTGAACGTGCGTCCCGTGCTCGACGCCGACGGCGCCGAGACCGGCATGTTCGAGATTCCCGCGGGCGGTCGCCGCTATCGGGCGCTCGAGCTTCTGGTCAAACAGAAGCGACTCGCCAAAACGGCGCCCGTCCCCTGCGTCGTCCGAGACCCCGCGAGCGACATCCTCGCGGAAGACGACTCGCTCGCCGAGAATGTCCAGCGCGCGCCGCTGCATCCGCTCGACCAGTTCCGCGC
>PQAN01000156.1 GCA_003105285.1 Methylocystaceae bacterium
CGCCGCGATCGGCGCCGCCGCCGGTCTCGTCGGCGGCTTCGTCCTCGGGCAGCCGGGCGCGCGGCGTCTCGATGACGTCCATCGCCGCCGCCAGCAATTCGACCAGGATGGGTTGACGGTCATTCAGGAGCCCGGCCGAACGATCGTGCGCGAATCCGATCGCGCCTATATCCGCCACGACGAGAACGAGCGCTTCCGCGACCTCGGCGGAGATCTGCGCACCGAGCAGCGTGGCGGCGAGTTCGTGAGCGTCTATCCGCGCTCCGACGGGTCGGAGGTCGTCACCGTCACCGACGAGAACGGCGTGCTGCTGCGCCGCTCGCGCCGGCTGCCCGACGGGCGCGAGGTCATCCTCATCGACAACGGCTTCCGCGGCCGGCCGCGCAGCTTCGCCGAGGAGGTGGTCGCGCTGCCGCCGCCGCCGATCGACATTCCGTCGGAATATTATGTCGTCGACTACGCAAGGGCCGACGAGGGCCTCGTCTATGAGACGCTGACAGCGCCGCCGCTCGCGCCGTTGCCGCGCCGCTATACGCTGGACGAGGTCAGATACAGCCCGGCCGTGCGCGCCTACACGCGCAGCGTCGATATCGACACGATCAACTTCGACACCGCATCCTGGACAGTGACATCCGATCAGGCGCAACGCCTGACCGTCATCGCTCGAGCGCTGAACGAAGCGATTCGCCGCAATCCGAGCGAGGTGTTCCTGGTCGAGGGGCATACCGACGCGGTCGGCTCGGAAATCGACAATCTGTCGCTCTCCGACCGGCGCGCGCAAGCGGTGGCGGCGATATTGACGAAAGACTTCGGCGTGCCGCCGGAGAATCTGACGACGCAAGGCTATGGCGAGCAATATCTGAAAGTGCAGACGCGCGGACCCTGGCGCGAGAATCGTCGCGTGACGCTGCGCCGAATCACGCCGTTGTTGAGCGGACCGCAGCAGACCGGTTCACAGCAGTCTCGATGATTCGCATGTGCGGCGCGTTCTCTCGACGAGGGCGCGCCGTCACAAAAGCTTCGCCGGCCGGTGATCTAACGAAAGGAGAGACGGAGCTTCGCGAAGAAGCGCCAAGAGCGGAGATTAACGAAGAATGTGGGCGATCGACGCCGACGCCGGCCGCAAGATTATCGCCGGCGCTTTTCCCATGTTCAAAATCAAGAAGAAAAAGAGTGGGCTCGACGGACCGCTCGCGCGCCTCGGATCGCTGGAAGTGCGGCTCGCCGCCGGCAAGAAGGACGTTCGCAAAGCGCAGCGTCTGCGGTTCAAAGTGTTCTTCCGCAAGGGCGGCGCCGTCGCCGACGCCAAGGCCGCGATCACCCGCCGCGATGCGGATCGTTTCGATAAATTCTGCGACCATCTCATCGTCGTCGATCACGCCGCGCGCAACCGTTTCGGCAAGATCAAGCCCAAGGTCGTCGGCGCCTATCGACTGCTGCGCAGCGATGTCGCCGAGAAGAAGGGCGGCTTCTATTCGGCCGGCGAATACGACATTCAGCCGCTGCTCGCTCGTCACAAGGACAAGCGCTTTCTCGAGCTCGGTCGCTCCTGCGTGCTCGAGCAATATCGCGGCAAGCGGACGATCGAATTGTTGTGGCGCGGCATTCTCGCTTATGTCCGCTATCATCGCATCGACGCGCTGATCGGTTGCGCGAGTCTCGAGGGCGCCAATCCGCTCGCCCATGCGGCGGCCTTGAGCTTCCTCGCCCATCATGCGGCCGCGGCCGAACAGTGGCGCGTGAGCGCGCGGCGGGAACTGCATGTGCCGATGGCGATGCTGGCGGAGGAGGCGGTCGACGCGCGCAAGGCGCTGAACGCGCTGCCGCCGCTCATCAAGGGCTATCTGCGCGTCGGCGCGAAATTCGGCGACGGCGCCGTCGTCGACCGCAAGTTCAATACGACGGACGTCTTCGTCGTCATGCCGGTCGCGGAGATGGACGTGCGCTATCTCGACTATTTCGGTGGCGTGGCGGAAGAGCGTCACGCGGCGTGACGTGACGGCCGGTCCGAGGATGCGGAGGCGCTTTCCGTTCTGCGAACCCTTTTCCCGAAACGACCCGCATTTATATGAACGCTGCGCAGCCGCCGCGTCGCATGTCGGCGAAGCAAGGAGGCTGTGAACGAACGCGATCTCGAGAAGGCGCGGCGATGAATTCGCAGACCACGGGATTGAAGGTGGCGGCTGTCGTATTCGGGCTGATGGCCCTGGCGCAAGCGGCCCGATTGGCGGCGCAGCCGGAAGTTCTGGTCGCCGGCTCGCCCATGCCCTTATGGCCGAGCGCACTGGCTTTCGTCATTCTGGCCGGCCTCGGCCTGTGGATGTGGCGGCTCGCGCGTCTTCGCTGAAGGCGCGGCGCGCGTCTCGCCCCCGGAGGAGGCGCGACGGCGCCGAACGCCCGAGGCGGCGGCCGCGCGGGCCCTTATTGCTCGCCGTCCATCTTCGCCGCTCTGGGGTAGCACGCCCGAACCCGGCCGACGCCGCCCCACGCCTCGAAGGCCGCTTCGGCTTTTTCTTCGATGTCTTCGATTTTGCGAGGCCAGGCCGGGTCGGATCGCGTATCGGGGAAGACGACGAACAGCACATTCGCGGAAACGCCGCCTTCGTAAGCGGTCGCATTCTTGAACTTCAGAGCTTCGGCGAGGCCGATCGAGCCTTCGCCGAGCGTCTTTTCCGTTCCGATGTCGGCGAAAATGGCCGGCGATCTCTCGCCATTGTTCATATTCACGACATAGGCCAGATCGCCTGTCTGAGCGCCCATTTTCTTGGCCGCGCTGCCCGGTATGGCGATGTAAGGCACTCTGGCCGCGTCCACATAGCGCCGATAGTCGCCCCGATCTTCCACGCTCGAGTCCTTTAGCGAGCTCGCCGAGACGTAATAGCCGGCATATGGTCCTTCTTCCGTCTTGAAATACCCTTTCTCCGGATGCTTCTCCGTCTTGCAGACGATGACGTTGCAGTTTCTTCCAAAGCCGGCGTTGGCCAGATAGTCTCTTCCCCAACCCGATTTCGGACTATTCTTCGGATGATAGGCGTCGGGCGCGCCATCGGCGTCGATGCTCATCTTGCTTTCGTAGAACGCGGGCCCGCCGTCATCGAAGCGGTAGACGGCGATATTCCGGTTTGCGTTGTGATGGATATGAATCGGCTTGCCTCTGGGGCATTCGATCGCAGAAGCGTTCCCCAGCGTCAAAGAAAGAACACATAGCGACAGCGCGTATCTTCTCGACATGAGCGTTCCCCCAATTTTTTCTTTGAATTTTCTGGCGGTGTCTTATTTTTGTTCGCCGAGCCTCGAGCGTTGCGGCAATGAGAGCTTAGGCCGGGCTGTCTTCGGGTCAAGGCGCTTTCGGGCGAGAGGCGGTTCGCGATCCTTCAATTCGGCGGGCCGACCACGACGCCCGCGACGACTGAAC
>PQAN01000157.1 GCA_003105285.1 Methylocystaceae bacterium
GCCCGCTATAATATCGCGCCGACGCAGCCCGCGCCGATCGTGCGGCTCGAGCGGACGGCGGACGGCCGGTTCGAGCGGCGTTTTCAGCTCGCGCGCTGGGGCTTTCTGCCGGGCTTCGTCAAGGACCCCGGGGACTTTCCGCTGATTTTCAACGCCCGCGCCGAGAGCGCGCTGGACAAGGCGAGTTTTCGCGCCGCCATGAAGCGCCGGCGCTGCCTGTTCGTCGCCGACGCCTTCTATGAATGGCGCCGCGAGCCGGGGAAGGGCAAGGCGCGCAACAGCCGGCCTTTCTTGTTCCGCCGCGCCGACGGCGCGCCGATGGGTCTCGCCGGCCTCTACGAGACCTGGAGCGGCGCGGACGGCAGCGAGATCGACACCGCCTGCATATTGACGACATCGGCCAATGGCGCGCTGATCGCCATTCACGACAGAATGCCGGCGATCATAGAGGCGGAGTTCTTCGAGGCGTGGCTGAATTGCGAGGAGGTCGAGGCCCAGTCCGCCTGGCGGCTGCTGCGGCCCGCGGAAAACGACGTCTTGGAGTTCTTCGAGATCGGGCCGGATGTGAACCGCGTCGCCAATGACGGGGCGTGGATACAGGCGCCGAAACGGGAGCTGTTCGACAAATGATCGAGGTCACGCCGTCGATCGCCATCGACGAGAGCGAATTGCGCGAGGATTTTCTGCGCTCGTCCGGGGCGGGCGGGCAGAATGTGAACAAGGTCGAGACGGCGGTACAATTGCGGTTCGATGCGCGCCATTCGCCGAATTTGCCGCCGCTCGTGCGCGAAAGGCTGGAGAAGCTCGCCGGGCGGCGCCTGACCAAGGACGGCGTCGTCGTCATCAACGCGCAGCGCCATCGCACGCAGGAGCGCAACCGCGCCGACGCGCTCGAGCGCCTGCTGACGCTGATCCGCGAGGCCGCCGCCCCGCCGCCCCCGCCCCGCCGCAAGACCAAGCCGACGCTGGGCTCCAAGCTGCGCCGCCTCGAGGGCAAGAAGCTGCGTTCGGGCGTGAAGGCGATGCGCGGACGGGTGGAGGAGGGGTGAGAGACTTTTGCTCTCAAAGCTCCTTCGGCCACCTTTGGGCCGAATGCATAACCGTCAGAATTTCGATGTTCTTCGAGGTTATGCGGTAGGGGATGATGTACGGAAGGTCTGCGAGCGCCAGTTCGCGAGTGTTCGGGAGCCGCCCTTGACGTCCCATGGCGGGCTGTTCGGCGAGCGCGTCGGCAGCGGACACGATTCGCGCGACGACGCGTCCCGCCGCTGCCGGGCTATCCGCGGCAATATAGGCGCCGATCTGGTCGAGCCGTCGCAAAGCACGGCGGGTCCAGCGGATCACGCGGCGCGTCATGCGCGCCGGGTTGGATCGATATATTTCCCGATGACCGTCGCCATCTCGGCGTTGGTCGCGAAGTCGCCGCGCTCGGCTTCGGCCAGTCCTGCCTCGATCTCGGCAAGCCGCCACTCCTCCTGCGTGACGAAATCCTCGATCGCCTGTGTCGCGACATGATTAGGCGTAAGCTCGAGCTTCTCGGCCAATTTGTCGAGCTTCGCAGCCGTATCGTTGCGGAGGTGTACTGTAAAATCGATCACAGCCTTGATCTCTCATGCCTCTATTCGACGGCCGAGCAGCTTCTCGAGCCACTTCCGCGACCCGGACCGCGAACACGCTTTATAGCACCTTCCCCGGATTGAGCACGCCCTTCGGGTCCAAGGCCGTCTTGATCGCACGCATGACGTCGAGCGCGACCGGGTCTTTCACTTCGGGCAGCAGATCCCGTTTCAACTGGCCGATCCCATGCTCGGCGGAAATCGATCCTGCATATTTTTTCACCACGCCATGCACGAGTTCGTTCACCTCGCCCCAGCGGGCGAGGAACGCCTGCTTGTCGGCGCCGACCGGCTGCGAGACGTTATAGTGGATGTTGCCGTCGCCCATATGGCCGAAAGGCACGGGGCGGGCGCCGGGGACATGGGCGGCGATCAGATCGGACGTCTCGGCGAGAAAAGCCGGAACATGCTCGAGCGGCACGGAAACATCGTGCTTGATCGAGCCGCCTTCGAGCTTCTGCATATCGGGCAGCAATTCGCGCAGCCGCCACAGGCCGGCGCGCTGCTCGAGCGAGGCGGCGAGCGTCGCGTCCGCCACTAGGCCTTTGTCCACGGCTTCTGCCAGCAGATCGGTCAGCGTTTCCTCGACGCCGCTCGCGGCGGGCGAGGCCAGCTCGATGAGCGCATACCAGGGATGCGGACCGGCCAGCGGATCACGGACGCCGCCGCCGTGTCGCAGCAAGAAATCGAGCGCGATGCGCGGCAGCAGCTCGAAAGCGACGAGCGCATGGCCGGCCCGAGCCTTGGCGAGGATGAGGACGTCGAGCGCCGCGCGCGGATCGGCGAGCCCGACGAAGGCGGTGGCGCGCGCGCGGGGAAGAGGAAAGAGTTTCAGCGTCGCGGCGGTGATGACGCCGAGCGTGCCCTCCGCGCCGATGAAGAGACGCGTGAGGTCGTAGCCGGTATTGTCCTTGCGCAGCTTCGACAAATTCGACAGCACCCGCCCGTCGGCGAGGACGACCTCGAGGCCGAGCGCCAGATCGCGCGCCGAACCATAGGCGATGACATGCACGCCGCCGGCGTTGGTCGACAGATTGCCGCCGATCGTGCAACTGCCTTCGGCCGCGAGGGAAAGCGGAAAATAGCGTCCCGCCGCCTCGGCCGCCTCCTGCGCGCGGGCCAGCACGACGCCCGCCTCCACGGTGATCGCATCGGAACCCACGTCGATCTCGCGAATGCGGTCGAGCTTCAGAAGAGACAGGAGAATTTGCGAGCCGCTCGCGTCGGGCGTCTGGCCGCCGACGAGACCCGTATTGCCGCCCTGCGGAACGACGCCGACGCCGGCCTCGTTGCACAGCGAGAGCACGGCGGCGACTTCCTCGGTCGTGCGAGGCTTGACGACACATAACGCGCGGCCATGAAAAACGTCGCGCGGTTCGGCGACGAAAGCCGCCATGTCTCGCGGGTCGGTCAGGACGCCGCTCTCTCCCACGATCACCGCCAGGCGCGCAGGCAAATCGATGTCGGCGAGCCTTTGGCGGGCAGCAATCAGGGGAAAACCACCTTCAGCGAAGAAACGGGGACGATCACCTATGGCGTCGCCGCGATCCCTTGTCCGAGCGCCGGACCAGCACATAGGCGGCCGCGGCGGCAGGGACGCTGCTCAGGACGATACTGCACAATGTTGCGGCGAGAAGCGCATTCATGTGACCATCTCCTTCCAGTTTCGAGCCGAAATCTATTGGACTCGGCTCAACCACGCTGGACGATAACGCAAATCCTATGCCTCATTTGCCGGGGCTGGCAAGAAAAAATGAGCCTCGGGGCTGAAATGAAAGCTGAAACCTGCGATTTGTCACATCGTCGTCACAGGCGATGCACCTAATATAAGACCGTCCGCGCGCTATTCGGGAACTTACGTAGCTCTGGACGCCG
>PQAN01000158.1 GCA_003105285.1 Methylocystaceae bacterium
TGATGGCCGGTGGTGGCGGTGTTGCTGTGAGCGTCGACTCGCGCCGCGCCCTTTCGAACCTCGTCTGTCGACATGTTCTAATCCTCTCGCAAAGGCGTTTGCGCCGCGTCTTCGAATAATTTGCGATGCGACGGCCAATAGGCGTAGGCGACGGCCGAGAGAAAGATCACAGCGAAGAAGAGAAGCCCCCAGTTCGCCGCGAATTCTCGCCAAGCTTCATAAGTCGTCATTGCGCTCACCTCACATTGATCGAGGCTTTGTCGTCGTAGAGCTTGAAATCGACGGACACGCCGAGATGCTGAAGATAGGCGATCAACGCGTCCTCCTCGGTGACGCCGCCCTTGGCGGCCACATCGTTGAGAATCGCATTGGGATAGCGCTTGCGTAAGGCTTCGGCGCCCGGATCGTCGGGCGCGCTCTGCGCCTTCAGATCCGCCGCGGCGTTGTCGATCTGCTCGTCGTTATAGGGCACGCCGACGAGACGCAGCGTCTTCATCTGTTCGGCGATATGCTCGTAATCGAGCGGCGCGCGGGAGAGAAACGCATATCCCGGCATGATCGAGGTCGGCACGACCGAGCGCGGATCGCGCAGATGGTCGCGATGCCAGTCGTTCGAATAGCGCCCGCCGACGCGCGCCAGATCCGGTCCGTTGCGCTTCGAGCCCCATTGGAACGGATGGTCGTACATGCTCTCGGCGGCGAGCGAATAATGGCCGTAGCGCTCGACCTCGTCGCGCAAGGGGCGGATCATCTGCGAATGGCAGGTGTAGCAGCCCTCGCGCACATAGATGTTGTAGCCGGCGAGCTCGAGCGGCGCGTAGGGCCGCACGCCTTCGACCTTCTCGATCGTGTTGTGGAGATAGAACAAGGGCACGATCTCGATGACGCCGCCGATCGAGACGAGCAGCAGGATCGCCAGCAGCAGCAGGATCGAATTGGTTTCGAGCGTCTTCTGCAGCCCGCGAGCGGGAGCGTGTTGAGCGGTGTTGGACATGGCTTGCTCCTCACTCTGCGGCGACGGCGGTCGGCGCGAGTTCCGCGGCGACATCCTCGGAGGGTGAAACGATCGTCTTGTAGACGTTGTAGACCATGATCAGCGCGCCGATCAGGAACATCCCGCCGCCGAGCGCGCGGATCACATATTCCGGATGCAGCGCGTCGGTCGTCTCGACGAAGGAATATTCGAGGAAGCCCTGCGGCGTGTAGGCGCGCCACATCAAGCCCTGCATGATGCCCGCGACCCACATCGCCGAGATGTAGAAGACGATGCCGATCGTCGAGATCCAGAAGTGCCAGTTGACGAGCTTCAGCGAATAGAGCTGCCGGTTGAACACCCAGGGGATGAGGCAGTAGAGCGCGCCGAAGGAGACGAATCCGACCCAGCCGAGGCTGCCCGAATGCACATGGCCGATGCCCCAGTCGGTATAGTGGCTGAGCGCATTGACCGCCTTCACCGACATCAACGGACCTTCGAACGTCGACATGCCGTAGAAGGCGACGGAGACGACGAGCATCCGCAGGACCGGATCGGTGCGCAGCTTGTCCCAGGCGCCGGACAGCGTCATGAGGCCGTTGATCATGCCGCCCCAGGAGGGCATCCACAGCATGATCGAGAAGGTCATGCCGAGCGTCTGCGCCCAGTCCGGCAGCGCCGTGTAGTGCAGATGATGCGGCCCGGCCCAGATGTAGAGGAAGATCAGCGCCCAGAAATGCACGATCGACAGGCGGTAGGAATAGATCGGCCGCTCGGCGCGCTTCGGCACGAAATAATACATGATGCCGAGAAAGCCCGCCGTGAGGAAGAAGCCCACCGCATTATGGCCGTACCACCATTGGATCATCGCGTCCTGCACGCCGGCCCAGACGATGACCGACTGGGAAGAGAAGGGCGAGATCGGGATTTCGGCGTTATTGCCGAGAACGAGAACGGCGACCGTGACGATGAAGGCGAGATAGAACCAGTTGGCCACATAGATGTGCGGTTCCGCGCGTCGCGCCAAAGTGAAGAGATAGACGAGCAGATAGACGACCCAGACGATGACAAGCCACAAAATCGCGTACCATTCGGGCTCCGCATATTCGTGGCCGCGCGTGACGCCGAGCAGATAGCCGGTGCCCGCGATGATGATGAAGAAATTGTAGCCGAGCACGACGAACCAGGGCGCCAATTCGCCGGCGATGCGCGTCCGGCTCGTGCGCTGCAGCACATAGAACGAGGTGGCGAGCAGGACATTGCCGCCGAATGCGAAGATCACCGCCGAGGTGTGCAACGGCCGCAGGCGCCCGAAATTGATCCAGGGCAGATCGAAGTTGAGCAGCGGAAAGGCGAGCTCGAGAGCGATGTAGAGGCCGACCGCAAAGCCGGCGACGCCCCAGAACAGCGCGGCGAGCGCCGCGAATTTGATGGGGCCGTAATTATAGTTCGGCCGACCGTCGATGAAACGCGGCGGCGGCTCGGCGGAACGTAGATCGTGCCTCTTCACGATCGCGAACACGGCGGCCACGGAGCCGAGCGCGAACAGCGCGGCGTGAAACGCATAAGCGGGCGTATGCGCCCGGACGGCGACGAAACCGGCGAGAGCCGCGAGCGCCACGAAAACGAAAGACAGCGCGGCTTCGCCGACGGTTACGGGTTTGGGAGGTGAAATGGACTGCGCCATGGTGAGAAGCCCCTGCGTGCGTGTAGGGAACGCCTGGAATACGTCGAGGATGACGCATTTTCGCCGTTCGTCTCGAGTCGCGAGAGGAAGTTTAGCGCTTGCCGCTGACCGAAATTTGACATCCGTCAAGGAAAGGAGGCTCGGCGCGACGCTGCGCACAAATGTCACAGGCGAATGAAAAACATGGCGATATTCGCCCGGATTTAGAGTGATTTGAGGGAAGGGCGCCGCATCGCGCGGACATAAAAAAACGAGACGCGCGCGGTTTTGTCGCAAGGTTCGACGCTGTGTCGAGCGGCGGATCGCGCGAGCGCGAGCCCCAACGGCGCGTGCTCAGAACCAGCCGAATCCCGGTCGCCAGCCCAACCCACGGAACCATTCGACATGGCCGCCGGGGAAGCCGTAACGCCATTGCACGGCGCGCGTTCCCTCATATTGCCAAGGGCCCGTGTACCAAGGGCCGCCGGACGTATAGGGATCGAATAGCGGAGGTTCGTCGGAGGTCCAGACACGGGCGCCGAGCGGCAGAAGCATCGGCGCGTCGGCCCTTTTCGTGACGGCGTCGACGAAACGCAGCGCCGCCGCGGCGATATAGCCGTCCGCGCCCGCATAAGAGACGCGGCACCAGTCGGATCGGCATTTGCCCGCGTCGACGAGCGCTCGCGGCGGGATCTCGAGGATCGACGAGAAGTTCGTCCCCGGCCCGGAACGCAGATTGACCAGATCGGCGACGACGGCCGGCCGCGCCGACACGTCGCGGACGAGGCCGGCGACGAGGACCGCAGCGACGAGCAAAACGATTTTGAATCGCATGACGGCCTCTATGAAAAAAGGAGCGACGAGAAAGAATTCGACGCAAAGTAACACAGAACGCGCGGCGTCGACATCCGGCGAGCCCCGCACCGCGCCACGGCGCGCGAAAGAAGATTTCCGCGCGTCGCGGGCGACGACTTCCGTCTCGGCCTCATCGGCGAGACGCGACGCTCGGGTTCGATCAATCGGCCGGCTCGGCCACGCGCCTCGCCAGCAGCGACGATGCGATGAATCCGTCCTTGCCGTTATAGGTCGCTCGACACCAGCCGCGGAAGCAATCCGTGACGTCGACGACCGCTTGTGGCGGAATCGCCAGGATCGGCAGGAACCCCAGGCCCGGCCCCGAGCGGAACGCCGCCAGATCGGTGACGACGCGCGGAAAAGCGGCGGCGGAGCCGACAAACCCGGCCACGCTCGCGGCGACGAGGAGAGATCTGAGTTTCCACTGCATTTCAAGACCTCCGTAACAGCGCTTTCATCATGGCGGCCCATCTAGGGCGCGCCGCCGGCGCTGCGAGAGACCGCCTGTCTCGATTTGTCCGTGCGCCCGCGCACAGCGGAGCCGGAAGAAGTTTGTTTCGCTCCGAGGCGACGGCTCGAAATTCGAGTCGTAAGGCTCGGCGTCTTCAGTCGTCCGAACTCGACTCGTGAAGGCGAGGCGGACTAAGCTCGAAGGCGTCGCACTCGACCGATGCGACATGTTCGGCGCGAGCCGTCGAGCTCGGCGTGGCGTGGGGGTTTCATGAAGTCCGTTTTCCAGCACATCGCCGCCGCCCTGGCCTGCGCATCCATCGCCGCCCTCTACAGCGGCGCGCTCGCGACTGCGGCGAACGCCGCGCCGGAGGCGTCGCAGGCGGCGAAAACGAAGCCCGCCGGCCAATTCTCGGCGAACGACTTGCCGGCCGACCGCGAAACATCCGTCCTGCTCACGATCCCGGCGCCGGGGCGCTACGCCATCGCCGCGCGCAGCGCCTCGGGCGTGGCGTTGCAGCTCGTCGATATGATCACCGGGCCCGGCGACGTCGCCGGCGCGGCTGGCCTGCGCGACGGCCGCCTCGATCTGCTGCTCGACAAGGGCGTCTATAAAATCCGCATCTTCGGCGCGAAGGGCGCGACCGGAAAGGCGAAGCTCGCCGCCGAGCCGTTCCAGGAATTGCAGACGACGCGCGAGACGCTGACGAGCGGCCAGAAACATGGGGCCGAGCTCGGCGATCTCGGCCAGCGCAGCTTTACGGTCGATGTCGGCTCCTCGAGGCATGTGTCTCTCGAGGCGGTGGGACGGTCTCTGCGCGATTTGCGCCTGTGGCGCGCCGGCGGCGAACTCGTCGACCTCGCGCCGGAGCGGCGCATCATCGAGCCCAAGCCGGGCCGGCCCGTGACGCGCCTGAGGCTCGAGGGAAATGTGGAGCCCGGACGCTATGTCGTGACCGCCTATGGCGGCGAACCGATCGTCTGGCCGGAGGGCGGAACGGCGCAGCCATTCTTCATCCGCCTCGACGCTCCCGCCTCGCTCGCCGCCGGCGTCGTCGAAGGCGTCATCGGCCCCTTCGGCTCGGCGCGCTTCGAGGCGCCGGCCAGCTACGACACATTCAGGCTCGAGTTGCCGCAACCCGTGGCGGCGCGGCTGGAGGCGAGGCGGGGCCGCGGCTCGCCGTCGTCCGCCGTCATCGGCAAGACGAGCCGCGAGCCGGTCGCCATCGTGTCGCTCGCCGCCAACGGCAAGGACGCGGGCCTCGTCGAAATCTCCGGCTTCGAAGGCCAAGCCTTCAGTCTGCGCGCGCTGCGCCAGTCGAACCGGTTCGCCATCGAAGGCTCCGGGACGCATCTCGTCGCGATCGACGTCGCCGGCGAAGGCGAGGACGAGGTCCCCGCGAC
>PQAN01000159.1 GCA_003105285.1 Methylocystaceae bacterium
CCGTGCTCGGAATACATGTTCCTCGACGACACGGCCTGTAACCTCGCGTCGCTCAACCTGCTGCAGTTCCGCGACGGCCACACCAAGCGCATCGACGTCGACGCGTACGAGCACGCCGTGCGGCTGTGGACGATCATGCTCGAAATCTCCGTGCTGATGGCGCAGTTCCCCTCGCGCGAGATCGCCCAGCTCTCCTACGAATATCGCACGCTGGGCTTGGGATTCGCCAATATCGGCGGTCTCCTCATGTCGTCCGGCATCGCCTATGACAGCGACGCCGGCCGGGCGCTGTGCGGCGCGCTGTCGGCGATCATGACCGGCGTCGCCTATCGCGCCTCGGCCGAGATGGCGAAGGAGCGCGGCGCCTTCGAGGGCTATGCCGCCAATCGCGAAGCCATGCTGCGCGTCATCCGCAATCATCGTCGCGCGGCGCACGGCCAGCGCGCCGGCTATGAGAGCCTCTCCACCATTCCCGTTCCGCTCGATCACGCCGCCTGCCCCGACGCCGATCTCGTCGCCCATGCGACGCGCGCCTGGGACGAGGCGCTGTCGCTCGGCGAGCAATATGGCTATCGCAATGCGCAGGTCTCGGTCGTCGCGCCGACCGGCACGATCGGCCTCGTCATGGATTGCGACACGACCGGCATCGAGCCCGATTTCGCGCTCGTCAAATTCAAGAAGCTCGCCGGCGGCGGCTATCTCAAAATCGTCAACCGCGCCGTGCCGGAAGCGCTGCGCACGCTCGGCTACAAGGAGTCGCAGATCGCCGAGATCGAGGCTTACGCCGTCGGCCACGCCTCTCTCGCCAATGCGCCGGCGATCGACACCGCGTCGCTGCGCGCGCGCGGCTTCACCGACGAGAAGATCGAAACAGTGCAGAAGGCGCTCGCCTCCGCCTTCGACATCAAATTCGTCTTCAACAAATGGACGCTCGGCGCGGAGTTCCTCACCGGCGCGCTCAAAGTTCCGGCCGCCGCGCTCGAGGACACGAGTTTCGATTTGCTGACGCATCTCGGCTTCTCCAAGCAGGAGATCGAAGCGGCCAATATCCACATCTGCGGCGCCATGACCTTGGAGGGCGCGCCGCATCTTCTGCCCGAGCATTATCCGGTGTTCGATTGCGCCAACGCCTGCGGGCGCACGGGCAAGCGCTATCTCTCCGTCGAGAGTCACATCCGCATGATGGCGGCGGCGCAACCCTTCGTCTCGGGCGCGATCTCCAAGACCATCAACATGCCGAACGACGCCGGCGTCGAGGATTGCGAAGCGGCCTACAAGCTCTCCTGGAAGCTGGCGCTGAAAGCCAATGCGCTCTATCGCGACGGCTCCAAGCTCTCGCAGCCGCTCTCCGCGCAGCTCGTCTCGGACGATGTCGACGAGGCCGACGAACTCGCCGACGAGATCATCTCCGCCAATGCGCCGGCGCGCGCGGCGGCGATCGCCGAGCGCATCGTCGAACGCGTCGTGCATCATGTCGTGCGCGAACGCGAGAAGCTGCCCGACCGCCGCAAGGGCTATACGCAGAAGGCGGCCGTCGGCGGCCACAAGGTCTATCTGCGCACGGGCGAATATGCCGACGGGCGCTTGGGCGAGATCTTCATCGACATGCACAAGGAAGGCGCGGCCTTCCGCAGCTTGATGAACAATTTCGCCATCGCCATCTCGCTCGGCCTGCAATACGGCGTGCCGCTCGAGGAATATGTCGACGCCTTCACCTTCACGCGCTTCGAGCCGGCCGGCCCCGTGCAGGGCAATGACGCGATCAAGAACGCGACGTCGATCCTCGACTATGTGTTCCGCGAGCTCGCCGTCTCCTATCTCGGCCGCAACGATCTCGCCCATGTCTCGCCGGACGACATCGGCCACGACGTGCTGGGCCGTGGCGAGCACGAGGGCAAAGCGCCGGAGAGCGCGTCGTCCATCGTCTCGAAGGGACTGCTGCGCTCCAAGACCGACCGGCTGATGCTGGTGCGCGGCGGCGCGACGGCGCTGCGCGAGGACGTCGCGCATGATGTCGAGCCGCTGTCGCAGCTCGGCTGGACCAAGCCGACCAAGCCGGTTGAGAGCGTCGCCGAAAAGCGCGCCGAAGCGCGCATGAAAGGCTATGTCGGCGAGGCCTGCCCCGAATGCGCGAATTTCACCCTCGTGCGCAATGGGACTTGTCTGAAGTGCGAGACCTGCGGCGCGACCACGGGGTGCTCGTGAGGTCGATATAGGCTGGTGAGTGTGTGGCGGAACCCATAGTTCTTCCGCAACGTACGCAAAATTTTTCCGCAGATCGACAATCCGCCCGGAAAACCGGGGCCGCCAGAGCGCGGCTCCCGGGACCGGGGGCATCATTCTTCGGAGATCGGAGACGCCGAGATCGTCCCGTACGTAGAGCGCGCCGCGCGCATCTGGAACGTCAACGCCGTCACGCGCAGCTCAGGCCGGATACGGTCGCGCCCTATCCCGGCGCGGATATCCTCCGCTTCCAGGTCACCAGCGCCGGCGGGCGCACCGTGAAAGAGTTGGCCCGACGCCGCTACATGCCGATCCGCCGCCTCAGGCCAATCGGATTTCTTCACATTTCCCTAGCTGCGCGCGTGGCGCGCGATCTCGACGCCCTCGCAGAAGACGACCACCTCATCGACGAAGCCCTTCACCAGAACATCGCGGAAGCCGTAGGCGGTCGGAACCGAATAATCCTTCACCACCGTGTAGCCGCCGGCAAAGCCGTGCTCGTCCCGCAGCCGATCGAAAATCCGCTTCGCTGTATGCCGCTGCTTGAGCGGCGCCGTCCGGTCCGCGTCCAGGATCGCGTCGATCACCGGGACCAGCGGTCCGAGCTTCGGGCGCTCGGGCGGCTTGGTCCGCACATAGCCGGGAGGAGCCGAGTAGCGACACATCTTGGCGATCGTGTCGCGGCTCTGCGTTGCGGAGGGTCATAAGCACCGTATGCTTGGTAATCGCATGCAGTGCATGCCGGGCGATGAGGTCTGGCTCGTTGGCGAACGCCGTTCGACGGGCGAGCAGAAATACTATGTGTCGAACCTGCCTGCTGACGCGAGCCTCAAAACGCTCGCCGCCACGATCAAAGCCAGGTGGGTCTGCGAGCAGGCGCATCAGCAACTCAAAGAAGAACTCGGCCTCGACCACTTCGAAGGTCGCTCATGGACCGGCTTACACCGGCACGCGTTGATGACGATGGTCGAGGCCAGCGGACGCTGTTCTCCCGAGGATGTCGGCGGGCCCTGGGGTTACGCCGATGCTGGAAGTGATCAACGAGCCGAAAACACGAGCGCCACGACGAAATCTACGAATGGCTCGCGGAGGATTTCGATCCCCATGCCCGACCACCTGCCGCGCGAGGAGGGCCGCGCCTGCCCGACCGGGCTTTACGCCCGGATCACAGGGCGGGCACGACCAGGACCGGCCCGCCCCCCAGCGCTGCCGCCAGGACGCGACGAATGCCCCCGAGTGTCTCGTTGGAGGCTCCGCAGGCGGCGCACATGCCTTTCAGCCGCACCTTGACCTTCGGTCCCTCGACGCAGACGAGCTCGATGTCGCCGCCATCGGCCTGAAAGTCGGGCCGCAGCTGCTCCAGCGTTTCGGAGATGATGCGTAAGCGCTCGCTTTCATTGTCTTTGGAAAAGGCGGCATCGGTGATGGTGGCGGATGAGGTGACTTCGCTGATCATGGCGGCTCCAGAATGGCGGAAGATGCGCTCGGCGGCGTTTCGGGCCGGAATGCTCATCCTTTTTCCGCAACAGCCATGCCAGCCGATCCGCGTCCATCTCCGCCTCGGTCAGGGGCTTTCCGGAAGAGCTGCCCTGTTACAGCGCCGGAGCCTGTTTTTCGCCGGATTTCCGGATGAGCGCCGATCTTGGAAAAGGCGTTCTCTCCGTCTTTTCCCCGATGCATGTGGCGGCGAAGAAAATCCTCATTTCGGTATAATTCACATTTTGGGGTCAAATATAATGGATTGCCAAACGGCTTTCTCATTATGGAATCGGCCGCGGACGCCTTCGCTGAGGTCGGCGATCGCTTGAGATGCCGGCCCGGCATCTCGCAGAAAAGTACTGGCCTCAAAATTGCCTGTCTTGCAGGCCGGCGCTCTAATTCACCCTTCAAGGGAAATTACGCATGAATGCGGCTAGCCCCTCGACATTGAAAGCTAGCCCCTCGACATTGAAACTGGACATCGGCGGTTTCGACGAGGAGTTCAACCATTGTTTTACGGGCGAATGCCGTATCAGTGTTCTTCCCATCCTTTATCAAATCAGCCAGACGATCACCGCCAGCGCCGACTTCGTCAGTACCTTGGCCATCATCCTCAATGTCATGCAACAGCGGCTGCGGATGCGCCGCGGGATCGTGACCCTGTATGACCGCTCCGGCGGAACCATCTTCATCCACGAGAGCTTCGGCCTGACGGACGAGGAGAAGGGACGCGGCGTTTATGCGCCCGGCGAGGGCGTCACCGGTAAGGTGGTGCAGGGCGGCAAGACGATCATCACACAGAATCTGCACGATGGCCCGAATTCTCAGGACAGCGTCCAAGTGGACGCAAAAAAGAAGCGGGCGAATACGATCTTCTTCTGCATTCCCATCATCCTCGCCCAGAAGGTGGTTGGCGCCATCGGCGCGGAGCGCACCTATACGAGCAAGCGCCTTCTGAAACAGGACGTTGAAATCCTCACCATGGTTGCTTCCATCATCGCCCCCGCCGCCGAATTGTATCTGATGGAAAACCTGGAAAAGGTGCGGCTTGAGAATGAGAACCGCCGTCTGCGCAATGCCCTGAAGCAACAGTTCCGGCCGGCCAACATCATCGGCAATTCCAAACCGATGCAGGAAGTCTACGACCTGATCCAGAAGGTTGCGGTTACCCAGGCTACCGTCCTGATCCTGGGCGAAAGCGGCGTCGGCAAGGAGTTGGTGGCGAGCGCCATCCATTACAACGGCTCCAGCGCGGAAGGTCCCTTTATCCAGTCCAATTGCGCGGCGTTGCCAGAAAATCTCGCGGAAAGCGAACTCTTCGGCCATGAGCGCGGCGCCTTCACCGGAGCTGTGACCCTGCACAAGGGCCGCTTCGAGCAGGCCAATGGCGGCACGATCTTTCTCGACGAAATCGGCGAGCTCAGCCTATCGGTTCAGACCAAGCTGCTGCGGGTCTTGCAGGAGCGCACTGGCGAACAGATGGAGGTTCGCCATGGCGGCTGCGATTGGGCTTCGAGGCGATTACGACGCGCGCTCCTTGCGGGCGATAGCGAAGCGTTCGAAGGACGGGCCGCAAGCGCGCCGTCTCCTCGCCCTGGCGTCGGTCTACGACGGCGGCGCTCGCAGCGAGGCGGCGAAGATCGGCGGCGTCACTCTCCAGGTCGTTCGCGACTGGGTGCTGCGTTTCAACGCCGAGGGGCCCGGCGGGCTGGTCGACCGCAAGGCGCCGGGACAACCCTCGCGGCTCGACGACGCGCATCGCGCCGCGCTGGCGGCGCTCATCGAGGAGGAGCCGACGCCGGCCATCCATGGCGTCGTGCGCTGGCGGATCGTCGATCTGTGCCATTGGACATTCGAGGAGTTCCGCGTCGTCGTCTCGGAGCAGACCATGAGCCGAGAGCTGCGCAAAATGGGCTATCGCAAGCTGTCGGCGCGGCCGCGTCATCATGCGCAGGCCGAAGGCGCGATCGAGGATTTTAAAAAAATTTCCCCGCTCGTCTGGAGGAAATCGCGCGCGAAAAGCGCGTCGCCTCGGACAAGATAGAAATCTGGTTCGAGGACGAGGCGCGCATCGGCCAGAAGAACAAGATCACGCGCCGATGGGCGAAACGCGGATCGAGGCCGAGCGCGCCCCATGATCAGCGCACCGCCTCGACCTACATCTTCGGCGCCGTCTGTCCAAAGGACGGCAAGGGCGCGGCGCTGGTTCTCCCTGCCTGCAACACCTACGCGATGAATCTGCTCCTCGTCGAAATCAGCAAAGCTGTCGCGCCGGGCGCCCACGCTGCGCTCATCGTCGACCGCGCCGGCTGGCACATGACCGACAAGCTGGTCGTTCCGCCCAACATCACGCTCGTTCCATTACCGGCGAAATGTCCAGAGCTGAACCCGGCCGAAAACGTCTGGCAGTTCCTGCGCGAGAACTGGCTGTCCAACCGCGTCTTCAAATCCTACGACGACATTGTCGATCATTGTTGCGCCGCCTGGAACAAGCTCATCGAGCAGCCTTGGCGCATCATGTCCATTGGGCTACGCGACTGGGCTCATGGGTCTTGATCAGTGAGGGTTGGTATTACGCCTGAAAGTCCGCCAGCTTGAGGAGGCGGTAGGGCATCGGGGCGGTTGCTGTCGCGATGACGGCGAGGCGCGGGATCATGTTGGCGAGATCGTATCTCCGGTTGAAGCGGTATTCGAATTCGGCGAGGTACCTCGCGCTCTCCGGCGCTCGTCGCGCCGAAATGCAGCGCCTCCACCTTCCGCAACCGCTCTCGAAGCTGATCCTCGATCGTCATCGGCGTCGCTCCTCAAAAAGCACGACGCCATCCCTTCGATCAGAGGTCAACCGCCTAGCATTACAGTTGCTTTTTGAGATGAGCTCGCCTTGTTTCGGCCTGGTGCGCTCGTCGCCATAACGACCATGCGATGACGAACTCGGGTCGAATGCGTTTTCGTGCGAGACGTGGCGATGCGTCGGATTTCCTGCATCGACCAGCGGATCAGCTCGCCGTCGATCGAGGCTGCGCAGTTTTTATCGTCATTGCACGCCGGATCTTTTTGGGGGAAGGCGTCGCCGGTCCATTGGCGTGAACACGTATCGTCGCCATCATGGCGAAGGCCAGCATGACGAGCGAGACATGACGTCGCCATCCATGCCATGAGCGCGTTTCATTGTGATCGAGGCCCAGCTCGTTCTTGGCGGTTTCGAA
>PQAN01000160.1 GCA_003105285.1 Methylocystaceae bacterium
CAGACCACGTCGCCGAGCACGTCGTAGGAGACATAGTCGACGCCTTCATAAGCGCCGTTCTCCTCGAGGAAGTTGATCGAGGTGATGACGCCGCGGCCGGCGCAGCCGACGCCCGGCTCCGGACCGCCCGACTCGACGCAACGAATGTCTTCGAAGCCGATCTTCATGACGTCTTCGATCTCGAGGTCCTCGACGCTGCCCGCTTCGGCGGCGAGACTCAGGATGGTGTCCTGCGCCTTGGCGTGGAGGATCAGACGGGTCGAGTCCGCCTTGGGGTCACAGCCCACGATGAGGATTTTGTGCCCCATCTGCGCGAGGGCCGCGAGCGTGTTCTGGGAGGTCGTGGACTTGCCGATACCGCCCTTGCCGTAGAATGCGATTTGCCGAAGTGCTGACATTTCTGTCTCCTTAAGGTACCGTTTTCGATGCGATCGGCGCGCGCGACACGCAGGCCGAAGTCGTAATCAATGCGACCGAGCCCGGCGCCGGTTGCGGGACCGCCCCTTGAATTGGGCCGCATTTTCCGCAGCCACTCGCCTTGCGGGCGCTGTCTCGCAAGCGTCGTGCCAGACCGGAAATATCGCGTTATCTAATTGTTTTTACGATATATACAGTTCTGGAGGAGTGGGCCGAAGAGGCGTGTGTCAAAGCCGACACTCATGCGCGGAATCCTACGAACCGACTGCCGCGCCCACGGTCGCGGGAACAAATTTCCAGATATCCCGACAATTTCGACGCGTTTGTCCGCCTCTGACGGCATACGCCTTGCTTTGTGAATTTCGGGACAAAACGACAGCGAGGACGACATGCAAATCGGCGTCGAAACTTCCAGAGCGGTCGAGAACAAGCGGATTTTCGTCGTCGACGACGACGAGATCATTCGCGCGGCCGTGCAATTCATGCTGCACGACGAGTATGAGACGCATGAGGTTCCAAGTCTCGAAAATGCGTTCGAGAAGTCGAAGACGCTGAAGCCGGATCTCATCTTCATCGCAGAGAGCGTTCTGCGCGCCGCCGGACTGGAGGTTCTGTCCGAACTCAAACAGAAGATAGCCGACGCGAAGCTTCTGGTGATCGTCGACTCGCTGAAGGACGGCTATGGCAAGGAGGCGGTGGCGGCCGGCGCTCATGGATTCATCGCCAAGCCGCTGACGCTCGAATTCGTGCGGCAAAAAGTCGACGTCCTGCTCGGCCGCCGTCAGGGCGTGGCGATTCCGCTGACCGTCCTGAGCTGATTTCACGGACGACGCCGCCGGCGCGCCGTAAATAAAAATGCCCGCGTGAGCCGCGGGCATTTTTTTATCGGCCATGAAAAGGCTGTGCTCTTTAGAGCTGGGGCACGATGATGAGCCGTTCGACCGGCGCGCCTTCGATGAAATGAGACTGAATGATCTCGTCGATATCTTCCGGCGTGCGGGGGGCGTACCAGACGCCTTGCGGATAGACGACCATCAACGGGCCGGCCCGGCAAAAGCCGAGGCAACCGGTGGCTGTCACCGAGACGTCCGGCAGGGGCTGAGCGCCGAGCTTTGTCTGCAGACGCTCCCACAGCGGCTTCGCGCCGGAGCCCACGCAACTCCCGCGCGGATGTCCCGGCGGGCGCTGCTGGAAGCAAGTGAAGACATGATATTTGAAGACGACTGGCAATTCGTCGAGCATTGTCACCTCTTGTTCGAAACTCGTCGCGCCGCTGCGAAGCGACGCGGCCGCCTGGAGTCTTTCSTGTTYCCTTGAAACACRAAAGACTCCAGTTTCTTGTTTTGACGCGTCTCCGACGCCGAACCGGCTTCCACTTCGGCTGGAAACGCTCTAGGCCACGGCTTCCGCCGCGAGGGCGACCGATCGATCGCCCRTGAGGCTCGCGACAAAATCCGCGAGCGGCGCGTCGATCCGCGCGATATTCTGTTCGCGCAGAAACTTTGYYTCGTTTTTCGTCAGCGGGCCCTCGATGACCGCCCAGTGGCGATCKGAGGAGCGCTTCATGATCTGGCGCGCGAAGCCGCGTTCGAGCTGCGTCGAGAAGCGACAGCCGAGGAACAGGAAATTGCGCGCCTTGCGGATCGACCGCACGGCTTCCGGGATCGGCGTCTGAATGTCGATCTCCGTCAGAACTTCGACATAGTCGGAATCCGACACGATGTAATTGGCCGCCGGCGTCACCGAGCCGAGGGGCTGATAGAGCAGCGTTTGCCAGGCGAGCGTCTCTTGCGGGGCGTCGGCCGGCGCCTTGGCGCCGGAGCCGTCCTGCACCCTCTCCTTGCCGGGAACGAGCGAGCCGTCGGGGCGGAAGTAGTTCACCCATATGCCGAAATGTTCGGCTTGCGACACGCCCTGGACGATGCCCCAGCTCGCGCGCTCGGCGAGCGCCTTCTGCGGCAGGTCGTCGTACCAGGCGTTCACCAGAAGAGGCAGAGACGGCCTCTCCGCCAGCCAGCGATGCAAGACGGTCGGCGACGGCGACGGCTCGAACGCCTTCGTCATCGCCGCGACGATCGTCTTACGATGCTTGAAGTTCTCGATATATTGCGCCGCCGCGGTCAGATTGTTGCGGATCTTGTGCGGCACCGTGGCGTTCGCCGTCAGCTTGACGACCAGTTCTTCGGGCGACGACGGAACCGTGTTTGCGTCTCGCACGAGCGTGAGGACGCCGGGCCCGAGATATGGAATGACGTCGCCTCGCTGAAATGCCTGTCCTATTTCGCTCAGCACTGGATCTCTCCTCTCATCGGACCCTGCGTCCTCTACTCGAATTATTGCAATGCGCCCGCCTGGAGCGAGTCGAGATCGTCGGAGGTCAGACGAAACACGCCGCGTCCGCCCGACAGCGACTGAAACTCCGTGCCGAGCTTGTCGCTCAGCTTGTCGAACCATTGCTGGGCGCTCAGGCTGACCGGGCGCTCGCCGATTTCCGTGACGGTGCCGTCCGGCGCGAACCGGACATGAATAATCACTGCGGTGCTCATGACGAGTCCTCTCAGTTCGAATTAGATTCCGGAGCCGAACCCGAGCAACTCGACCGTAACGTTTTCGGCTCCGAAGAGCGCCTGGCAGGCGAGGCGGGATTTCGAACCGACGCCGACGATCGTGTCGAGTTTGTCGTTTTCGAGACGTTGGATTTTCGACAGGCTCTTGCGGCCTTCCTGCACGAAGACGTGGCAAGAGCCGCACTTGGCCTCGCCGCCGCATTTGCTGAGAATCGCCTCACCTGCGGCGACGATGGCGTCCAGCAGTCTGCTGCCCGCTTCCGCCTCCACGGTTTTGCCTGACGGCAGAATGGTCAGTACCGGCATATCGATCACTCCTCCTTGCCTGTGGTTCACACGGAAACGACACCAGCAAGTTTTGAACCACTCTAAAAAAGGCGGGCGCGGAAACGGGCGCCCTCTGGCGGGAGGCAAAATCTTATTTTTTCTTCATAGACTTATGGATAGACATCGGCGCGCTTCGGCGGATCGCTCGAGCGCCGGCGAGCCGTCTCGTCGCGCCGCGGGCGTGCGCGTCGCATTCGTGACAAAGACATTCTCGAACGGGACGTGAAATGCGGGGACGGTCGAGCGGGTCCTGAGAAAAAGCGCGGACGAGACACAGCCTCGTCCGCCCGCGAAAGACGCTCAGAGATAGATGGCCGTTCCGGCGCCCACATTGATGGAGGCGTCCTTCATCGTCCCGACGATGAAGGCGATCTGGTTTTCGCTCAAATGCGCGTGGAACGGCAGGGCGACGGCGCGCTCTCCGACCTTCTCGGTCACGAACAAATTGCCGCGCCGATATCCGAGATCGAAATAATATCGCTGCAGATGCAGAGGATGGGAATAAGCCGCCGCGTCGATGCCCTCGTTGCGCAGATCTTCGACGATAGCGTCGCGGCTCGAGCGCGAAAAGCGCGTGCCGAGATGGACGACATAGAGGAACCAGTGAACCTCGTCGACCTCGGGCGCCACATAGGGGTCTTTGATCCCTTCGAAGGATTTGACATATTGGAAGAACCAGCTCTCGACGCGCTTGCGCCGCGCGAGCAGCAGCTCGAGCCGGCGAAGCTGCGAAAGGCCGAGCGCGGCCGCGATRTCGCTCATCTGCGCCTGCAGGGGAGGGAAAGCTCCCAGCACGACCGACGAGCGTTCTTCCACTTTGTGGCTGCGCAGGCTCCGCAGCGTCGCCGCGCGGTCGTCGTCGTCGGTGACGATCATTCCGCCTTCCCCGCAAGCCAGCACGCCGGGTTGCGAAAAGTCGAAAATCGAGCAATCGCCGAAGGTGCCGACGAGCGCGCCCCGATAGACCGAACCGATCGCCTCGGTCGAATCCTCGATCAGCGTCAGGCCTCGGGCGGCGGCGAGCTCGCGAAACGGGCCCCAGGCGGCGGGATGGCCGTTCGTATTGCCGGCGACGATGGCTTTCGTGCGCTCCGTAATGGCCTTCTCGGCCTTGTCGACGGCGAGCGTTCCCGCCCAATAGTCGATATCGGCGAAGACCGGCCGGGCGCCGGCGAGAGCGATCGCATGAGTCGTCTCGCGGAAGGAATGCGCCGAGGCGACGACGTCGTCGCCGGGTCCGACGCCATAGGCGCGCAACGCCAGCCACAGTCCGATCGCGCCGCTCGGGACGGCGACCGCATGCTTGCGGCCGAGATATCTGGCGAATTCGCCTTCGAATTCTTCGACGACCGGACCGGAAGACAATCGCGGCGACACCAGCGTCTCGTTGACGGCGTCGAGGTCGGCCTGGGCCAGATCCGGATCGTTCAGCGGCAGAAAGGTCGTCTTCATGCGCCTTCACCTCTCGGGGCCAGGATCACTCCGGTCGCGACGCTCGGATCGGACGTGATCTTCACGCAGTGATCACGCCCGTCCAACAGAAAGAGATCGACCTTCGCATAGCTGCGAAACGGCGTTTCATCCCGCACGTCCGTCGTGTCGCAACGCGTGGCGGTGAGACCCGGGGCGAGCCGGCGCAAGCCCGAGACGGCCGCGTGGTCGGCGGCGGCCGTCTCCAGGAATGCGTCGATCAGGGTCAATTGGTCGGCGCCGATGCCCATTGTCAGTCTTCGCTCAGCTTCTTGGCCTCGACGGTGATCGGCAGCGCCGTCTCCGCCGCGAGATCGGGCAATTGCAATTTCCAACCATTGGCGAGGGTGACGGCCCCACCCCACAATTGTGGATTTTCGACTTCGACGACAGGCTCCTCGAGGTCCTTCTTCGGCACATAGACGGAAAGGACGCCTTCGGAGTTCCTACGGATCATGACTTTCAAGTCGCGCCTCGCTGGTTTGATGGACGTCTAGCGACAAGCAATAGTCGTGCCCGGCGGCGCGCCCCAGGCGGGTCGGTCACGCCGGCTCGATCTCCTCCTCGAGGCAACCGACGACGAGCTTGTCGCCGAATTCGACCAGATAGATCGTCGTCTCGCTCTCCACATGGCGGCCGACCTGGACGATCTCGCCCGGATCGCCCGCCTTCACGAGCAGCGCCTCCGCCTCGTGCTCCGGATAGGAGCCGTCGTTGAACAGGTCGATCGTCGCGCGAACCCGCATGCCCCAATCGAATTTCGACCCGGATGATTCACTCATTTCACCGCCTCGACCGTCTCCTCGACGGGATCGAGCTCCTTGCGCCTCATGCCGACCTTGTAGCCGGTTTCGACGAACTCGACGCCGTAGATATAGAATTGCTGCAAAAAGGTGCCGATGCTGGTGACATAGCCGATCTCGCCTTTTTTGACGAGCAGCTCGCCGACATCCTTGCCTGGAAACGTTCCGTCGTTTCTCACCATGCGCTTGGCGCGCACCTTTTCCCCATAATTGAAGGCCGGAGGATCATTGAGTTCGACCGCGCCGTCGTCACGGTTGATGTTGCTCATATCCGCTCCTCGATGTGGTTGGATTTGGAGTCGAAATCTCTGGGGCCCGGCCTGCCGCTCGCTTTCTCGACACGCTCGGCCGCGGTCTCGCGCACGATCGGGTCGTCGTCGCCGAGCAGCGGCGTGATGTCGCCGAGATCGGCCCGCCGCGCGACCTCGTAGCGCACGCGCCAGTCCGGATCGGCGACGAGCGTGCGCAGACTCGCCGCGTCGAGCCGCTGGGCGGCCTCGAAGCGCACGCTCGCGTCGACGTCGCTCACGAGCCGCTTCAGCGCTTGCGGCGCGATGCGCCCGGCCACGACGCGGCGGACCTCGACGTCGGCGTCGTCGATCATCAGAATGAGCAGATCGGGCGAGATGCGCCTCGCCACCGTCTGCCGCACATAATAGTCGCGATCATTGATCATCGGCAGAAGATCGACGCTCTCCAGCCGATGAGCGACTCTGATCCTCACTTCGCGATGCGGATCGCTCCGCAGTCTCAGAAGATAGCGATTGGGCAGGCGCCGCGCCGCGCTCCAGCGAACCGCCTCCTCCGGATCGTCGAGCAGCGCCGGCAGAAGGAAGACTTCCGCCGCCTTCGCCGCGCAGGCGCGCACCTCGAAATAGGGATGCGACAGATAGAGCCGTCCGAGTTCGGGATTCCAGTCGAAGAACCGATCGATGCGTCTCGCATATCGGTCGAAGACGCAGGCGCGCAACGGCTTGCAGCGCTCCTTAGCCAACAGATGCTCGTGCGGGCAGGCCGTGCAATCGACCGGCTCGCCGAGCCAGTCGATCGATTCGTCGATCTCGTCAGTCGACATCTTCCTCCCCCATGCGATCGAGAACGGAGAGAAGAACGCCAGCGCCGATGCGGTCGGTCGGATCGAGATCGAGGAGCTTGACGAGCGCCTCCCGTCCCTCTTCATATTCGCCGAGACGCATCTGCAGATAGGCGTAGCCTTTCAGCACGAACATGAAAAAGCGCGGAAGGACCGCGTCGAAGGAGCCGAACTCGGCGTCGCCCCGCTGAACCGCGCGCCAATCCATGGGAAAAGAATTGTCGATCGCCGCGCGAGTGAGACAGCTTCTCGCGATCCCGAGCGCCTCTTCGAGGCGTCCCTTGTAGAAGTAGAATCTATAGAGGCCGATCAGCACCGCCACATGTGACGGCGCCGATCGACGCGCCTCGAACAAATGCGCCTCGGCGACATCGCCGAGATGATAAGACAGAGCCGCTTCACGCAGGTGACGCTCGGCGTCGGCCGGCAGGCCGACGCCGAAGACCGGGGAAGACAAAATCTCGGCGTCCGCCTCGAAGGCTCCGCTGTGAACGGCGTCGTCTCCGGCCAACATGAAGCATCCTTCCCCGTCAGGTCAACGCCGACTCCGGCAGTTGAACGGCGCCCTGCGTCGAGCAACCGCAGGCCTTCGCCTTCGGATCATGGAAGACGAAGCCCGTGGAGGTCGCGGTCTCGGCGAAGTCGATCGTCACGCCGTCGAGCAGCAGGCGGCTCTGCGCGGGCAGAAACAGCTTGAAGCTGTCGAAGGTGAAGACCTGCTCGCCCTCGCGCGGCGCCGGCTCGACCGAAAACTCGGCCGACATGCCCGAACATCCGCCCGGAGAGACCAGCAGCCTCAGGCCGTAGCCCGGGCCGCCGTCGAAAGTGACCAGTCGACGAATGAACTTCTCGGCCTTCGGAGTGAACGAGATGTTCATGCCACTCCCCCGGTCGGCTGATAGCGCGGCAAGGACGTGTCGATGACGCAGGTGTCGTCGACCGGGCACACCGCGACGCATTGAGGAACATCGAAATAGCCGATGCACTCGGTGCACTTCTTGGGGTTGATGACGAAGGTTCCGTTCTTCTCGGAGATCGCCACATTCGGGCACTCCGCTTCGCACGCCGAACAGGACGTGCACTGCGAAGCAACGATCTTATACGTCATTTTCTTGCTCCTCCATCGAGCGTGTGTTAGTCGGTCGACGTCAGGCCGAGATGAAGGCGCCCTGACGAATGTCGGCGTCGCCGCGCGCAGTGTGCGTGATTTCGCCGCGCTTCACCCGATCGAGATAGTCCTTGAAGTAAGCGATCGCGGACTGCTCGATGAACTCGAAGGCATATTGATCGACCGGCTCGATGCCGGCCTCGAGCAAGGTGTCCTTCGGGCAGTGACCGATCTTGGCGACAAAAACGGCCGTGCAATCGTTGATGGCGCGAATGATCGTATCGAGACTGTCTTCTTCTCCGTATCCTCCCTGGCAATAGAGATCGACGCGGCGGTGGCCGACGAATTTGGCGCCCGACGTGCTGAGCTCGTAGACCTGGAATTCCTTGGCGTGGCCGAAATGCTCGTTGATGCGGCCGCTGCCCTTGGTGGCGACGGCGACGAGGATCTCGACGTCGGCCGCCTCTTCGCCGGCGAGCGTCTGGAGCTCGGCGTTCTTGGCCGCGACCTTGGCGAGGCGCTCCTCTTCCACCTTGCTCTGATAGGCCTTGCGGCTGTCGAGATCATAGGTGACTTCCATCGCCATGATCTTGTCGGTGGTGAACTCCGCGCTGCGGTCCTCGCCGAGCAGACCCACCGCGTCGGCGCGACACTGGCGGCAATGCCGCATCATGTTCATTTCGCCTTCGCAGCTGTCCTGCAGCGCCTTCAGCTCCTGCGCCGTCGGACCGCGCTGCCCGTTCAGGCCGAACACCGTGCCGTGCTCGGGAGCGGAGATGAGCGGCATGATGTTGTGCAGGAACGCGCCGCGCGACTTCACGGCCTTGTTCACCTCGACGAGATGCTTGTCGTTGACGCCGGGGATCATCACCGAATTGACCTTGCAGAGAATGCCGCGCTCGGTGAGCATCTCGAGGCCGCGCAATTGGCGATCGGTGAGAATCTGCGCGGCTTCCTTGCCGTAGACGCGCTTGTGGTTCCAGAAGATCCACGGATAGATCTGCGCGCCGACTTCCGCGTCGATCATGTTGATGGTGATGGTGACGTGATCGACGTTGTATTTGGCGATCGTGTCGACGTGATCGGGAAGCGCCAGACCGTTCGTCGACAGGCACAGCTTGATGTCCGGCGCCGTCTTGGAGATCAGCTCGAAGGTCTTGAAGGTCTTTTCCGGATTGGCGAGCGGGTCGCCCGGACCGGCGATGCCGAGCACGGTCATCTGCGGAATGGTCGAGGCGACCGCGAGAACTTTTTTCGCGGCCTGCTCCGGAGTCAGCTTCTCGCTGACGACGCCGGGGCGCGACTCGTTGGCGCAGTCATATTTGCGGTTACAATAGTTGCACTGAATATTGCAGGCCGGAGCGACAGCGACATGCATGCGCGCGTAGTGGTGATGCGCTTCCTCGCTGTAGCAGGGATGATTCTTGACTTTGTCCCAGATTTCCTGAGGGAGATCGTTTTCGCCGGCGCCGGAGCCGCAGCTCGCCTTGCCGCTTCCGCCGGATGTGCCGCAACCTTTGTGTTCGGCGATCTTCTGCATGACGGCGTCGAGCGGCTCGGCCTGAGCGACGTCGAAGGATTCGAGCGAATGAGAATCGTCCATGTTCGGTTCCTCACGAGTTGAAGAGTTTCAAACCCTTGCGGAACGCAGTCGCGATAATTCCGACTGAAGCCCTTAGCGCCGGCATTGTCGCGGAGCGGTGTCCGGCCCACGGGATCGCAACAAGCATGCCATCGAGGAATATTCTTCTAATCAATTGAAAAGAGAGAACTAAATTCACTTGTTTGGAACCTGTCCAACTTCCGACACATGTCGGGAATCAACGGGAAGACCTGTCGGCAAGACGACACATGGTCGCGGCCCGAGAAAAAGACGCGTGGAAGCGGAAGAGATCGCAGGCCGTCGCAGTCGGCCCGTCGCGGGAGACGACGCGTCGAATCGAACGCTCCATAGAATCACGAGTCGGAGGAGAACGACCGCACGCGCTCGCGGATCGACATGTCGATGAGCGCGGCGAGCGTTTCTTTCGAGTCTTCGCCGCCGATCGAAGATCGACCGGCGTCCTCGCGGTTCCGTGCGCCCGCGTCGGGCGTCGAGCCATCGGTGCGAAAAAGGCCCGCTGCGGCGCGAGCTCCGGAAAGGGGCTCTACGTTTTCGTTGTTTTCGTTGGCGCGGCAATTGCCTGCGAGCGCGCCATGAACGACTTTACGCCCGACACCGATCTCATCGACTTCGGCGAGCTCTCGCCCGAGGTCAACGCGCTGTTGCAGAAAGGCGTCGCCGCCTACCGCCGCGACGCCGACGCGGCCGATCGCTATTTTCGCGAGGCGCTCGCGCTTTCGCCGCAGGAGCTGCCCGCTTATTATTGCCTCTACAAGATACATACCTATATGGGCAATCTGGACGTCGCCTGGACGGTCGCCAACGAGGGGATGCGGGAGGCGGCGCGACAGGCCGGCTGGCCGAGCGACCCCGAGCTCTGGCCGCCTCAAAATGCGGCAGGCGCCGCCGCCGAACGCTTTGCGCTGTTCACTCTGAAGGCGCTCAGCTTCATCGAGCTGAAGCGCGGCAAACGCGACAAAGCGCTCGATATATTGAGAATTCTGAGAACGCTCGACCCTCGCGGCAGCGTCGGCTGGACAGTCATCTATGAGTTGGCGCAAGGAGTTGCCTGATTTCTCGAGGCTTTGGGCCTGCGATCGATCGCCGCATGTCGCAGAATTCGCCACAAGGACGGCACGTTAGTTGCTAAACATTCCAAGGTGAATTATCGATTCCCGCGCACATCGTCAGGTACGTCGATGGGATACGAACCTGGTAGCAGCATGAACACGGCGCAGGCTCGCGCATTCGACCCGAGCGAATCCGCTCTCGTCGGAATCTATGAAATCTCGAAACTCCTGGCGTCGCCCAATCGGCTGGAAAAGACTTTGGCCGGCGTCCTGGCGCTGCTGTCCAGCTTTCTCGACATGCGCCATGGGTTGATCGCCCTGCTCGACGCGCACGGCGATCCCGAGATCGTCGTCGGCTCCGGCTGGAGCGAGGTCAACGCGAAGAAATTCTTTGACCATTTGCCGGAGCGGGCGGTCGGCCAGATCGTCGCGACGAAGATGCCGCTGGTCGTGGAAAATGTCGCCGCCTCGCCCTTGTTCGAGGGCACGGACCTCTCCGAATGGGGCCCGACGGACGGCCAGCCTTTCTCGCTGATCGGTGTGCCGATCAAAGACGGCGACGTCGTCGTCGGCACTCTGACCGTCGACCGCGTCTATAGCGACAGATCTTCGGTACGTTTCGACCACGACGTCCGCTTTCTGACAATGATCGCCAATCTGGTCGGCCAGACTCTGCGGCTGCACAAGCTCATCGCGCGCGATCGCGATCGCCTGATGCAGGAGAAGGCGCGGCTCGAGAAGGGCGATCGGCCGAGCCATTCGGACGCGAAATTCGACGGCATCAAGGGCATCGTCGGCGAGAGCCCGGCGGTTCGCGCCGTCGTCGAAAAAATCCGCATCGTCGCCAAGGCCAAATCGACGGTGCTGCTGCGCGGCGAATCCGGCACGGG
>PQAN01000161.1 GCA_003105285.1 Methylocystaceae bacterium
GCGGACAAGGTCGGCCAGTTCAACGAATATGGGACGCCCGGCGGCAAATATTATGTTCCCGGAGGCTTCACTTTCCCGATCCTGCAGTTTCGCAATCATCGGGCGGAGCTCTATGGCTTCGACGTCTCCGGCCGCGTGAAGCTGTCCGAGACGGCGGAGCTCGGGCGCTTCGATCTATCCGGCGTCATCAGCTATGTTCACGGAAAGAACCTCGACACCGGCGACGGCCTCTATTTCATCATGCCGCTCAATGCGCGCTTCTCGCTCGATCACAGATTGGGGGGCTGGTCGAGCGGAATCGAGCTGCAGCTCGTCGACAGCAAGACGCATGTCGCCGTCGTGCGCAACGAGTTCAAGACGCCGAGCTACGCTTTGCTCAATCTGCGCACGAGCTATGAATGGGACAATCTGCGCCTCGACCTCGGCATACAGAATGTAGCCGACACGCGCTATTTCCCGCCGCTCGGCGGCTTTTATTACGCCGGCTACAAACCCAACAGCTACGCCAATACGACGCCGTTGGCCTATGGCCCGGTTCCCGGCCCCGGCCGTTCGTATTATGCTGGCGTCACGCTGAAGTTCTGACGCTCGCCGGCGCGTCCCTCGCGGGCGCGCCGGTCGACACTCGCTTTCGCCTTCACGGAGGTCCGATCGTGCTCCCGTCCGCCGTTCGTCTCGCCGCCGTGCTTTTCCTGCTCGGCGGCGCCCCGGTCGCCGCCGAGATCATCGGACAGAGGATCGACCGCGCCGCCAGCGAAGAACAGATGACGGCGTCGCTGCGCCGCATCGAGCTCGTCGACGCGAGCGGCGCGAGGCTCGATTTGACGGCGCTGCTCGCCAACGGCAAACCGACCCTCATCACCCTTTGGGCGCATTGGTGCCCGAATTGCCGCGCGGAAATAGCCGGCTTCCACAAGATCGCCGCCGCTTGTCCCGACAAATGGAACATCGTGTTCGTCTCGTCGCGATTCGAGGACTACGCCGAGGACCTCGCGAAATTTCGCGGTTTCGGGCTGCCGTGGAAGATCTACGGCGTGTCGAAGCGCATGGCCTCCGACCCCGGCGAATATGACATTCTGCGCGCGTTCGTCGGCGCGACGTCGAATGGCGAGGTCCTCACGCCTCTGCATTATTTTGTTTCGTCGAAGGGCAAGGTCGACATGATCGTCAATGCGCGCATGGACTTCGCGGCGCCCCCGCGCCTCGCGGCGTTTTGCGCCGATCGACCTTAGGTGCGATAAGATACGAGGAGTCGAAGCAAACGCCCTTCCGCCGGACGGAGGCGCCAGGGAGACGAAGAGTTGGAACTCGTCGCGACGCCCGACAATCCCATCCCGCCGGCCGGCTCGGCCGCCGCCATTCGCACGAGCGACGGCAGAGTCTTGCGCGCCGCGAGCTTTGCGCCGGGCGGCGCCCCGCGCGGCACGATCGCGGTGTTTCAGGGCCGCGCCGAATTCATCGAGAAATATTTCGAGACGATCGCCGAGCTGCTCGCGCGCGATTTTCACGTCGTGACGCTGGATTGGCGCGGCCAGGGCGGGTCGGAGCGCGAGCTCGCCAATGCGCGCAAGGGCCATGTCGACGATTTCGCGCTCTATCAGCGCGACCTCGACGCCTTCCTGCATCGGCTCGTCGAGCGCCTCTGCCCACAGCCCTGGTTCGCGCTCGCCCATTCGATGGGCGCGGCGATCCTGCTCGAGCGCGCCCATTCCGGCCGCTCGCCGTTCCAGCGACTGGTCCTGACGGCGCCGATGATCGATGTCGAGGGACTGCGCTTCCCCAAAGGCGCGCGTGCGCTCGCCGACACTCTAGACATGTTCGGCCTCGGCGCGATGTTCATTCCGGGCGGCGATGGGGGCTCGCTGGTCGAGGAAAACTTCGCGGGCAACAAGCTCACCTCCGATGCGGCGCGTCTCGCCCGCAACGCCGACGTGCTGAGAACGGCGCCGCAACTCGCCGTCGGCGACCCGACGATCGGCTGGGTCAACGCCGCCTTCCGCCAGATGACGCTATTCGCCGCGCCGGAATATGCGCGCGAAATCCACACGCCGACGCTCGTCTTCACCTGCGGCCGCGACCGCCTCGTCTCCTCCCGCGCCATCGAACGCTTCGCGCAGCGCCTGCCGGTCGCGTCGCTGGTCGAAATCCCCGGCGCACGGCATGAGGTGCTGATGGAGCGGGACGAATTGCGCGAGCAGTTCTGGGCGGCGTTCGACGCGTTCGTGCCGGGGGAGAGAGTGGAGGAGATCGTCTCCACGCTCGATCAGAACTGACCGAAGTCGTCTTCGTGAAGCGAGGCGCTCGCAGGGGCTCGATGTTCCGCATAGCGCCGGGAGCGGGCGGGCGTTCGCCGAGGGCTCCTTTGCGCCAAACGCCTTCGCTTATAGTTTGTCGGTATCTCGAATGCTGACAGCAACTCGGATTAGGATCGCATCGACAAGTTCGGATGGGAGCAGTAATAGCGCCCGAATCACAAAATAGAGCATGCGCGGAAAAATGATTTGGGCCTTGCCGTTCCTGAGCCCTTGCTGAATGATAATGGCCGCACGCTCCGCGCTCATCGCCATCGGCTTCGGCACCGAGAGATGGGCGTTGAAGGGAGTGCTCACAAAGCCGGGAATGATCAAACTGACCAATACACCGTATTTGCTCAGCGAGCTTCGCAGAGATTCTGCATAGAGATGAATTGCTGATTTGGTTGCGCAATAGGCGGGTGCATAGGGCAGACCATGAAGCGCAGCCATAGAGCCCATAAGCGCAATTTGGCCTGCTCCTCTGGCGCACATTCGCTGTATAATCGGCTGAACGGCGTTAATGACGCCAAAGACATTGATTTCGAAAGTCGAGAGAGTCGTTTCATGGTCCTCGATTATATTTTCGCGTGATAGGAGAGTTGACACACCTGCATTCGCGATCAGGAGATCGACTTGGTGTCGGTCATCCATTCTGAGAATAAATTCGTGCATTCGTTGCCGATCACGGACGTCGATGGCGCCGATTTCAATTGCGGCGCCGAGCGAACGACAATTCTCGGCGACTTCTTCCAGACGTTGCACATCCCGACCGATCAGAATGAGCGTCCTTCCAGGCTTGGAATAGGCGACGGCAAGCGCTCTCCCCATTCCGCTGGATGCTCCGGTAACGAGAACGGTCTCCGGAAATTTTGCCATAGCAGACGAATAGCGGAACGACCGCCGTAAGCGAAATCAAAACTTCGGATGCGCCACACCTAATTCAAATAATGTAGATATTTCGCATAGAGTTCTCTTGCGAACATTAGGGAGTCGGCGCGTCTCGATCAGGGCGATGGCAGGGTCCGAGATGGGTCACAACCAGACTACCCCGCCAACAACCTCAACGCCGCCTCGTGCGCCCGCCGGTCGCCGGCGGCGATGATCGCCCCGCCCTGCGCCGCCGATTCGCCGCTCCAGGTGGTGACGATCCCCCCCGCCCCTTCCACGATCGGAATGAGCGCGACGATGTCGTAAGGGTTCAGCCCCGTCTCGATGACGAGATCGACATGGCCGGCGGCGAGCGCGCAATAGGCGTAGCAGTCGCCGCCGTAGCGCGACAGGCGCGTCTCGTTCTCGACACGGCGGAAGGCGTCGAGCAGATCGTCGGCGATGAGCTTCGGCGAGGTCGTCATCAAAGTGGCGTCGGCGAGCCGCGCGCAGTCGCGCACTTTCAGCTTGCGCTCCTCGATCGCATGATGGCCGGCGTTCCGCCGCGACGGACCGCGCCAGACGGCCGCCTCGCCGTCGCCTGAAAATCGCTCGTGCGTGAAAGGCTGGTGCATCAGCCCGTAGCAGGGCCGGCCGCGATGCTCGAGGCCGATCAGGGTTCCCCATAGCGGCAGGCCGCAGATGAAGCTCTTGGTGCCGTCGATCGGGTCGAGCACCCAGACATATTCGGCGTCCTCGCGAGCGGAGCCGAATTCCTCGCCGATGATTCCGTGATCGGGAAACGTCGCCTCGATGAGGCGGCGCATGGCGATCTCGGCGGCGCGGTCGGCCTCTGTCACCGGATCGAAGGCGCCGCCGCGCGCCTTGTCTTCCGCCGCGAGGCTCGTGCGAAAGAACGGCAGGATCGCCTCGCCCGACACATCGGCGAGACGTTCGACGAATTTCTCGAAATCGACGGCTGTCATATGGCCTCCCCTCGGCGCGCCCATTGTGCGGGGCAGCGCCTATTCGGCCGCGGCGCGCTGCTCGCGCGGGCCGACGATCTGGGCGAGCAGGCGCGTCAATTCGCCGAGCCGGCCGGCGATCAGCTCGAAATCGTCGTTCTTCTGCAAATTCGACTCGTCCATATAGAGGTTGCGCGCGATCTCGATCTGCACGGCGTGCCAGCCGGAGCCGGGCTTGCCGTAATGTTCGGTGATGAAGCCGCCGGCATAGGGCCGGTTGCGCTGCACGTGATAGCCCCATTGCCGCAGGCGGCTCTCGATGGCGTCGACGATGTCGGCCGAGCAGCTGGCGCCGAAGCGGTCGCCGATGACGAAATCCGCCCGGCGCTTTTCGCCGCGCGTCGACGTCGCGGTCTCCTTCGCGACATTGGAGGGCATGGAGTGGCAGTCGACGAGCACGGCGACGCCGAAACGCCGACGCGCGCGCTCCATCAGGCGGCGCAGAACGAGGTGATAGGGCTTGTAGAGACTGTCGATGCGATGCAGCGCATCCTCCACCTGCAGCCGCGCCGAATAGATTTCGCGCGCGTCGGCGACGACCTTGGGGATCGTGCCGAGGCCGGCCGCGACCCTCAAGGAGCGCGTATTGGCGAAATCCGGCAGAGCGCTCTCGAACATCTTCTGGTCGAGCTCATAGGGCTCGCGGTTCAAATCGAGATAGGCGCGCGGAAAATGGGCGCGCAGCAAAGGCGCGCCGACCGCCGTCGCCTGGCCGAACAGCGCATGGACATGCGCGTCCTCGGAACGGCGCAGGCTGACGACGTCGAGCCTGGAGCTCTCCAGAAAGCGCGCCGGATAGACGTCGCCCGAGTGCGGCGAGGAAAACACCAGCGGGCTCGTGAGCTCCTCCGGCTCCGCCAATTCGAAAGGCTGCCGAAGCTCGGGGTCCGACGGCCTGACGCTCGCGGCCAATGCTTCGGCAAGTTCAGGATCTGTCGTCGGCCCGCAACTCATTTCGACCATACCTCGCGGCAAATCCTCACGTCCGAGGACCCGTGTCATTTCGATGAAGCATAGCGCCATCGGCGCAAAGGCTCCCGTGTTTTCGTCTCGGCTACGCGAAATAAATGCCGGAGCCGGACATCGACGTCGAAACCAAGTTAACGTGACCTCATGCTTTTTTCACCCGATTTTTACCCAACTGCGGCTCTATGCTGCTTGAATGATGCGAGGAGCGAGATGACCGACAAGACCACCGCGAAAATCCTGCTGGCCGAAGACGACAACGACATGCGCCGCTTCCTCGTGAGGGCGCTGCAGACGGCGGGCTTCGCCGTCACCTCCTTCGACAACGGGCTGTCGGCTTACGACCAGTTGCGGGTCGAGCCGTTCGAGCTCCTGCTCACCGATATCGTCATGCCGGAGATGGACGGTATCGAGCTCGCCCGCCGCGCCACCGAGCTCGACCCCGACATCAAGGTCATGTTCATCACCGGATTCGCCGCCGTCGCGCTCAATCCCGACAATCAGGCTCCCCGCCAGGCGAAAATCCTCTCCAAGCCCTTCCATTTGAAGGATTTGGTGAACGAGGTCCAGCGTCTGCTGGCGGCCTGATCTCGAAGGCAGCGCTTCGGGCATTCTTTTTCCTGCCGGCGAGGCGGCCAAACTTGCTCCTTCGGGCGCATTGCGCTAAGAGCGCGGCCAAACGCCGCCAGCGCGACGCGCCATTGCGCGGAAAGTCGAGCGTCCCGCTCTCATGCAAGGACAAGAAGATGAAAAAGGATATTCATCCCGATTACCACACGATCAAGGTCGTCCTGACCGACGGCACGGAATATTTCACGCGGTCGACCTGGGGCAATGAAGGCGACACGCTCAATCTGGACATCGACCCCAAGACGCATCCGGCCTGGACCGGCGGCTCGCAGCAATTGCTCGACCGCGGCGGTCGCCTGTCGCGCTTCAACTCCCGCTTCGGCAATCTGTCCTTCGGCAAGAAGTGAGGCTACGTCGGGCGTCCTCAGCCTCGTCTCCCCCTCCCCGCTTCGCCTGAGAGGGCCAGGGAGGGGACGCCGAGATCGTCCCGTAAAAAAAACGCCGCGCTGTGTTCGCGCGGCGTTTTCCATTTCGCGTGTCCCGCTCTTTCCCACCGCCTCAATGGCCGGGCGAGAAGGCGCTGCGCAGCCGCTCCAATTGCGCTGCGACGGGGCTCGACGGCGGGATGCCCGCGAGCTTCGTCGCTCCTCCATAGATCAGTTGGTCGAGATGGATGATCCGCGCCTGCAAGCGGACCGACTGAAGCGCGAGTTCGCGCAATCTTTGCGGCAAATGAGAAAACACGTCGGGATTGGACGCGAGCTCCTGCGGAGAGAGCCTCACCTTGTGCTTGTCGCTCGCGGCCTGGACGCGCGTCATCTCGCCCTGATTCACGGCGCGCTGCAGCAGCAGCCATGAGGCGATCTGCATGAGGCGCGTCGTCAGCCGCATGCTTTCGGCCGCATAGGCCAGAGCCTCGATGCGCGGCAGAGCTTTCGCCTCCTCGCGGCCGGCGCCGTCCAGATAGGCCGCTGCTTCCTCGACGAGCCCCATGCCCTCGCGGAACATGGCGCAGAACGCCTCCGATCCCGCGAGTTTCTCCACGAAGGAGACCGGGGACTGCACGCTCTCTGTAGAATCCGACGCTTGCACCATTGATACGCTCTCGAACGCTCACGCGCGACGGCTGACGGCCGCCGGCTTGTCTACTGCTCCTTATCTAGCCCATTTTTCTCGGGAACGCCCTATTAGGTTTTGCTTAACCTTAATCGAGAAGGGGGCGACGCGCGACGCCTCCGGCGTCGAAAAGCGAGGCGCGAGGCGGCAAGAGAGTTCAGGCGAAAGATTATGAGTTGTCTTTATCTAAATGATAAATCGAGCTTTATCTCCTGACCTTAACCAGGACATGAAGTGGTCCGAGGATATTGCCTACACGCGGAGTCGAAGTCCCCGTCCGGATTTGGAGGCGGCGAAATATTGCAAATTTTCAACTTCTCGAGCTGGTCTGTTATTTTTGTGCGCCAGGACTGGAAAGGTCCGAGGCGGCCGCTTCGTCGGCTCTGGCCGAGACGGATTGAATGAGGGTGACGCACAAGCAGCCGATGACGACGAGCAGGCAGACTCGCAGCAGTTGCGAGAACGACGGGCGCGCCGAAGTCGGCGGCCGCAAGGCCGCGGGGCGCGGCCGGACGCCTGGGCGCTCGCCTGCTTTTCGAAGCGGCGCGGCCGGCCGTTCGCGCCGGCCGGTTTCGAGAACGCCTGTAGCGGTCGGCTGCGAGGCCATCGAATTCTCCACGAGAAGTCTCCGTCCCGAGAACGCAGGGAGATTTGCCGGCCTCCGCTTTCGAAATTGTGAAGGCCAAGGCCTGCGCCCGGCCGCGAGCGCTCATGCGCGACATCGACGTCAACGATTCCTGAACGCCACGCAGGGGCGAAGCGCCCGGACTCTCCGTCAACGCGCACTCGCGCTTGACGCGCCCCACGCCGCCGGGGCATTTGAAGCGCGCCGAAGCCCCCTCCCTTTTCAGCTCTTCTCCCGAGGCGCCATGATCAGATCCGCATTGATGAACGTCATGACGGCTGCAGCCATCAAGGCGGGGCGTGGCCTCAAGCGCGATTTCGGCGAGGTCGAAAATCTGCAGGTGTCGGTCAAAGGCCCGGGCGATTTCGTCACGGCGGCCGACAGGCGCGCGGAAAAGACGCTGTTCGAGGAATTGTCGCGGGCCCGTCCGGGCTATGGCTTCCTGATGGAGGAAGGCGGCGCGGTCGAAGGGAGCGACAAGAGCCACACCTGGCATATCGATCCGCTCGACGGCACGTCGAATTTCCTGCACGGCATTCCGATCTTCGCCATTTCGCTCGCGCTGGAGCGCGAGGGCCAGCTCGTCGCGGGCCKCGTCTATAATCCGGCGAGCGACGATCTGTTCGTCGCCGAAAAGGGCCAGGGCGCATATTTCAACAATCGCCGGATGCGCGTCGCCGCGCGCAAGACGCTGCCCGACTCGATGGTCGCCTGCGGGATTCCTCCGCTCGCCCGCTTGCAGGACCATCCACGCTTCCAGACGGAGCTCGCCGCCGTCATGGCGAAGACGGGCAATGTCCGCCGCATCGGCGCCGCCGCGCTCGATCTCGCCTCCGTCGCCGCCGGGCGCTGCGACGGCTATTGGGAGCGCGGCATCAAGCCGTGGGACATCGCCGCC
>PQAN01000162.1 GCA_003105285.1 Methylocystaceae bacterium
TTCCTCTGGGAGATCGAGCCGCCGACGCCGCTCGGCTATCTCGCCGTGCTGCCGGCGCTCGTTCTGGTCGGGCTGATGTTCGGCGCGCTCGGCATGCTGCTGTCGTCAGTGATCAAGCAGCTCGAGAATTTCGCCGGCGTGATGAATTTCGTCATCTTCCCGATGTTCTTCGCCTCCTCCGCGCTCTACCCGCTGTGGCGCGTGCGGGAGTCGAGTCCCTGGCTCTACTGGGTCTGCCTCGCCAATCCCTTCACCCATGCGGTCGAGCTGATCCGCTTCGCCTTCTATCAAAAGGTCGCCTGGGACTCGCTCGGCCTCGTCGCCGGCTTCACGACAGTGTTCATGGCCGGGGCGCTACTCGCCTATGATCCGGCGAAGGGGATGCTGATGCGCAAGGGCGGGTGAGGGAGAGAGAAAGGTTTGCCCCTCCCTTTTGTCACTCCCCCGTTTTGCGGGAGAGAACCCTGACGATCGGCGCTCGCGCAACGTCGACGAGGGCCGGGAGGTTTGGGAAAGGAGGCCGACTACCTCTTTTTCCTACCGCCGGCGGCGGCCTCGCTCGCGGTCTTCTTGAAGCCCTGCGCGAGCTGCGTGCCGAGCGCGAGCGCACGCGCCTCGGTCACGCGCAGCGCGCAATAGCCGAAATCCGCCTCCTCGACATAGGAGCGGCAGATTTCCTCGCGCCGCGAGGAAAAGCCGGCCTGCTCGCGCACGAGCTCCTTGCGCAGCGTCTTATTGTCCTTGTTCTTGTCGTAGAGCGCCTTGAAATCATTGCGCACCGTCTGCTCCACGCGCGCGCGCAGGGCGTGCATGTCGTTGGCGCGCTTGGGGTCGAACTCGGCCGCGCCCATGCCCCAGAGGCCATTGAGATCTGTTCGGCAATCGGCCTTCGCGAGCTCGCACGCCCCTCGCTCGCTGGTGACGAGAATGGCGCCGTCCAGCGCCTCGAAGCTGAAAGGGCAGGCGGGGAAATCGACGTCGTAGCGGCGCAGTCCGCTCCCCGTCTCGCGGGGCAGCAGCTTGAGCGGCGCCTCGGTCACCTCGACACGGCAGCTTTCGCCCGAGCGCGACAGCCGGTCGCCGGTCAAGGCGAGCTTCGCGACCTCGAGCGTCGCGCCCTGGCGCTGCAATTCGATCGAGCTGCGCGAGCCGTCCAGATAGAGGGTCCGCCCGACGATCGTGTCCTCGCCCGGCAGTTTCGGAGCGACCGGCGTCGCCGTCCCCTGGCCGCGCGGCTTGGCTCTGCCTGTTTCGGCGGGAGCGACCACCGAGCCGGCCGGCGCCGGCGCGATCGCGCCCGGCAAGGCGAATTGCGCGCGCGACTCTTGCGCCGCAGGCGACAGCAGCAACGCCATGAGAGGCGCGAGGCTCCGCCCGAGCCCGCGAGAACGCAGATTCGACATGAAAATAACAAAGACCCAAAGACGCGGCCTCGGCAAGCTCATATCGAGGCCCCGTCCTCCATGCGTCACCGCGGCGCCAGCACCATGATCATCTGACGGCCTTCCATCGACGGCTCGAGCTCGACCTTCGCGATCCCCGCCGTCTCCGTCTTGACGCGCGTCAGCAGGCGGTAGCCGATGTCCTGATGGGCGATCTCGCGGCCGCGAAAGCGCAGCGTGACCTTGACCTTGTCGCCTTCCTCGAAGAAGCGCTGAACGGCCTTCATCTTGACGCCATAGTCATGCTCGTCGATGCCCGGGCGGAGCTTGATCTCCTTGACCTCGACGATCTTCTGCTTCTTGCGCGCCTCGGCGGCTTTCTTCTGTTCGAGAAATCGATATCTGCCGTAATCGAGGATCTTGCAGACCGGCGGCTCGGAATTCGGCGCGATCTCGACGAGATCGAGGCCGGCCGCTTCGGCTCGAGCGAGGGCGTCCAAAAACGGCACCGCCCCGTGATTCTTGCCTTCGGAGTCGATCAGTTGCACGTCGCGCGCGCGAATCTCCCGGTTGATGCGCGGACCTTCCTTCTGCGGGGCCGCGGTGCCTTTCATTGGACGGCGAATGGATGTTCTCCTTTGGACGAAATCGGATGGTTGGCGTCATAAACCTTTTATGACCGACATGCGAGCGGCAAAAGCCGCTCGCGCCCCGAGGCGAAGCCCTCGGCGGATCGGTATCGGTAAAAGAATCTCACTCTCTTCGGCGAAGTCAACAGGTCAATCCGCTTGTTTTCTTTCGACCGGGCCGAACCGTCACCCGCAGTCCGCCAAAGCGGGACAGGCTCCGCATCCGCCGGGCGCGTCGAAGCTGGAGCAGGACGCTTCGCCGACGTCGCCCCCCGCCGCCGGCTTGGCGATGAGCGACAGCCGACGCGCGAGGTCGACGCTCCCGCAGGCGGGACATTCCGGCGTGTCGTCGGCGCGCACCAGCGTCTGGAATTCATGATCGCAAGCGGCGCAGCGGTAGGCGTAGAGCGGCATGGAAATCCTCGTCGCGAACGGATGACGGCCGCATCAATGCGACAGACGACGAATCATTGCAAGACGGCTCGGGCGAGACGACTCGCCGCGTCGCATTGCCGCCTTTCATGCGCTCGACAGGCGGAGGGCGTAATCGCGTATGTCCGCCGGCCATTCGGCCATCCGGGCGACGAAGCGTGCGCGATCCTGCGCGAACAGGGCGCGGATCGCCTCCTCGAAGCCGGGCAGATCGCCCGCCATGGCCGACATGAAGCGATAGGCCGCTTCTTGCGCGGCGCGCGCGCGATCCCTTTCCGCTCCCTCGCGCCGGGCCGCGTCGACGAGCTTGCGGAGCGTCACGGAGGCGCCGCCGGGCTGGGCGGCGAGCCATTCCCAATGGCGCGGCAGCAAAGTGACCTCGCGCGCGATGACGCCGAGCTTCGGGCGTCCCCGGCCGCGCGGCTCGTCCGGCGAGGACGCGGCCTCCGTCGACGGACAGCCTCCCAGCGGCGTACCGGCCAGCCGGGCGAGGACCTCCTCCTTCGTTCCCCGCAGATCGAGGTCGACGACCCGACCGGTCGCGTCATCGAAAACCAGGACGCCGGCGGCGCCTCCGGCTGCTTTCTTCACGGCTAGGGCGACCTCGGCCAACGGGCCGGACGCCAGGAGCCGGCCATCCGCGAAGGCGGCGCAAGGCTTGGAAAAAAGCTCGGTCGAATGGGAGATGGCGTCGGACATGGGCTTTATTTAATCCGGGTAATTTTCTAAGTCAATATTACCCGGATAAATGAAAGGTCCGAAAATGAGAGCCCAAGACAGGAAAGCCGCGGTCGACGCCTATAAGAAACGCAGGAGCATCGCGGGGATCTACGCCCTGCGCTGCGCTGCCTCGGGCCAGCTATGGGTCGGCCGAACTCAAAATCTCGACGCCGTGGAGAACCGCATCCGGTTCACGTTGCGCTTCGGCTCGCATTCGAGCCGAAGCCTCTCCGAGGCGTGGTCGGCGCATGGCGAGGAGAACTTTGCCTTCGAGCCGCTCGAGCGATTGGAGGAGGAAGAGCCCTCCCATTTCCGCGACCTTCTTCTCGAGGAGCGCGCCGCATTTTGGCGAGCGAAGCTCGGCGCGGGGCCGTCCACATATCGCGGCGCTTCGGTCCTATACGGTTTCCGGATGATTACTTCATGAACAGTCCCGTCATCGCGAGCCGAAGGCGAAGCGATCCAGAGTCTCGAGGCGGCTCCTGGATCGCTTCGTCGCTCCGCTCCTCGCGATGACGGGCGAACAGATCAGCCGGAAATCGTATGACGGAATGCGATCCGCTCGGGCTCAGTTGCCGAACCGATAGCTCACGCCGAGCTTGATTTCGCCTTCCCCGCCCGTTTGACGCAGTTTCGCGCCAGGATAGATCGGCGAGACGTATTCGCGGCGCGTCGCCAGTCCATTGACGCGATATTCGATGTTGGCGCGCCAATGATCGTCGAGCGCATATTCGGCGCCGACGCCGAGCGTCGGCCCGACGGCAATGTGATTCTGATCATCCGCGAGAAAGGCCGCCCGATACTGGCGCGAGACATCGGCCAGGAACAGACCGCCCGTCGCATAGACGAGAAGATGATCGAAAGCATAGCCCACGCGGCCGCGCAGCGAGCCCTGCACGCCGATCACTTGCTTGATATTCTCGCCGAAAATCGTCGTCTCCGAGCTGACCGCCCGCGCGCCGTCGATGTCGCCGACGACGCCGAGCACCATTGATCCATAGCGCCAGTCATAGCCGGCGCGCAGGCCGCCGATGACGCCGCCCCCATGGATCGTCTTGCTCGCGAGCGTCGCGCCGGTCGGGCTGTAGATGTCGCGCAGCCGGTCCGCCGTCCCCGCGACGCCGATTTGACCGCCGAAGTAGAATCCCTCGAAGGCGAAGGTGGGGAGAGGCGCCGCCGGAGCGGTGGTGCGCGCCGGAAGATCGGCGCCTCTCGCCGGCGCGACGCTCGCCGCTGAGGCGGCGAAGGCGAGAACCAGCGAAGAGGTGAGAACGCATTTCATATGATTACTCCCGTGAAAAAGTCGAAAGAGAAGGCATTCGCCGAAACGCTCGTTTCGGCGGCGCAGAGAGACAGAGAGGGGGGTGAAATCGAGAAGCAGTCAGCCGCGCGGCGACGCGCGGATGGCGGTCGCGCTCGTCATCTGCCGGCCGTCGAGGCGTCGATGCGCGCGGTCCTCTTGGCGCAAGGCGGCAGCGACTCGTCCAGCTTCTTCTCGTCGGACCCGGGTCGATGCGCGTCATATTGCGTCAGCAGGGGCAGCCAGCCGATCTCGTCGTCCGTATGGACATAGATGTCGATCGGAATCGGGCCCTTAGGGATCTCGCCGCGCCGGCAATAGAGGGCGCCGTCGAGACGCAGATCGCCGCGCCCCTTGGAGTTTTCCTCTTTCCACCGCCGCCCCTCGTCTTGCGCGGCGCGGATCGCGGCGAGGTCACGCCGGTCGGCCTCGAATATCGCGAGCCGCCCCGGCTCGCCGCCGAGCTGCGCCAGAGCCTGCGCGTCCTCACGATGCGCGGCGCGCGCCAACCGTACGGTCAGCGCCCGCTTGGCGCCCGGCTCCTCGTCCCGCCAATAGTCGGCGACCACCCGCCCCTTTTCGGGCGTCGGCTCCATCCAGTCGGGCGCCGCCACGGCGATTCGTAGAGGCGCGATGTCGGCCGTGGCGAGATTGTAGGACCGCAGCTTCCACTGCGTCGACAAGGGCACGCCGTCGTTGCAGGCCGAGAGGCCGAGCGCCAGCGCGGCGGGCAAAAAAATGTTACGCATAGGAACCCCTGCATCTATATCGAGAATAATTTCATATTTGACATTAAATTTTGTATGCGTCAAACTGTTTTTATCGCGACATCGCCACCGCCGGCTCCGCGCGATGGTTCGAGGACATCGATATGAAGCCTGCTCGCCTGATGAAAATCGCCGCTCTCTCAGCGAGCGCGCTATTGCTCACGGGGGGCGGCGTGGTCGCGTCGATCCCCGCCTTGCGACATATCGCGGTTGCGCTGGCTCATGATCCCGCCAGCCTTTCGCCCGTTCCCGGCGATCCGCGCGTTCGCTTCGAAGAAGGAGCGGAAAACTGCGCCTTCGGCGTCGCCGCCTTGCTGCCGCGCGCCGTTGCCGTCGTCGAGGCCGCGCATGGGCGGCCGTTTCGACACGACGTCAACGTCGGCGTCTTTGCGTCGCCCGAATCTTACGCCAGCTCCAATGGCCTCGGCGCGTCGAAGCCGAGTGGAGTGAGCTTTCTCGGACGGGTGACGCTCTCGCCCACGCTATGCGGGCCCGACCGCGATAGAATGGGCGCCGTGCTGACCCACGAATTGTCACATGCGCATCTGCAGGGCTGGCTGTCGCCCCTCGCCTTCGCTCGTCTGCCGAGCTGGTTCAACGAAGGACTGGCGGTGATCGTTTCGGACGGCGGCGGCGCCGAGGGAGTGTCGGAACAAGCGGCGCGAGAGGCGATCGCCGATGGTTACGCCATCGCCATCGCGAACGAGGGCTCGCTGTTCAACCTCACCGCGGTGAATTTCGTCAAAGAGCCGCCGCACGGCTCTTTTTTCGAAACACGGCTCTCGGTCTATCGCTTGGCCTATCGCGAGGCGGCGATGTTCGTCGCCTGGCTGCGTCGGCGCGATGCGGCGGCCTTTGCCGATTTTTTGCAACGCATCGAGGAGGGCGAGCCGTTCGCGGCGACGTTCGAGGAAAAATTCGGCGCCGGCCCTCGCCGGTCGTGGGAGGCCTTCGTCTCCGATCTCGGCGACCGAGCGGATTAGGCGTCGCACGGGCGACGGGCATGTCGCTTCGTCTACAATTCGCAATCAGGAAGGAAGCATTTAATGAGCGATACCGCCGCCATTTCGCAGACCACGCATCTCTCCGCCCTGCGCGGCCGGATCGGTTGGATTTGCCAGACGATCCGCGCGCTGGTCATCGGATTCGCGATCGCCGATTTTTTCGCGATTCTCGATTTCTGGTCCGATCACGGACGGGTCGAACGTCACTTTCAGATGGTCATGAAGATCGACGTCTCGGGCGCCTCGGCCGCGCAATATGCGACCGCCATGGCGTCGAACATGGCCGTCTGGGTTTTTGTCGCGGTGACTTGTTTTTGCCTGTGGCGCGTGTTCAGCCTCTATCTGCGCGGCAGCATCTTCACCGCCGAATCGGCTCTCTGGCTGCGGCGCGCAGGGATTCTCGGCTTCGTCACCGTGCTCGTCGACGTCGCGACGCGCTCGGCGATCATTCTGGCGCTCGCTGCTCATCTCCCGGCGCAGCAGAGCCATCATGGCTTCGTCAGGCTCGACGATCTGCTCTATGTGATATTCACTCTCATGGTGATCGCGCTCGCGCAGATCTTCAAGACCGCCGCCGAGATCGCCGGCGAACATGCGCAATTCGTGTGAGCCGAAGACATGCCGATCATCGTCAATCTCGATGTGATGCTCGCCAAGCGCAAGATTCGCTCGCGCGATCTCGCYCAGCGCATCGGCATCGCCGAGCAGAACGTCAGCCTGCTCAAATCCGGCAAGGTGAAGGGCATGCGCTTCGACACGCTSGARAARATATGCGAGGCGCTCGACTGCCAGCCCGGCGACATTCTCGAATATCGCCCGGAAGGCGTCGAAACGAGATAGAATTCCGAGGCGAGCCTTCAGAGCGGCCTAAAATTTAGCGGCCCCCGCAGTCGTCATTCCCGGGCGGAAGGCCCGACCGGGAATCCAGGTGCAACGACAAGAAATTCTCGCCATTGCGCTGGATTCCCGATCGCTCGCTAAAGCGAGCATCGGGAATGACGCTTTTGCCGCGACTCACTTCAAGAACACGTAGATGTCGATCTCCAGCCCCTCGTCCTCGCCGGTCTTCAACTCGGTGAGATATTCCTCGATGAACAGGTTCTTGGTGTCGAGACCCTTCTCGTCGAGAAAAGCGGTGATCGCCTCATAGGTCGAGTCGATGTCGTCATAGGGGCCGCGATGCTGGAATTTGAGCGCCTTGCCGGAGGGCGAAGCGCCGATTTCCACGCCATTCTCCAGCTTGGCCTTGCCGTCCGGAGCCTTGGCGATGGGAATCATCGCCTCGAAGCGGAAACCATTGTCGTTCGTCTCGGTGAACACCACGAGCGGCCGGCCGGCCGTGGCGAGACCGGCCTTGTCGGTCGCGGCGGCCACCTTGGCGATGGCCTCCGACAGCGTCTTGGCGCCCTCGGTCCAGGTTCCCTGCCCGCGCAGCGTCGCGACGGGCCGCGCGGCGACGTCGATCGTCTGGCTGGCGAGCGACTCGACGGCCGTGTCCGTTCCGGCGCCGGTCTGCGGCTCGTTGAGATCGAGCGTCGGCGGGGGAACCAAGGCGCCGGCGGGAGCCTGCGGCGCGGCCGGAGCGGCCGGGGCCTGCGCCTCCTGCGAGGCCGGCGACGGCGCGGGAGACGAAGCGGGCGAGAGCTTTCTCTCCGCATAGACCCCGCCGACGAGGGCGACGACCGCGAGCGCGGCGAGCCATCGCCAATGGCGCTTCACGCTCTGCCCCAAACCGCTGTCATTATTCGAAGAGCTCATGCTTTGGTCCTCTCCGCCCGAGGACGGCGTGTCCGGCCGTGGCGCGTCGCAATCGATTCTTCTATATACGACTGCAACAGGAAATGAACGACTTCATGACCAGTCCGCTCGACAACCGGCCGATCTTCCGCATGAACGGCGTCGGCAATGAAATTCTGGTGCTCGATCTGCGCGGCGCCGGCGTCGACGTGACGCCTCGGGAAGCGCGCGCCATCGCGCGGGCCCCGGGGCTCCACTACGACCAGTTGATGGCGCTGCACGAACCGCGCAGCGACGGCGCGCGCGCCTTCATGCGCATCTACAATGCCGACGGCTCGCTCTCCAACGCCTGCGGCAATGGGACCCGCTGCGTGGCCTTCATCCTGTCGCAAGCCGGCGAGGGCGACGAGCTCCTGCTCGAGACCGACGCCGGCCCCATTCGCGCGACGCGCGAGGCGGAGACGGTCTTCACCGTCGACATGGGGCCTCCGCGGCTCCATTGGCGCGAGATTCCACTGGCGAGCGAACAGGCCGACACGCGCCATGTCGTCCTGACGCCCCCCGTCGCCGGAGCGCCGGGGGAATTCTCGGCCGTCAACATGGGCAATCCGCACGCCGTCTTCTTCGTCGACGATCCGCTCGCCGTCGATCTCGCTTCGCTCGGTCCGACGCTCGAACATCATCCGCTGTTTCCCGAACGCGCCAATATCTCCTTCGCGCGCGTCGCCTCGCACGACGACATTCTGCTGCGCGTCTGGGAGCGCGGGACCGGCGCGACGAAGGCCTGCGGTTCGGCGGCCTGCGCCACTCTGGTCGCGGCGGCGCGCGCCGGGCTCAGCGCGCGAAAGGCGCGCCTGCGCCTGCCGGGCGGCGATCTCGTCATCTTTTGGCGCGAGGACGACCATGTGCTGATGACCGGTCCCGTCGAGTTCGAATTCGAGACACGGCTCGATCCGGGCCTGTTCGAGGACGAGGCGGCGTGAGCGCGCGAGTCGAGATCATCACTTTCGGCTGCCGGTTGAACATCGTCGAATCGGAGGCGATCGCCCGCAGAGCGCGTGACGCTGGAAAGAGCGATCTCGTCGTCGTCAACACCTGCGCCGTGACGGCGGAGGCCCAGCGCCAGGCGCGCCAGGCGATCCGCAGATTGCATCGCGAGCGGCCGACGGCGGACATTCTCGTCACCGGCTGCGCGGCGCAGATCGATCCCGCAAGCTTTGCGACGATCGACGGCGTAACGCGCGTCCTCGGCAATGCGCATAAGGAGAATGTCGCGTCGAGCGCGCCGGAAGACGGCTTCGTCTTCGAGCGCGGCGCGACGCAAAAGGCGGCGAGCGCCAGCGACGGCCAGACGCGCGCCTTTCTCGCCGTGCAGAACGGTTGCGATCATAGCTGCACCTTCTGCGTCATCCCGCTCGGGCGCGGGCCGTCGCGCTCGGCGGCGCCCGATGACGTCCTCGCCGAGGCGCGCCGGCTCGTTACGGCCGGCAAAAAGGAGATCGTGCTGACCGGCGTCGATCTGACGAGCTATCGGGCCGGCGATTGGACGCTCGGCCGCCTCGCGCGCGAAATCCTGCGCGAAGCGCCCGCGCTCGATCGTCTGCGCCTGTCGTCGATCGACTGCATCGAGGCCGACGCCGAGCTCCTCGATTGCATGGCGAACGAAGCGCGCCTCGCTCCGCATCTGCATCTGTCGCTGCAATCGGGCGACGATCTCATCTTGAAGCGCATGAAGCGCCGCCATTCGCGGCAGGACGCCATCCGCTTCTGCCGCGAATTGCGCGCGGCGCGGCCGGACATCGTTTTCGGCGCCGATTTCATCGCCGGCTTTCCGACCGAGACGGAAGAGATGTTCGCGCGCACGCTCGATCTCGTCGAGGACTGCGGCCTCACCCATCTTCACGTCTTCCCCTTCTCGCCGCGCCCGGGCGCGCCGGCCGCGCGAATGCCGCCGGTCGACGGCCGCGTCGTGAAAGAGCGCGCGGCGCGGCTGCGCGCCGCCGGCGACGCGGCGCTCGCACGTCATCTTACCGCGCAATGCGGGAAGAGCCTGCGCGTGCTGACCGAGCGCGGCGGACTGGCGCGAGCGGCGGATTTCACGCCGCTGCGCACGCCGGGCGCGGCGGCGGGCGCGCTACTCGATGTGTTGGTCACGGGGCACGATGGGCGGGCGTTGTTATCCGGCCTTTAGGTTACACCCGCTAATGCAGCAGCGGGGATTCTCTACGGCTGAGTGAGCCCTCTAAGACTGTTAGCGACAGCAAGACCGATTTCGGACGCGAGATGCGAATTTCGGGCGTCTTCGGAAAGTCCTGCCGGGCGTTCGGCGGCCGCCTTGGACGCGACCGTCGTCTTAATCGGCTTTCCAGTCGAGTCGGATACGATTTGCGCCTTATGCGGGGCGGGAGAAGGCTGCTTAGCCTTTGGTCCAAAAGTAATAATAAGGTCATGCACGCGGCTTCTGCTGGCTCCAAAAAATGGGGCCCCCGTGTTTGCAGACACGCGGACGAGCTTCCAACTCGGCGTGATGTTTCCGTCTGAAACGACCTCGAATTTGACTTCGTGAGAAATAACGTTCTGCTTGAAATTCGCTTCCAACACGTCCTTCGCGCCGCTCACGGTCTCGAGAAAAAGAGCGGCCGAAAGCCATTCCTCTAGTTTCAAATCGCTAGTGATGAGAAGAGATTCGAATTTGGCCGTCGGGCTGGGCGAATCGTGAGCAAACGTGATCGTCGATCTATCGGCCTCTGTGACCACCTGATCGTTGTATGCACATCTGTGGTATTCCTTGTCTCGCGCCTTGTAGTTATCGATGAGGGTCTGCACATCGAAATACGCACTTATTTTATCGATACGCTGAGCACGGGAGGAAAATTTCCCACCGAGTCCGAGGGTGTATAGCTGCGATGCCGGAACGGTTATGTTGTTCGGGAAACGTGTTGTCGCAGGGATCATCGGCGTATTGAACGTAACGCCGGGATTGAGCGAACTGGCTTCATCGACGGTCAGATTGAGTGATAATTGCACGCCCCAATTATCGAACCACGCAATCTTGCGCTGGTGATGATGGCGCCGGACTGTGCTCTCATCCGCATCGGCCTCTACGAGGCACCCGACCGCATTCTCGACCTCCAAATATACGCTCTTCGCTATCTCCTTCACCATTTGCCGACTATCGCCTTCCGCTCCCCACGGCTCCTTGAGATCGGGAACAGCGAGACCACAACCGCTCAATCCGGCGAGCGCGATCATTCCTGATAGAAAGGAAAGGCTGGGAACGAACCTCATGTCTGCCTCGAAGGCCTGGAAACTATATCTTAACCATTCAACCGAATCTTGTGATTCGCGTCAGCGGCAACCGAGCAACAATTGTGGCTCCCGGCCGGATATCCACAGCTTTCAGGCAGGCCGCAGACGATCCTCACCTCTTCCCATAACTCACCCGATACACCGCCCCGTTCTGATCGTCCGTCACCAGCAGCGAGCCGTCCGGCAGTTGCGCGACATCGACGGGGCGGCCGAGATAGCGCGGCTCGTTCACGTTCCAGCCTTCCGCGAAGGGTTCGCTGACGCCGCCTCTGCCGTCGGCGCCGATCTTCGTGAACATCACCCGCGCGCCGATCGGCATGGCGCGATCCCATGATCCATGCTGCGCCGAGAAAATGCCGCCGCGATAGGAGGGCGGAAACATCCCGCCCGTATAGAAGATCATGCCGAGATCGGCGGCGTGGGCGGCCTCTTCGACCTCGGGAAACACCACATCGGCCGGCGGCTCGTCGCGGGCGTATTCACGCGTGCGCACATGGCCGCCGCCATACCACGGAAATCCGAAGTGCAGCCCGGCCTTCGGCGCGCGGTTGATCTCGCCGGGCGGCGTGTCGTCGCCCATCGAATCGACCTGATTGTCGGTGAACCACAACGTTCCGTCGGCCGGATTGAAATCCATGCCGACCGAATTGCGAACGCCGCGCGCGAAAACCTCGCGCCGCGAGCCGTCCTGATTCATGCGGATCATGCCGCCCATGCCGATCTCATCATAGGCGGCGAGCTTCCCGCGCGGCGTGACATTATGCGGCTGGCCGAGCGAGACATAGAGCTTGTCGTCCGGACCGACGCGGCACATGCGCGTCGAGTGGAACGGGCTCTGCTCGGCGGGGGGAATGAGCTGTCCTCGCGCGACGATGACGCGCGCGTTCCCTTCCCCGAGCTCGCGCCATTTCGTCTCCGCCTCGGCAAAACTCGAAACGCGGTTCCGCTCGACGACGAACAGCGTTCCGTCCTTGGAAAAGCACAGGCCGTGCGGCATGACGAATTTCATCTGCGCCGCAAGGACGTCGACGGAGGCGGCGCGCTCGCCGCCGGGCGTCAGCACGTAAATGCGCTTTTCGTCCGTGCCGACGAAAATCGCTCTGCCCTCCGGCCCCACGGCGAGGCTGCGGGCGTTCGGCGCCAGAGCATAGAGCGCGATGGCGAAGCCTTCGGGAAGCTTTATGCGCCGCAGAACGGCTTCGATCTTTTTCGCTCGCTCGGGGTCGCTCGCGAGCGGCTCGGCGTAAGCGGGTCCGCAGAGCAAAAAGGCGGCGGTCGAGATAATGGCTTTTGCGAACATGATCGGGTCTCTCCCGGCCGGATTGCGCGCAGCCCCGACGGCTTGGGCGGAGACGATGGGTCCCTTCCGGTCGCTCCCGATTAATGTAGCGCGGCGGCGGCGCGATCCGGTATGATTGGGGTCTCGCGCTTGCGAGCCTCGTCCTTGGAACGACAAATCTGATGAATGGCGACCAATTTGCCGTCGGTTTCGAAGTCTTCGAGATCATCTGGATCGATATTCTGCTGTCCGGCGACAACGCCATTCTGATCGCGCTCGCCTGCCACAAGCTTCCACCCAAGCAGCGGCGCTGGGGCATTCTGCTCGGCGCCGGCGGCGGCGTGGCCTTGCGCATCGCCTTCGCCTTCGTCGTCATCCAGCTCATGGGCATACCCGCGCTGAAGGCGATCGGCGGACTGATGCTGCTCGGCGTAGCGATCAAGCTGCTCATCGACGAGACCGAGCATCATGTCGCCGCCAAGGAGGATTTATGGGGCGCGGTGCTGGCGATCGTCATGGCCGACGCGGTGATGTCGCTCGACAATGTCATCGCCATCGCCGGCGCGGCGCGCGGCTCGATGCCCCTGATCGTCTTCGGCCTGGCCGTGTCGGTGCCGATCGTCGTGTTCGGCGCCGGGCTGCTGATGCAGGCCTTGTCGCGCTTTCCCATTCTCGTCTGGGCCGGCGCCGGCCTGCTCGGCTGGATCGCCGGCGAACTCATCGCCACCGACTTCGTCTGGGAGAAGCTCGGCTTCGTCGCGCCGGAGCGTTTCGACCTCGCCTTCTCTTGCGCGGGCGCCGCCCTGGTGCTGATCGCCGGCTGGATCGCCCTACGTCTGGAAGAAAGAGCGGAAGCGAAACGCAAAGCGGAAGAGAGCGGCCAGACGCCCTGAGGGGGCGGAGATGATTCTGCTGAAATGGTCCTTGGTCTCATTCGCCGCGATCTATCTCACGGCCGTCGCGGGGCTCGGCGTGTTTCAGCGCCGGCTGCAGTATTTTCCCGATTCGCGCCTCCTCTCCCCGCGGGACGCCGGCCTGACCGGCGCCGAGGAATTGCGGCTCGCGACGAATGACGGAGAAACGCTCGTCGCCTGGCATGCGCCGCCGACCGACGGGCGCCCGCTGATCCTCTATTTCCACGGCAATGGCGGCGCTCTCGTCGATCGCGTCCCGCGATTTCGCGCGCTGATGGCCAGGGGCTACGGCCTTCTCGCCATCGCCTATCGCGGCTATGGCGGCTCGACCGGCGCGCCGACGCAAGACGGGCTGATGCGCGACGGCGAGGCCGCCTATCGGGAGGCGCGCGTTCGCGGCTATGAGGGCCGGCGCATCGTGCTGGTCGGAGAATCGCTCGGCTCCGGCGTCGCCACGGCGCTCGCCGCCACGCATGAGGCGGCCGCTCTCGTGCTCGACTCGCCTTTTTCCTCGGCGGTCGACGTCGCCGAGGCGCGTTTCGGCTTGTTCCCGGTGCGCTGGCTGATGGTCGACCAGTTTCGTTCGGACCTCGCCATTCGCGACGTCCGCGTTCCGGTTCTCGTCGCGCATGGCGACCAGGACGGGGTCATCCCGATAAATCTCGCCCAGCGCCTGTTCGACCTCGCCAACCAGCCCAAGACTTTCCTGCATGTGCCGGGCGGGGCGCATCTCGTCATCGGATTGGCGGATGTCTTTCCGCGCGTGTGCGAATGGATAGACGGCGCGTTCCGCGCCGAGGCGGCGACGAGAGCGGGCCTGAAGGCCCGCGGTCCGTGAGCAGCCCGCGCGGGACCCGGGCTCGCTCGAAAATCCGCCCCCCGTCATTGCGAGCGCAGCGAAGCAATCCAGGGGCCGACTCACGACTCTTGGATTGCTTCGCCTTCGGCTCGCAATGACGGCTATTCACTTTCCAGGCTCGCGCGATGGGCCGCTCAGCCGCGCGACGCGCCCTGCTTGGCGATCGGCTGATTGGGATCGATCACCAGCGCGCGCTGGTAAGACTCGCTCGCCTTGACGCGATTGCCGTTGCGCTCATAGGCGAGGCCGAGCCAGGCCCAGGCCTGCGCGCTCTTGTTGTCGACATTGAGCGCCGCGTTGAAGTCCTCGATCGCCTTGTCGTATTTGCCGAGCGTCACGAGGCTCTCGCCGCGCGCCTGATAGGGCGCCGCGGCGAAGGGATCGCGGTCGATCGCATTGTCGAAATCCGTCACCGCGCGAACATTGTCGCCGCGCTTTTGATGGATGAGCCCGCGCGCGTGAAAAGCCTGCGCGCTCTCCGGATTGAGCCGGATCGCAGAATCGAGATCGGCGAGCGCCTGATCGAGATTACCCTGCGAGCGCAGCAGATTGGCGCGGCCGACATAGGCCGGGGCGTGATTGGGATTGACGTCGACGGCGCGGTCGAAGTCTTGCCGCGCGGAATCGCTGCGGCCGGCCTGCCGAAAGGCCAGAGCGCGATTGGTGAAGGCGGCGGCGTTGTTCGGCTCGAGCTTGATCGCCTGCGAGAAATCGGCGATCGCCTCCTGGAAATGGCCGCCCTTGGCATAGGCGACGCCGCGCGTGTTGTAGGCCTCGGCGCTCGTCGGATTGCGGCGGATGACCTCGGAGAGCGAATCGATATTGGCGGAGGCGGCCTTGGGATCGGTGTCGGCGACTTCGGCGATGCCCCGTCCCGGCGGACGCAGCATTCCGGCCGTCTCGCAAGCCGCGAGAGTCAGCAGGGCCGCGCCGAGCGCGCCGACGCGAATGAGCGCGGGCCGCCGAAGCGACGGGGAATTCTGGCGAACCGCCGGCGCTCGCTTGAATTCCATTCCGTCCGATCCTCCTGGAGACGTCCTAAAGATCGCGCGCGGCGCGATCCGTACTCGAAAAACAAGCTCGCCAATCGGGCGAGATTTGGACAGCCGCCGGAAAAGGAGATCAGCGGGCACCGACCACGGGCTTGGCCTTCACGGGCAGCAGACCTTCGCGCTGCAGCTTCTTGCGGGCCAATTTGCGCGCGCGGCGCACGGCCTCGGCCTTTTCTCTCGCCCGCTTCTCGGACGGCTTCTCGTAATGGCCGCGAAGCTTCATCTCGCGGAAAATGCCTTCGCGCTGCATTTTTTTCTTCAGCGCCTTGAGAGCCTGGTCGACATTGTTGTCGCGGACGAGAACTTGCACGAAGCGATCCTGTGTCTGAGGGCGGCGAGCCCGGGTGGAGTCGAGTCTCGAATAGAGAATAGTAAACCGGGCGCTGTCGGAGCGCCTGATCCGTGCCGCGCGGGATAGCAGACAAGACCGCTCCTGTCCACAGAAAGCCACGTTTTTCCTCGCCCGCTCCGTACAAACCTCTAGCGGCGCCCCTTCGACCAGAATCGACGGCGCTCTTGCGTCGGCGGCGAATGCGGCTATAAAGCGCGCTTCGCGACGCTCCGGCCGGGGGCTGAACGGAAGGGCCTCGGGAATATCCTCGAGGCGAGGGCTTATCACGCCCGTCTTCCCGTGTCTCCGCCTTCGAACTTCCCGCTCGAGCCTTTCCGCAAGGCTCGAAGGGCTCTGCGCCGAGGCGGCTCGCGCCAACAGGAAAGGCAAGACGAATGGCTCTCTACGAGCATGTCTATCTTGCTCGTCAGGACGTTTCGCCGCAACAGGTCGAAACTCTGACCGGGCAGTTCAAGAGCATCATCACGTCGCTCGGCGGCAAGGTCACCAAGACCGAATATTGGGGCGTCAAGTCCCTCGCCTATCGGATCAAGAAGAACCGCAAGGCGCATTTCACGCTGCTCAATATCGACGCGCCGCCGGCGGCTCTCGCCGAGGTCGAGCGTCAGCAGGGCCTCAGCGAGGACGTTCTGCGCTTCCTGACGCTGCGCGTCGACGCGCTGGAGGAAGGCCCGTCGGCGCAGCTGCGCAAGCGCGACGACGACGACCGCGGCGACCGTCGCGGCCCCCGCCCCGACCGAGGCGAACGTGGCGACAGGGGCGACCGCCCCGAGCGCCGTCCCCGCCGTGAAGACGGCGCCCGCGCCGAAGGAGAGAGCTTCTGATGACCACCGGAGCCCGCCGTCCCTTTTTCCGCCGCCGCAAGAGCTGCCCGTTCTCGGGCGCCAACGCCCCGAAGATCGACTATAAGGACACGCGCCTGCTGTCGCGCTACATCTCCGAGCGCGGCAAGATCGTGCCCTCGCGCATCACCGCCGTCTCGGCCAAGAAGCAGCGCGAACTGGCCCAGGCCATCAAGCGCGCCCGCTTCCTCGGCCTGCTGCCTTACGTGATCCGCTGACGCGGT
>PQAN01000163.1 GCA_003105285.1 Methylocystaceae bacterium
TTCTGCGGATCGCGCAGGAACTCGACGATCTCCTGCAGGTCCTGCTTGGCCTCGTCGACGCCGGCCACGTCCTCGAAGGTGACGCGTCCGTGCGCCTCGGTCAGCAGCTTCGCGCGCGACTTGCCGAAGCCCATCGCCTTGCCGGCTCCCCCCTGCATCTGGCGCGACAGAAAAATCCACACGCCCAGAAAGGCGATGAGAGGCAGACCGTTGATCAGCAATGTCATCAGCCAGGAATTGCCGTCGGCCGGCGGTCGCGCGCTGATCGACACATTCTTGGCTGTCAGCTTCTGCACCAGCGAGGGATCATTTGGCGCATAGGTCGTGAACGGCCGATTGTCCGAGAAATGGCCGGTGATCTCGCTGCCGGCGATGGTCACGTCATGGACGCGGCCTTGGTCGATCTGCGTGAGCAACTCGCTGAAGGTGATGTCGCGGATGGGCGTACGCTGACCCGGCTGCTGGAACAGCATGACGAGCGCCACGACCAGCAGCCCGATGATCGCCCATAGGGCGATGTTCCTGAAATTTGCGTTCATTTCGAACCTGCGAAAGGCGTTTCCTGCTCGGGACCATCCCCGGGGAGGACTCCATTATGAGTAATCTAGGCTCGGCAGGACCTCTTGCCAAGTGAGCCTTCCGAGCGAGCCCTGGAATAACGGCGCTCCCCGCCAAAGTTACGAGCATTCCGGCGACGCCGCTTTCTCTTCGTCTCATTCGATCGAGCGCGCATGGCTTTTTTTGGGCTTTCGGCTCAGCCGGTCGGCTCGCGGCGCTTCTCGCTCGATGCTCAACTGTTCGTCCGCGAGCATGATGAGCGTTCCTCCGAGCGTGACTCTCAAAGTTGCTTCCGCCTCGAGCGCCGCCGTCAGCTTCTCGACCATCCTCTCCAGCCGCTCCATACGCGGGGACGCGCCGATGCGGGCGATCTCCGAGGCCAGGATGCGTTGGAGAATCTCATGCGGCAGGGTGCGCAGAGGTGCGGCGCCGGTGCGAAAAAGATCCGGCTCGCGCTCGGCGGGCAGGCTCGCGGCGGCGCGCGCCGCGCTCCAGGCGAGAGCCGCCTCCGCGCGGGCCGCTCGCGCGCCGAGGCGCAGCAGCGCCCGCGTGTCGAGGCCCTGGTCCTCCAGCAGTCCGCGCAGCCGCCGCAGCCGAGCGCGCGCGAAAGCGGGGTTCTCGTTAGAGGGATCGCGCAAGAAAGGATGGTTCGAGGCGACGCAATAGGCTTCGAGCTCGAGCTTGCGAAAAGCCAGCAACGGACGCATCAGCGACAGCTCGCCGAGCCGCGAGATCGCCGCCATGCCGGCGAGGCCGGCGACGCCGCTGCCGCGCGTCAAGCGAAACAGAATGGTCTCCGCCTGATCGTCGGCGTGATGCGCCGTGACGATGGCCGTTGCGCCGATCTCATGGGCGCATTGCGCGAGCAGCCGATAGCGAGCGGCGCGAGCGCGCTCTTGAATGCGTGTTTTCGGCTTCGCGCCGTCCCAGCTCAGCGCGTGATGCGCAAAACCGAGGTCCCGCGCCCAGTCTCCGACGAGCCGGGTCTCCTCGGCAGATTCCGGCCGCAGGCCGTGGTCGACGGTGGCGACGGCGATCTCGCGACGCGCTCGCATCGACCAGCGCGCGGCGAGCAGCATGAGCGCCACGGAGTCGGGTCCGCCGGAGACGGCGAGCAACAGCGGGCCGGCCTCGGCGAGCGACGCCAGCGTCCATTCCGGGTCTAAGAGAGGAGCGGGATCAGCGGGCATGGGCGCCCGTCAGCATTGGACCTTCTTGCTTTCGCGCTGCGCAGCCTCCTTGATCCGCGCGGCGGCGCCTGGATATTTCACCGCGATCTCGTTGAAGGACGCGCAAGCCTGCTCCTTCGCACCGAGGGCGTGAAGCGATTGGCCGAGCCGCAGCATGGCTTCGGGCGCTTGTGGAGACGCTGCGTATTTCGTCGAAATCTCCAGATATTTCTCCGCCGCTTCGCGATAGCGCGCGCGCAGGAAGAAACTCTCGCCGAGATCGAAAGTCGCCTGGGGCGCGAGCTTGCTCTTGGAATTTTTGGTGAGGAAACCGGAAAAGCCCTTTTCGGCGGCCTCGTATTCGCCTTGACGAAGGTGCGAGACGGCGAGGTCGAATTCGTCTTTTGGCGTCTGCGGCGCTGAGGGCGCCGCGCCGAGCGCCGCCGCATTCGGTGGCTGCGGCGCAGGCGCGCTTCCCTGAGCGGGCTGCGCGGCCGAGCCGGCCTCGCTCAGGCGCCCATGGGTGAGATCGAGCGGCGCGCCCGGCGAGCGCAGGTCTACGGTCGCCGACGCCGGCGACGCGCCGGGGCCAGCGCCGTTCGGAGCGGAGGGACGCACATAAGGACCCGGCGTATTGCCGGCGAGCGGGGCGCTCGGCGCCGTCGCGCCCAAGGGGCGGGGCGCGCCGACAGCGCTCGGATCGCGGTTCGGATCGAAAGCGTCGCCGCGGCGAAGACCCTGTGCGCTCGGGCCGGGGCTCGCGCTGCCCGCCGCTTGATCCGGCGGCGTCTGCGGCGCGGTCGTCGCGCCGCGTTGCGGGCCGGCGTCTTGCGGCGTCCTGCGCAACTGATCCTCGAGCCTGCGAATGTCGTACTGAAGCTGCTCGACGAGCCCATTCAGCGAACGGAGCTGACTTTCCAGRCGGTCGATCCGCACGCTCGCCGCGCTCGCCTCGCGGGRGGGCGGCTGCGATTCTTCGTCGGRATCGGCGGATTGGCGATTGAAGAGCTGCGTCACGTCGAGCCGCCGCCCGATGTTCTCGATGCTCTGGCCGAGTCGTTCGATGCGCGATGAATTGTCGCTTTCGGCTGCGAAGGCGGCGGCCGATGCGGCGCTCAAAAAAACAATCGCAAAAGCTGGACGTATAAAGCGCGTGCGAAGAAACATGAGCGGATCGTCTTCGAGAGGGGCGAGAGAATCGGCTGCGCCGAAGCG
>PQAN01000164.1 GCA_003105285.1 Methylocystaceae bacterium
GGATCCTAATGGCCTGGACTGAAATCACTCGGAGCAAGTATCGGCGTGCGGGGCTGCGCTACGCAAGTCATGTATGGATGCCCCCGTTCGCGCAAGGAGTTTTAGCGGCTTGGTCGTGTGATCGGGTGCGGTCATGTATCAGGCCTTGAGATGCGGTCTGTCATGACCGCGGGCCGGTATGGAGATGCGCGGACCTGTTGCAAATCACTTTTGCGAGCTGAAGGCTCGGTGAGTCAGACTGCTTTCCGGATCCGGATCTGACCGATCATTTGTCCTTACCGTTCGATGACCTTCTCACACGCCCGACGTCCCTCCAGCTACCGGATCCTCGCGTTTGCTCAGATTGCGGCGGCCGCAGGAGCCCTATAATCCACGCCTTTCGTCAGCATGGCCCAGATCGACCGCGCCATCTTGTTGGCCAGCGCGATCGCCACCAACATCCGCGGCTTGCGCGCCAGCATGCGCTGGAGCCACGCTCCCTGCGGCGCGCCCTTCCGGCAGGCCCAGCGTACGACGGTCGTAGCACCGATGATCAGCAACCGTCGGATATCGCGTTGCCCCATCTTCGAAGTTTTTCCAAGAACCTGCTTGCCGCCCGTCGAATGTTGCCGGGGAACGAGCCCGAGCCAGGCGGCGAAGTCGCGTCCGCGTTTGAAGATGGCCATCGGCGGCGCGAAGGTCTCGATCGCCATGGCCGTAATCGGCCCCACGCCCGGCATCGTCTGCAGGCGGCGGGTTGTCGCTCCGTGCGCGGCTTCGTGAATCGTCACCTTCTCGAGTTCGGCGATCTTCTTCGACAGCCCATCGATCTGCTCGAGGAAAACGCGCGACAGCTCCACGACGAGCAGCGGAGGCGATGTCGTCGCCTCCTCGATCGCCTCTGCGAGAACCTTCACATTCGCCGGCCCTTGCGGGGCCACAACGCCATGCTCGGCTAAATGACCGCGCAGCGCGTTGATCAGTTGCGTGCGCTGGCGCACCAGAAGATCGCGGGCGCGAAACAGCATGGCTCGCGCCTGCTGCTCCTCGGTTTTGACCGCGACGAAACGCATGGTCGGCCGGTTCGCCGCCTCGCAGATAGCCTCCGCATCCGCCGCGTCGTTCTTCTGCCGCTTGACGAAAGGTTTGACGTAGGCGGGCGGGATCAATCGAACCTCGTGGCCGAGCGCGCGAATGGCCCGTCCCCAGTGATGCGCGCTCCCGCAAGCTTCCATGGCGACGACGCAGTGCGGTTGTTCGGTAAGGAAAGCGAGGACTTTCTCGCGCGAAAGCTTCTTGCGGAACGCCACGCCGCCGGCGGCGCAGGCGCCGTGCGCCTGAAACGATCGCTTTGCAAGGTCGAGACCGATGATGCTAACCTTTTCCATGGATGCCCTCTTCGTTCGTGGGATGCGCAAACATCGCCACCTTGGCACATTGCGATGCCGTCAAGAGGGGGCATCCACTCCATCACTTTTCTATCGGCGAAGCGAGCCCGATCCATTTGGAACGGCTCTCTTCGAAATGGACGCTCGGATCATAGATCGGCGTCTCGAGGCCGAGTCGTTCGGCCGACAGACGGCCGAGCGCGCCGAGCGCGGCATAGGAGGCGACGACCCGGTCTCGTTGCGCGGAGATCAGATCGACGCGCGCGTTGAGCAGCGCTTGCTGGGCGTTGAGGACGTCGAGTGTCGTGCGCTGCCCGAATTGAGCTTCGTCGCGCACCCCTTTCAGCGCAACTTGTGCCGCTTTCACCCCTCTCCGGGCGGAGGCGATCGACGATCTGGCGGTCGCGAGCTGGCCGAAGCTCGAAACGACGCTGGCGCGAACGGAATCGCGCTGCAGGTCGGCGTTGAAAGCGCGCCTGACCCAATTGCGCCTTGGCCTGCCGGATCGAGGCGTATTCCACGCCGCCCTGGTAGATCGGAACATTGACGGTTCCGGTCGCCTGCGCCGAGAATTGCCGCGTGCCGGGTATTCCGTAAAAGGAATCATATTGCTGGTTGACCTGTATGTTCGCCGAGACCGCCGGCAGCAGTCATCCGTGAACAGCTCTGAACGCCCCGGATAGCGGGGCCTTTGGCGCATTTTGAAGTATTCGTTTTTGCAAGGTCTTGGCGGTTTCGGTCAGGTTTCCTTGCAAATTGATCTGGCGCTCGCGTCGTGATTCTCTTCCCCGGTCGGCGTCGATGGGGGGAGATTCGCGATGAGGCCGAAGGAGCGTCGGGACAGCGGGCAGAAGGATTTGTTTCGGACGCGGCTCGATCAGATCGTGGATATGGGCCATCCGCTCGCCAAGCTCGCCCGGACCATCGACTGGGGCTTTCTGGAGAACGGTTTCGGGGCGGTCTACGCCGACGTTCCAGGACGTCCGCCCTTGCCGACGCGGCTCATGGCGGGCCTCGCGATTTTGAAGCACACGCACGATCTCTCGGACGAGGCGCTGTGCGATCGCTGGTTGGAGAACCCGTATTTCCAGCTCTTCTGCGGCGAAGAGTTCTTCCAGCACAGACTCCCCTTCGACCGCTCGTCGCTGACGCGCTGGCGCCAGCGCATGGGCGAGGAGAAGCTCGCGGCGCTGGTTCAGGAGAGCCTTTCGGTCGCGACCAGAACCGGCGCCGCGAAGCCGTCCGACTTCTCCAAGGTCATCGTCGACACCACCGTGCAGGAGAAGGCCGTCGCCTTTCCGACCGACGCCAGACTGATGCATCGCGCGCGCGAGCGGCTGGTGCGTCCGCCCAAAACGAAATACCGCGCGTACCTAGATCTGATGCATCGCGCGCGCGAGCGGCTGGTGCGCCTGGCCAAAAAGCACGGCGTCGTTCTGCGTCAGTCCTATGAACGGATCGGCAAGCACGCCCTCATCGCGCATCAGCGCTATGCGCACGCCAAACAGTTCAAGCGCGCGGGCAAGGCGCTGCGCAAGATCAGGACCTTCCTCGGCCGCGTCGAGCGCGACATCGCGCGCCGGATCAGAGACAGCGAGGCGCTGCGCGACATTTTCCGCCGCCCGCTCTATCTCGCCGAGCGCGTGCGCGAGCAGCGCCAGAAGCAGAGGGGCCGGAAGGTCTACAGCCTGCATGCGCCCGAGGTCGAATGCATCGGCAAGGGCAAGGCGCACAAGCCCTACGAGTTCGGCGTCGAGGTGTCGGTGGCGACAACGCTGTTTCGTTCGAAGGGCGGCCAGTTCGTCGCCCATGTGAAGGCGCTGCTGGGCAATCCTTACGACGGCCACACGCTCGCCGTCGTGCTCCCCGAGATGGAGGAGCAGATCGGCGCGAGCATCGCGCGCGTCGTCGCCGACCGCGGCTATCGCGGCCACAATGCGCCGCCGACGCACCAGTTCGGGGTGTTCGTCTCGGGGCAGCGGCGGCGCGTGACCGAGGCGATCAAACGCGAGCTACGACGCCGTTCCGCCGTCGAACCGGTCATCGGTCACCTGAAGTCGGACCATCGCATGGGCCGCAACCACCTCGCCCATGCGCAAGGCGACGCCGCCAACGCCGTCCTCGCCGCTGCGGCTATAACTTCCGCCGCCTCCTCGCCTGGCTGAGGCTTTTGTGCGCCCTCTTGCTCGCCGCCCCGCGAACTAGTCGGATAATCAGTCAATCCCAGCGTGAATGGCGTTACTTCACGGGGGACTCTCTAACTTTATTGAACCCGCCGCGCCTTTAAAACGGCCAAACAAATATACGTCAATATTATTTCTGTAAGCACCTGCACGGATAATACAAATGCCAACGCGACGATAATAAGCATTACCATCGGATGGTGCTCCAGTAATTTTTTTATACGCAAGGCACTTTTATATGCGTCAGGACTGGAGACTAGCCAAAAACCCACTATAGGAAAAATAATCCCAACAGCATGGCCTAGCGGGCCCTTACTGGAACGCTCCATCGCCTTGACATGCTCGAGGCTTGACGGGCGTCCAAGCAACGCCAATCCTGCAGAAAGCGCGATCCTGAGGCCCGCGATAATGCACGCCGCCACCGCGAGAATATCCAGCTGATGAAATACTGAATCATTGTCACAAAATGCGCCATATTCATTACAAAAAACGTCATATTGACACGCGACAAAGCCAAATACATAATGTCTATTAACTGCAATTTGATTACCATCTGAAACATAACTGGATAAATCCTCAATGATTGGGGATATTAGCATTAGAAATGGCGTGAGTAAAAGCGCCATAACAGCCGCGCCTAATAGAATCATGGGCGCATCTATTTTCGGGTATTTTGTTCTATCGGATGAATAGATAACAGTTATCACGCTCAAGGCGAGAAGAACAATAAATATGAGGCCAAATATTTTTTCGTGAACCGTTTCGAACATTTCTAAACCTCAACGTCGCCGCTTGACAACTGTCGCCGCCAGGGCGGCGCCGGTCACAAGTTCAATAATGTCTGCGCCGGTTAGCTTTTCGCACTGTTCCGCCATTGTCAGGGCTGACCATTCTGGTTCAACCAACGACGTGCCGCCGGAACGGCCGGCAGCGCAGAAAATCGGTTGAGAATGCGGTAATCCGAACTGCACTCGTAGGAGTCGGGATCGTGCCCACGATAGTTCTCGGCTGCTCCGGCCGGAGCACCGCTTCCGGCAAGCGTCGCGAGAAGGACAAGCACGCAGAGATTCGGCCGGACCACGGCGGCAAAACAAGAACCGCGAACGCCCATGTTTGTCGCGCCTCGCGCGTAGATCATGCCGCTTGCTCCACGAAATTCAATTACCATACGCCTAAAGCATGGGCAGCCTGCCCGGCTTCGGTCAAAAGGATTTTTCAGAATCGCTACGCAAGCTGTCGACTCCTATGGCGACTCCAAGAAATTGGGACGACGTTGCTCTGCTGTAAGAAGCGAAAAATGCTCTAGTGGATCGAATCTAACGC
>PQAN01000165.1 GCA_003105285.1 Methylocystaceae bacterium
TATGCGGCGCGCGTCGTCGCGGGAGTGGTTGCGGGGCCGGACGACGATCTCGCGCTGTTCTCCGCCGATGGCGCGCCCACGGATAATCTCGTCAAGGTCATGGCCAATATGGCGGCGGTGGAGATCGGCCCCTTACGGGCGTCGGATGCGATCATCGCGTCCGGCATCGCGCGGATGACGCGCGCGCTGTCGGCGGGAAAGAGCGCCCCGTCGAGCACAAGCGCGCCGGTGGCCGATAATGCGGAGGCTACCGCCGCTCCTTAGTGCGAGTCTCCAGGCTCGCTTCCTCGCCTCGCATCGCCCTACCCAAAACCCCGCCCACGGGTTAGATGAGGCGACGCCCGCTTCCGCAAACGATCAACGCCATTGTCGCAATTTTCCGATCTTCTCTTCGAGACCCGCGTCGCCGCGGCCAGCATCAAGGATTTCCTCGCTGGCGGACGGCTGCGTCTCGGCGTCACCGGCCTGTCGCGCTCGGGCAAGACGGTGTTCATCACCTCTCTCGTCCATCATCTGACGCGCGCCGCCGCCGCCAAGGCCGCCGCGGGGGCGGGGCGCAAGACGCTTCTCCCGGTGTTTCGCGTCGCCGCCGAGAACCGCCTTCTGTCGGCGCATCTCGATCCGCAGCCGGACGACGCCGTGCCGCGCTTCGCCTATGAGGAGCATCTGAGCGCGCTCACCGGCGCCGATCGCCATTGGCCGCAATCGACGCGCCGCATTTCCGAACTTCGGGTCACGCTCGAATATGAGCGCAGGGGCGGGGGGCTCGTGTCGAGCTTTCGCTCCGGGCCGTCGCGGCTCGACATCGATATCGTCGACTATCCCGGCGAATGGCTGCTGGACCTGCCGCTGCTCGGCAAATCCTACGCGCAATGGTCGCGCGAGACGCTGGACGCGGCCTCGGCCGCGGCGCGCGCGTCGATCGCCGCCGAGTGGCGCGGCGCCACCGCCATGGCGAGCCCGCTGAAGCGCGCGTCCGAGGGGACGGCGCGCGATCTCGCGAGGCTCTTCACCGATTATCTGCGCGCCGCCAAGACCGACCGTTTCGCCTTGTCCACCCTGCCGCCCGGCCGCTTCCTCATGCCGGGCGACCTCGAGGGGTCGCCCGCGCTCACCTTCGCGCCCTTGCCCGTCGAGGACGGGACGGATTTTCCCTACGGCAGTCTCGCCGCGATGATGGAGCGGCGCTACGAGGCCTACAAGACCCATGTGGTGCGTCCGTTCTTCCGCGATCATTTCGCGCGGCTCGATCGGCAGATCGTGCTCGTCGACGCGCTCGCGGCGCTCAATTCCGGGCCGGCGGCGGTGCGCGATCTCGAGACGGCGCTCGCCGACGTGCTGACGGCCTTCCGCACCGGACGGTCGAATCTTCTCGCGACGATCTTTCGCCCCAAGATCGACCGCATCTTGTTCGCGGCGACGAAGGCCGATCATCTGCATCACACGAGCCACGACCGGCTGGAGGGCATTTTGCGTCATCTCACGTCGCGCGCCATCGAGCGGGCGGAGGGCGTCGGCGCGACGATCGACGTCATCGCGCTCGCGGCCGTGCGGGCGACGCGCGAGGCCATGGTCAAGCATGACGGAGCGTCGCTCGCGGCGATCGTCGGCACGCCGATCGCCGGCGAGCGCATCGGCGACGACGCGTTCGACGGCGTGGCGGAAGGCGCGATCTTCCCCGGCGAACTGCCCTCCGACCCCCGCCATGTATTTCGCGGCGACGCCTTGGCGTTGCCGGAAGAAGACGCCGATTTCCGATTCTTGAAATTCCGCCCGCCGGTCGCGGCGCTGGGACGCGACAAGGAGCCCTTGCCGCTGCCGCATATCAGACTCGATCGGGCGATGGAGTTTCTGTTCGGCGATCGGTTGGTGTGAGCTATTTCAGCTTTCGAATCGGAAAGGCGCGGGGATCGTCGCGCCAGGGGTCGAAAATCGGCGCTCCAGAGTGGCGCACATCGCGAATATTGCGCGTCACGAGATAGAGGCCCTGTTCGAGCGCTGTCGCCGCCAGCATCGTGTCGATCACGGACGGCGCGTGGCCGGTCGCGCGTTTGACGGCGCCGCTGAGCGTTCCCCAGCGCCGGACGATTCTATCGGAGACGGACAAGAGACGATCGGCGAACCGCGCTTCGAGCGCGTCGCGCGCATGAGAGATCGAAATGCGCCGTGGGTCATCGAGCTCGAGATTCTCTATACCCTTGTCGTATTCCGCGAGCGTGATGACGCTGAGATAGAGTAAGGACTCGTCCTGTCCCTCGGCGAACTCCTTCACGCGCCGTTCGCCCTTCGGACTGATCAGTTCGGCGATCACATTGGTGTCGAGGAGCCAGCCGATCACGGCGTGAAATCGCGACCCGTATCGCGCTCGCGCGTCAGATCGAGCCCTTCGACGTAGAGGCTTTCGAGGAATTCGACGAGCGGCTCAGTCGGGGGCGGCGCGAGGAGGCGATCCAGTTCCTCGGCGGAGATCAGGACGACTGCGTCCTTTCCACGTACCGTCACACGTTGCGGCCCCTCGGACTGCGCCTTGCGCACCAACTCGCTGAACTTCGCCTTGGCGTCTTGCAGCTTCCAGCTCGCAGATGCTCGCGGCGCCGCCGCCTTCGTGGCGCCTCTCGCCTGTTCACGCACGGCCATCGATCGCTCCTGACCATCTGACTAGATTGGAGCGTAGATCGAATGTCCAATAATTGCAACGCAAAATCGCCCGTGTGAAAGGGCGTCGCCGTTTCGTTCGGGCCGTTCACTTATGATGGGCTCGTGCGTCGCCCCTCACGCCGCCAGATCGGCCACCACCGCGTCCAACACCGGAAACCCTTCCGAGCTCACGCGCAGGCGGTTGTCCCGCGTCAGCTCCACCAGCCCGTCGCCGATGAGCTCGGCCACCCGCGACTGCGAGAGCTTCTTGCCGGTGAGCGCGAAATAGCGTCCCGGGTCGATGCCCTCGCGCAGCCGCAGGCCCATCAGCAGGAATTCGTCGCCTTCCTGCTCCGCCGACAGCAGATCGTCCTCGACGAGCCCATGGCCTTCCGTCTCGACGACGGTGAGCCACATTTCCGGGTGGCGCTCGGCGGCCTGGGCGCGCCGGCCGCGCGGGGTGATGAGGCGGCCATGGGCGCCGGGGCCGAGGCCCGCATATTCGCCATAGCGCCAATAGACGAGATTGTGCCGGCACTCTGCGCCGGGCCGCGCATGGTTCGACACTTCATAGGCCGGCAGGCCGGCGCGCGCCGTTACTTCTTGCGTCACGTCCCACAGCGCGCGCTGCGTGTCGGCGTCGGGGACGTCGAGCTTGCCGGCGTTGAACATGCGCTCGAACATCGTTTCCGGCTCGATCGTCAATTGATAGAGCGACACATGCTCCGGCGCGCGCGCCAGCGCGATTTCCAGCTCCTTGCGCCAGGCGGCCGGCGTCTGCTGCGGGCGGGCGTAGATGAGGTCGAAGGAGGTGCGCGAAAATACCGAATTGGCGATGTCGAGCGCGGCCAGCGCCTCCGCCACCGAGTGCTGGCGGCCGAGCGCGCGCAGCTCGATGTCGTTCAGAGCCTGAATGCCGAGCGAGACGCGATTGACGCCGGCGGCCTTGAAGCTGCGGAAGCGCGACGCTTCGACGCTGGTCGGATTGGCCTCCAGCGTGATCTCGACGTCGGCCGCCATTCGCCAATGGTCGGCGATGGCGCGCAAAATCGCCTCGAGCGTGGACGGGAGCATCAGCGAGGGCGTGCCGCCGCCGAAGAACACCGAGCGCACCTCGCGGCCGGGGGCCAGCGCGGCGCGATGCTCGATCTCCGTGCGAAAAGCCTCGACGAAGCGGTCTTCGTCGACCTCGCCCTTGCGGACGTGGCTATTGAAATCGCAGTAGGGGCATTTCGACAGGCAGAACGGCCAATGCACATAGACGCCGAAGCCCGGATCGAACGCGTTTCGAATCGTCGCAGCCATGCGGCTTTATGCCATGGCGGGCCGAGAAGGTCACGCTGTCCTCTTCCCGCATTCGCGAGGTCGGTCGGCGCGAGCTGGAGCGTGGCGCGACGAAGAAGAGCGACATTGAAATGAACCAATGCGGCGTTAGCTCTCGACGCGAGGACGAATCATATCGCTCCCTCGGCGAAAACGCGTATCCTCGCGGCCGGACGTCGGTATCGGAAAAACCGGCGGGGGTGGGCCTTGGTTCGATGGCTCCAGCGGCGAGTTGGATTGCCGGTCATGACTTGTTTCATCGTCCATTACGGCGTCTGGCTGTCGCTCGCCTTCGTCGTCGGGCTCCTCACCGCGCTCATATGTTTAGAAAAAGATACGGGCGGCCTGCTGCGCAGAACCGATTTCGTTCCGACGCTGTGCATTCTTCTGTTCGTCGCCTTCACCCAGGTGACCCTCGGCAAAATCGCGCTCTATGCCGAAAGCGCCGTGCTCGTTCTCCTGGCTTTTCTGGCGGGCGTCGGTCTGATCGTCGCATTTTTGGGGCGAATTTCGCGCGACCATGTCGGATGGAAGCTCGGCGCGTCCTCGATCGCTCTGATCTGGCTCGCCGCGAATGTTTCCGTGGCGCGAGACGTCGAGGCCGAGTTGAAGCATCGTTTGGGCTCCCTCGTCGAACGCGCCGGCGGGGATTCTTTCAACTTCGAGGTGAGCGGACGCGATGTCTTCCTGCCCGCCGACGGGACGGATCAGGCGGCGCTCGCGGAGCGACTTCGCCGCGCCGCCGGCGTGCGCATCGTCTGGCGGGTCGACGCTCTCTCGCCCCAGGCGGCCGAACTGCGAAGCAGAGCGATCGCAGCCGCGGCGGCCGCGCGGGCCGCGAGACGAGCGGCCGAAGCCGATTGGGCGCGCCGTCAGACCGCGGACGTGGCGACCGCCGCGGCCGAGCGGAGCGGCGCGAAACAGAAAGAGTCGCAGCCGGGCGCCAAGCAGAAGAGCGCCAAGGATGCGATCGCCGAAGGCAGGTCCGCCACCCCCCGGCCGGCCGCCGGGACCGGGGAGACGCCCGTCGCGCTTCCGCCCATCGTTTGGAAGCCGCCCATGGACCCGACGCTCGCCGAAGCGAGCCATCCCGACGCCGGCGAGACGTCGGCGGCGCTCGCGACCACCGGCGCCGCGAAGAGCCCTGCGCCAGTGTGCCGAACGGCTCTGTCGGCCATCGCGGCCTCGGAGAAAATCCGTTTCGCTGTCGCGAGCGCATCTCTGCGCATTGGGCCGGAGCCGGTCCTCGACAAGCTCGCCGAATTGCTGAAGCTTTGCCCGGACGCGACGCTCGAAATCGGCGGACATACGGATTCGCAGGGGCGGGACGACGAGAATCGCTCCCTTTCCCTGCGCCGCGCGCAAGCCGTCGTCGATTATCTCGGCAGGCTCGGCGTGGAGCGCGCCCGTCTGCTCGGCGTCGGCTATGGAGCCGAAAGGCCTGTCGCCGCCGGCGACACGCCGAAGAGCCGGGCGGAAAATCGCCGCGTCGAATTCGCCGTGAAATAGGGGAGCCGGCATCGAGGGAGCGCTCGGCGCGAGCCTGAAGGCGCGCGATATCGCGTCTGGACCGCGAGCCTTCAGAGCCCGGCCGAAAAATCCGTCCCCGTCGTTGCGAGGAGCGTGAGCTCCCGAGCAATCCAAGAACCGCCCATGATTTCTGGATTGCTTCGCTTCGCTCGCAATAACGCCCCGAGATGTGGGCTCTTCAGGCTCGCACTCCCATTATTTTCAGACCCTAGGCGACCGCCCGGCTGGCCTTTTGCACAGTGAAGCGATTGGCCGGGACGTCGAGTCCGAGGTTTTCGCGGAAGGTCGTCCCCTCGTAGTCCGCCTTGAACAGGTCGCGCTTCTGGAGAACGGGCACGACCTGATCGACGAAGGCCTCGATCTGTCCCGGCAGCGACTCGATGAGGATGAATCCGTCCGCGGCGCGGGTCTCGAACCATTGCTGCAGGCGGTCGGCGACCTGTTCGGGCGCGCCGGTGAAGACGCTCTTGGGCGTCGAAAAACGCTGGGCGACCTGCCGCAGCGTGAGGTTCTCCGCCTTCACCGCTTCGTGGACCTTGACGACGAGCGACTGCGTGCTGTTGAAGCCGCGATCGAAGACGTCGGGAAAGGGCGCGTCGAGGTCGTAGACCGAGAAATCGTGATCGTCGAAGCCGCGTCCGAGCATGGACAGCGCGGAGTCGATCGACGCCAATTCGGCGCGTTCGCGCCACAGCGCTTCGGCCTCCGCCTCCGTGCCGCCGACGATCGGGCTCGCCGAGGGTAGGATGAAGAGCTTGTCCGGGTCGCGTCCGAAGCCGGCGGCGCGGGCCTTCACATCGGCGTAATAGGCGCGCGCCTCCTCGACGACATCCGTCCCGACGAAGATCGCGTCCGCATGTTTGGCGGCGAAGCTGCGGCCGTCGTCCGACGCGCCGGCCTGGAAGATCACGGCCTGACCCTGCGGCGAGCGCGCGATGTTCAGCGGCCCCTTCACCGAGAGGAACTCGCCTTTATGGTTCAGCGTGTTGAGCTTCGACGGATCGAAGAAGACGCCGCTCCGCTTGTCGTAGACGAAGGCGTCGTCCTCCCAGCTGTCCCACAGCCCCTTCACGACGTCGACGAATTCGGCGGCGAGGCGATAGCGCACGTCATGGGCGAGATGCTCGCTCTTGCCGTAATTGGCGGCGCTGCCCTCGAGCCAGGAAGTGACGACGTTCCAGCCGGCCCGGCCGCCGCTGATATGGTCGAGCGAGGCGATCTGCCGCGCGAGGTTGTAGGGCTCCGTATAGCTCACCGTGATGGTGGCGACGAGGCCGATCTTCTGCGTGACGGCGGCGAGCGCCGAGAGGATCGTCACCGGCTCGAAGCGGTTGAGATAATGCGGGCTGGATTTCTCGTTGATGGAGACGCTGTCGGCGATGAAGGCGAAGTCGAACTTGCCGCGCTCGAGCGTCTGCGCTCGTTTTTTGTAGAACTGGAAATCGGTGCTGGCGCCGGGGCTCGCCTTCGGATGGCGCCACTCCGTCCAGGTATGCCCGGCTCCGGTGATCAGATTTCCGAGTTTGAGATGCTTTCTCTCGCTCATACGGTCCCCCGACGGTTGCATGCGACGATTCCTAATCGTCCGGGCGGCGAGGGGCTAACGAGTTTTGCCAATGCGTGGGTTGGGTTATTCTCGATGGTCGGGCGCGGCCTAGCGGAGCCGAATTCCGCGAGGCGGCGGCTCCCGGCGTTCGTTGCATGGTCGCAAGCGAATCGGGTTCCATGAGCGCATGCGCAACCGGTGAAAGCAAATGACGACGAAGACATTTTCTCAGGCGGAGCGCGACGTTCTGCTCGCGGTCAAGGGTGTCGGACCAAAGGTCGTCGAGCGCTTCGAGCAGCTCGGAATTGTCACTTTGAAGCAACTCGCTGCGCGCGATTCGAAGGAAATTTGCGCAATGGCCTCCGCGCTCGTGGGCGGCACGTGTTGGAAGAACAGCCCGCAGGCGCGTAACGCCGTCGCCGCCGCCATCGTCGCGGCGCAGTCGGCCTGTCGGGACTAGAGTTTCCACTCGGCTGGAAACGCTCGAGGCGCCGCAAACGAGACGCGATCGAAAACCGCGACTTTGCGAGAAGTGAAGAGATCGGAGCGAGAATGTCGATCGGCGCCTGTCCATTTTGCATCGCCGATTCTCTCGCCTTCACGGGCGAGAACAAATTGGCTTTCGCAATCAGAGACAAATTCCCCGTGCGGCCGCTGCACACGCTCGTCGTTCCGAAGCGTCATGTGGCCGACATTTTTGAAACCACTGTCGAAGAACGTGAAGCGATACACCGGCTCGCCTTGCAATGCCGCTCCGCGATCATCAGGGAAGACCCCGACGTGCAGGGGTTCAACTTTGGTTCGAATGTCGGGGCGGCGGCTGGTCAGAAGATATTCCACGCCCATGTGCATTTGATCCCGCGGCGCTCGGGAGACACTCCACCGCCTCCGGCTCGTCCAGACGATTGAGCGTTTCACGCGAAGCTCGGGACCTTCGCAATTCCGCTTCGCCCGACCGGCCGAAGCCATCCCGATCGAAACGTCCATCGACGGCCGCAGCCCTCTACGCGCCCGCGCCCGAGCTATCGCGGACGGCGCTCGTCGTGTATCGAGGTCTCCCGCGCTCGTAAGGGGAGTTTCTCCATTGCATTCACCCGAAGCGAAACAGAGCCTCCTCGATCGCTGGAGCGCCACGCCCTTATACGCCCGCATTCTGGGCGCGGTGGCGCTGGGGGTCGTCGTCGGCGTCGCGCTCGGTGGGCAGGCGGCGGCGCTCGAGACGCCGGCGAAGCTCGTCCTGCGTCTGCTCGGCGCGCTGGCGCCGCCGCTGGTTCTGCTGGCGATCGTGCAGGCGCTGATGCGCGCGCATGTCGGCGGACGGCAGGCGTTTCGCCTCGTCGCGCTGCTGCTGACCAACACGCTGGTCGCGATCTTCATCGGCCTGCTGGTCGCAAATATCGTCCGGCCCGGCTCGTGGATGAAGGCCGAGCCTTCGGCCGCGCCCGCCAAGGCCGCGGCCGCCGTCGATCCGCTCGCGCAGCTTTTCGACAGCGTGCCGAAGAGCCTCGTCGGTCCCTTCACCGACAACGGCATGGTGATGAGCGTCATCATCATCGCGGTGGCGTTCGGCGTCGCCCTGCGAGGACTGAGAGATCACGAGGTGCGCACGGTCGAAGACCTGGTCCATGTGGCGCTGACCAGCCTGATCACGATTTTGCACTGGATCATCGATGTGGTGCCGCTGGCCGTGTTCGGCGTCGTCGCCAGCATCGTCGGCGTGAAGGGCTTTCGCGATTTCGTCGCGCTCGGAGGCTTCGTCGTCGCCGTGATTCTGGCGCTGACGCTGCAGGCCGGCTATTACGCTCTGCGCGTGCGGCTCGGCTCCTGGGTCGATCCGGCCGATCTGCTGCGCGGGACGCGTGACGCGCTGGTGATGGCCTTTTCGACCGGCAGCTCGACCGCCACAATGCCGGTGACCTACGCCTGCTTGCGCGAGAATGTCGGCTTGCGCGAGCGCTCGGCCAGCATGGGCGCGCTCGTCGGCTCCAATTTCAACAATGACGGCACCGCCCTCTATGAAGCGATGTCGGCGCTGTTCGTCGCGCAATTGCTCGACATTCAATTGAGCCTCGGCCAGCAGTTCACCGTCGTGCTGACGTCGGTGATCGCCTCGGTCGGCGCGGCCGGCATTCCCGAAGCGGGCCTCGTGACGATGACCATGGTCTTCAGGGCCGTGGCGCTGCCCACGGACTATATCGCCCTGCTGCTGACGGTCGACTGGCTGCTGGACCGCTGCCGCACGGCCATCAATGTGATGGGCGACCTGACCGTGAGCTGCCTGCTGGACGGGAAGACGCCCGAGCGCGGCGATCTTCCGCAACGCGCAGTCTGAAACACCGCTCTACGCCAGGCACGCCCT
>PQAN01000166.1 GCA_003105285.1 Methylocystaceae bacterium
AAAGATCGATCAAAGACTAAGCTCGCTGCCTAAATTTTCGGAATATGGCCCTCAGAGCCTAGACGTGACCGTTCCGAAGCCGTTATTACGTACGTGTATATGACGTAATCGGCGGTTTGGAAGCGCGGGAGAGGTAAGGCATGAAGGTCCTTGGAGGGGTTCGATGGGCGCTGGGCGTCAGCGCTTGTATTCTGGCCGCCGGCGACGCCTCCTGCGCGCTCGCGCAGCAAGTGCTCCCCACTATCGACATCGATGGCTCCAGAAGGGCTGACTCCGTTGGCCGCGGGCCTGCAGGCGCACAGTCCGGCCAGAACAATAGCGGGGACGTCCTGATCGACGCCGCCGCCGACCCGGCTCCGAACCCCAAAAGCACGGTGACGCAACAGGGGATCAAAATTCTCGGTGGTCCGGCGCAGGCGAGTTCGTACAAGCCACTCGATCTCCTCCCCAGCGTGCTCGAGGATTCCGCCGACGCTTATGGGCTGTCGTTCAATCGCAGCATCACGGTTCGTGGCGTCTCCGATTTCTTTTTGTCCCGCACCATAAATGGGCTGCCGATTCAGGGAATCGTCGGCGGAGCCGATCTGTTCGACCTCAACGATGTGGCGTCGATCGATCTTTATCGCGGAGGTCTGCAGGCCAATCAGGGGCTCGGTTTTTCGAGCGCCGCCGGCGTTCTCGATTTGCGGCTGCGCGCTCCGCAGGAAAAATTCGGCGGGATGATCAGCCAGGGAGGCGGTTCGAATGGCTTCTGGCGCACCTTCGCGCGCGTCGACTCTGGTCTCCTGCCCAGCGGAACGGCGTTTTTCGTCTCCGGCTCGATCGCCGACGCGGACAAATGGAAAGGAGAGGGCGATGCGTGGCGCAGGAATGTCGCCGTCGGCGTGACGCAATCGCTCGGCGACGCTGTGGACATCGCTGTCTATGGCGTCCACAACGATCAGAAGGCTTATGATTACTTTCCTCTGAGCTATGCTCAGGCCCAGCAGTTGGGGCAGTTCGCCTGGCTGGATTACAATACGACTTTGAGCGGAGCGTCGTCGGTCGACAACAAATACTATCTCTTCAACCGTAAGCGTTATGTGAACAATGCGATATTCGCAGAAATCAGCTACCGCATCGCCCCAGACCAGACGCTCAGCTTCAAACCCTACTACTGGCGGAACGAAGGCTATCAGCTGACCAACTCGGGCAATGGCGTCAGACTGTGGCCGATCAACAACTACAATCTCGGCGGAGTCGCCGAATACAAGAAACGCTTCGCCTGGGACGCAGAATTCCTGCTCGGCTATTGGGGCCAGACGTCGAAACCGGAGCCGCCGCCGCTCGGCCAGAAGCAATACACCGTGGCCGGCGGAGCATTGAAGTTCGCCAACTGGGCGACTTTGGCGACGACCGGCAATCACGAGTTCTATAGTCCTTATGCGCAGTACACTCAGACATTGGGTCGAACCACTGTTTCGGGCGGCCTGCGATTGCATGTACAGGGCACGCCCTCGATGCAATATTACGCGACCGCCGGCTTGCCGGACGTGTCCTATGGCGACGTCTGGAGCTTCGCTCCCCAACCGAATCCGAACACGACCGTGGCTGCCCGCTATTTCTATGAGTGGTTGCCCAATCTCGGGGTTCGTCACCAGCTCTCGGACGAGTGGAGTTTCAACGCGAGCTACAGTCGCAAAACGGGGCGCCCTGACTGGGGTCCGCAAGCGACGGCGTTTTCGAGCGCGCAGGCGGCTTTCCTGAAGAATGGGATCGATCTTCAGAATTTGATGAACAGGATTCGGCCCGAGACGGTCGACGCGGTCGATTTCGGCCTGCGCTACCAGTCCGGTAGTTTGACCGTCGTTCCGACCTTTTTCGGCTTCTGGACCCACAAGAAAGAGGTTCTGGTTTTCGATCCCAATGTCGGTCAGAGCTACTATCAGAGCAATGCCGCGACGAGCGGCTATGGCTTCGAAGTCGAGGCCGGTTGGAAGGCGACGGAGCAATTCACGCTGTCCGGCAGTCTCACGGCCGCATCCGAGATCTATAAGGCGGATATCGCGACGGGAACGAATTCCGTCATGTCGATCGCGGGCAAGCAAGTGCCTTATACGCCGAAATTTCAAGCAAAGCTCGCCCTCACGTACCACAATGACGGCCTCGAATTCACGCCGGTCATACGCTATGTCGGCACGCGCTACGGTCTCGCCGACAACAGCCAATCGGTCAGCCCATACACCGTGGTCGATATGACGGCGTCTTACGAATTCGGCACGAAATTCGGTCTCACGCCGATGACGTTCAGCGTGGGCGCCATGAATGTGTTCGATCATCGCTACATCGGCGCGATCTCGGTGAACGAGACCAATCTGAACACCACCTCCTATTATGTCGCGCCGCCGAGAACGATCTTCGCCGGCCTCTCGGCCACGTTCTGAGGCAGCCATGGCGACATCCTCGATCCTGCGCGCTCTGGCTTTCTTCGCCCTCTTGTTCGTTCAGGCGATCGAAGCCGAGGCCCGCACGATCGTCGATATGAGCGGAAGGGCCGTCGTTCTTCCCGAAAAGGCGTCCCGCGTCGTCACGCTGGGGGCCGTGCCGGTGCTCAACGGTTTCCTGTTCGCCTTCGGCGAGCAGGACTCCATCGTCAACGGATTGCCGACGGCGCTCGCGCGAAAATATCAATATGTCTTCGCGCCGGGATTGGCTCAGAAGCCGATCGTGCAGGGAGCAGAGAAGGCCTTGGCGGTCGAGGAGATCGTCGGGCTCCGTCCCGACGTCATTTTGACGATGGATGTCGCAACGGCCGAATCGCTTCGGAGCCTCCGACTGCCGGCCATCTATTTGCGGTGGACCGCGCCAGACGATGTGAAGACGCTGATGGCTCTGCTGGGCGAGATTTTCGGCAAGCGCGGTCTGGCGGGAGAATATGCGGCCTATTTCGATCGGACCCTCGAGCTGGTGGCGCGCCGCGTCGGTTCTTCAGATGGCTCCGAGCGGCCGCGCGTTCTCTATGTCGATCTGCGCCGCCTGACACAGCCGCATCGCGTCGCCGATTGGTGGATCGCGCGAGCTGGCGGACGCAGTCTGACGGACGCTCCGCGCGATCAGGAAAGCGTCACCTTCTCACTCGAACAAATGCTCGCATGGGATCCGCAAGTGCTGATCGTCGCCGACCGCGCCGAAGCGGAAATGGCTTTTCATGAACCGCGATTGCAGAACATGTCGGCTATCCGCGACAGGCGCGTCTATGTCGCCCCGAGCGGAGCGCATCTTTGGGCCAACCGAACGGTCGAGCAGCCGTTGACCGTAATCTGGGCCGCGACGATCATTCACCCGGAGCTGTTCTCCTTGGAGGAGCTCAGAGCGGAAATGGGCGCGTTCTACGATCGCTTTTTCCACACCCGCCTGTCGCGCGAACAGATCGATGACATCCTCGGCGGCTCCGGCGGACGTTAGGCGCCGAGCAGCGCTCGGCGTGGGCGCGCTGGCGCTCACTCTCGGGGCTCTCATGCTCGCTTCGATCACGCTCGGCCGCTATCCCGTGCCTTTGGCGACGATCGCCGAAATCCTATGGAGCGCCGCCACTGGAAGAACGGACGCCGCCTCCTCTACTGCCGCGACGGTGGTGCTGATGGTTCGTCTGCCGAGGATCATCGTCGCCGTAATGGTCGGAGCCGGCCTCTCCATCGCCGGAGCGTCCTATCAGACCATTTTTCGGAACCCCATGGCGTCGCCGGCTCTACTCGGCGTTTCGGCCGGCGCCGGCTTCGGCGCTTCGATCGCTCTGCTGTCGCGGCAGCCGCCGCTGGTCGTGCAGGCTGCGGCATTTTTTGGCGGCCTGACGGCCGTGATAATGGCGTTCTCGGCCAACCGCGTCATCGGCGGGCGTTCGATCGTCACGCTCGTTCTGTGCGGCATGGTGGTGTCGGCTCTGTTTCAGGCGCTGATTTCCATGGTCAAATATGTCGCCGACCCCGTGGAGGTGCTCGCCACCATAGCCTTTTGGCTCATGGGCAGCTTGGCGAAAGCCAATGGAGCCGATGCGATCGCAGTCTCCATTCCGGTTTTGGCGTGCGGGGCGATCCTGTGGGTGAATCGCTGGCGCATCGGCCTGCTCGCGCTGGGCGAACATGAGGCTGCGACATTGGGCGTCGACGTCGCGCGCATGCGTATGCTCGTCATCGTCTGCGCGACGCTGATGAGCGCCGCGACGGTCTGCGTCGCGGGAATCGTCGGCTGGGTCGGACTGCTGATCCCCCATATCGCACGGGCGGCATTCGGAATGGAGCCTGGAAGACTCACTCTGGCGACGGCGCTGCTCGGCGCGGTTTTCCTGCTCCTCGTCGATGATCTGGCGCGTTCGATCTCCATCGTCGAGGTTCCCTTGGGCGTGCTGACCGCCTTGATCGGAGCGCCGTTCTTTCTTTTCCTGCTGATGCGTTCGCGCCAGGGACAATGGGCGTGAAACGGCTCGAGATCCTCGGTCTGTCGTTTCGGCGTAGCCCGAGAGGCGCACCTATTTTGACCGACATCGATCTCGATGTCGCGGCAGGGGAAATTCTGTCGATTTTAGGCCCCAACGGAGCCGGCAAGAGCACGCTCGTCCAGTGCCTTTTGGGGCTGCTTCGCCCCGAGACCGGCTCGGTTCGCTTGTCCGGCGACGATGTCGCCCGACTGACGCGCCTCGAAATCGCAAGGCGCATCGCCTATGTGCCCCAGTCGGCGCAAACCGCGTTCGCCTTCGAGGCGGCTCACATGGTGCTGACGGGCCGTTCCGTTCATATCGGCGGCATGGGCGCGCCTTCGGAGAAGGATCGGCAAATCGCCGAGGATGCGATGCGAAGCGTCGGCATTTTGCATTTGCGGCGCCGCCTCTTTACCGAACTGTCGGGAGGAGAGCGCCAGCTCGTGCTCATTGCGCGCGCGATGGCTCAGGAGACGCCGGTGATCGTCATGGACGAGCCGACGGCGAGCCTCGACCTCGGCAATCAGGGGCGTGCGTTAGGCCTGATTCGCGATCTCGCAAGGGCCGGCAAGAGCATCGTCATGACGACGCATCTGCCCGATCAGGCGTTCAATTTGAGATGTCGGGTGGCTCTCTTGAAAGCGGGGCGCCTGACGGCCGTGGGCCCTGTCGACGACGTCTGCGAAACGGGCGCCATGAACGAGCTCTACGGCGCTCGCCTCCATCGCCTTACAGACAGAGCTGCGGGCCGGCTTTCGGCTTTCGTGCCCGAGCTTCCCTGAACATGCTGTCGAGCCTCGGTCGGACCTCGCGAGCCAAGAGCTCGAGCGAGCTCTCGAGTAGCGGCAAAGGCAGAAAGCCGAAGAAGGCGCTCAAGGCGTTCAGATAGGTGACGCCGAACTCGTCATGCAATTCCATGATGCGCCGCGCGCATGTCTCGGGGCCGCCAGCGATGACCATTTCGCGATAGAAGACCTCTGGATCGAGTTCGGCTTCGGTAATGACCCCTTTGCGATTGAAAAGGCCGAAGCTCTTCAGTCTGGTCGTCAACCGGAGGATGGTCGGCCAGAGTTCTTCGCGCGCCTTTTCGTCCGTTTCGCCGACATAGACGAAGCGACCGAAAGGGACGCTCGAAGGATCCCCACCCGCGGCGAGATAGGCCCGCATCACCCGCCTCTGATTGGCCATGCTGACGATGCCGTGGCAGATCAGCGCGTGGCCTTCCCTCGCGGTCCATGCGGCCGTCTCTTCGGTATAGGTTCCCATGAAGATCGGCGGATGCGGACGCTGGACGGGCTTGGGCTCGATCGAATAGGCGTTCTCGCCGAATGGAATTTTTTCGTCCCGCCAGGCGCGTAGGACGAATTCGAGAGTCTCTCGAAATCGGTCGTTCACGCTGTCGGGCGAGACGCCGTAGACTTCCAGATATCGGCCGTTTCCTCCCCGGGAGACGCCGAAATCGACTCGCCCGTCCGAAAGAACGTCGAGCGTCGCGATTTCTTCGGCGAGACGAACCGGATGATGCAGCGCCAGCAGCAGAACGGAAAAGCCGACGCGCAGTCGCTTCGTTCGTGCGAGAATGGCCGAAGCCAGGACGAGCGGGGAATGGCACCGACGACCCTCGACCTCGACGATACTGCCCTGGAAATGCTCTTCGTTGAGCCAAATGGCGTCGAAACCGAGCTCTTCGACTCTCTCCGCGAGTTCGAGGAGATGAGAGGTGGAGATCGACTCTAGGCCCCCTCCACAGCCGGACAGACCGATCCGAAATCTAGGCGCAAGAGATTGCTGGGG
>PQAN01000167.1 GCA_003105285.1 Methylocystaceae bacterium
CCCGAGCTCCACGCCGCCGGCGTCAGCAGGCCGCGGGCGAGCGGGTCATCGAGAGGCGCTTGTCGTTGCGCGAGGCTGCGAATCCTTCGTGACAGATCCCACCACGACAGCACGACGGCGTCGCTCGGCACATGCTCCCGTATCGCCGTCGAGACTTTCGACGTCTCCGCCGCGCTCATATCCGAGAAGAATACGGGTTCGGTCACCGCATTTTGCCAGTCGAGAGGCACGAGACGTCCGTTGGCGTCACGCATCGCAATCGCGGTCGCAACCGCCGTCCTGGCGCCGGGCGTCTTCCATTCGAGACGCTCGAGCTGCGCCAGTTCGACGCCCGGCGACTTCAGATCGGGAAGCGCGTCCGGAGATGCGTGCGACATGTGGAATTCATATGGAGCCTCGGCCGGCTGGAAGGCCGAGTTCGCGGCCAGCGCAACGATCGCCGCGCCGGCGACCATCAGCGTTCCAGACAATAGTCGCATCATCTCGGCGTCTCCGTCTCCTGAAGGAACACACTATCCATGACGAGCCGATCTCCTCGGGCGAGGGCGCTCGCGGCGGAGCGAGCGCCGTTCGAATTTCCGAGCAGCCTTTCGTGTCGCTGCTCGGAATTCTGGCGTCGATGGTTCTCGTCGAGGATCGTCGCGTTAGTCTCGACGTCGACGCGATTTCACCAGCAAGGCGACTCCGGCCAGCAGGATCAGGCCGCCGGCACCGCCCACCATGGCGCGCTGGAGCGGCGTATCCAGGCGCAGCAGGTCTCCGCTCTTTTTCGGCGGCTGAAGCTCCTTCAGCTTGGCCTTGATTTCAGCGAACTCACGCAGCCGCGCATCTTCGTCGTTGATGCGCACGGCGCTCTTGACCAACTGGGACCAACCCTCCGAGTAGGTGTAGCCGCCGGGGTTTACGTGCGCGAGCGCCTTGTAATGCTTGATCTTGTGGTGCTCCCACATCTCGGCGAACTCATACTCGACAGCCGAGGGATTGTTCCCCTTTTGCCAGAACAGATTGAAGAAGTTGCCGGGGCCGCTCTCCTTCTCGGGCGCGGGAGGAGCGGGACGATTGGTCTTCTGGCCCGGCAACAGTCCGTCTTCATACAGCTTGTTCAAGACGAGCTTGGCGTCCTCGGTGATTTTGACGCCCGCGATCGCGCCTTTGTCGACGAAGTCGAGATAGGAGCGGCTGAAGCTGTCCGAGTGGCAGTTCGAGCAGGTGCCGACCCAGGCCTCCTTGCGTTTCTCAAACCAGGGATGCGCGAGATTCTCCGCGATCTTCGTCGTCGGTTCGAACGCCCAGCGGACCTTGCGCACCAGATTGTGGCTGAACTTGCCCTGATACTCCATATGGCAGAACTGGCACGTCGGCGCGTTCATGCCGCCTTTTTCCAAGGCGTCCGCAAGCTGTGCGTTCCAATCCCAGGTGTCGCCGCGGGTCTGAAAAACGGTCCCGTGTTTCGACAGCAAATAGCCTTCGAATTCATTGTGATCGACGCCGTTATGACACATCGCGCAAGTCTGTGGCTTGCGGGCTTCGACCGCCGAGAACTCATGGCGCGTATGGCAACTGTTGCAGGTATTCTGAGTGGTGTGACAGAAGGTGCAGCCCTCCGCGACCTCGCGCTGTTCCATGGCGGCCCATATGGCCGTCTCGACATTCGCCTTGTACGACAGAGCATGGGACGGGCGGCCTTTGGGCCACTGGCCCTGCGGCCATGTGAAGGTATCGCGTTCCGATTCGCGTTCTGCGAATTGCTTGACGTGGCATTGCCCACAGGCGGCCGCGTCCGGCATCTTCAACTCGGTCTTGTGCTGGCCGTGGTCCTTGTTCACGCCGATGTGACAGTCGATACAGCCGACCTCTTTGAGCGGTTCTCCGTTTCCGAGCAGGCCCATGGATCTGAGATTGCCCTCGATCTCGGTGATCATGCCCTTCTTGTAGGCGCGCGAATCGGTATCCGGCAGCTTGCGGATGTCGTCGAGGTTGCCGTGAACGCTCTTCTGCCAGCTATGGACCCAGCCGGGGCTCGTCTGCGTGTGACATTCGACGCATTGCTGACGCGTGGCGTCCGCGTCGACCGTTTCCGGGGGCTTATAGAAATCCCTCGGGTTCAGGTATTTCGAGATCGGAATCGGCTCCCAGAAGGTCGATAGGGAGCCTTTTCCGGCGCCTTCTGCAGGATCGTTATAGCGCTTGACGAGCGCGTCATAGAGTTCCTTTGGCGACGCCGTCTTTTCTAGCCCGAGCGCCTTGTAGGTTTCCTCGGGCGCTTGGGCGAAAGCCGGATATCGTTCGACGCCGCCCGCTACGGCGATGACGACGGCCAGGGATATCGCCCGGAACATTTTGCGCATGGCCCTCGGGCCGAAATGAAACATGCTTCCCCCCACGGAGCTCGCCGGGCGCAGCCCGCCCGAATACGGAATCCATCTGGCGCCATTTTCAAACAGGGCGGTCGACGGGAAAAGGGCCACAAAGCACCGCAGAACGGTAAGGCGTTGGCGCCAACGCAGTCCCTGCGGCGAGCACGACTTGCCGAGCAACCTCGAGAGGCGGCCGAAAAACCCATTGGGGGTCATTGCGAGCGCGCCGACGGTGCGGAGCGGTCGAGGGGGCGTTCTGAATGATATCTGCTTTCGAGAGCCGGCTTCTTCCGGCGCAGTCCAATGTCGGCCAGATGCGTCATCGGTTGCCGGACGTGCGCCCGACCGCCCAGACATAGGCTGCGACCGCTTCGAGGTTCTCTCTCGAGAGCTCGACCCCTCCGAGGGGAGGCATGGCGCCCGGATGCCGCCTGGGCTCGGCTACGCCCTCCTCGATGGTCTTCGTGACGCCGGAGAGGCTGCCGTCCGACCAGAGCCACGCGCCGGTGTTCAGCGCCGCGCCGACCGGCGTTCCGGTTCCGTCCGCGCCGTGACAGCCGGCGCAGGTCGCGCCTCCGACCTCGCCGTGGAACACTTTTTTGCCGAGGGCGACCTTCGCCGCGCTCGAGCCGGGCGGGACGGGGAGGGCGGCCTGCGCTCCGGCGTCGGGATGAACGCCCTCGGGCGGCGCTGCGGTGGGCGACGCAGCGGCCTGCGTGCGGGCGTTCGGCGCGACTTCGATCGGCGCGCTCCTGTCGCCGACATAGGTCACGCGCCAGACGCGTCCGGCCTTGTCGTCCGAGATGAAGAGCGAACCGTCGGGGGCGACGGCGAGGCCGCTCGGCCGATGCGCGGCGCGCCCCGGCTCCTTGTAGCGTCCGGCGAAGCCGTCGGCGAAGACGACGAATTCGCCTGCGGGCTTGCCGCCGGCGAGCGGCTGGAACACCACATTATAGCCCCCCTGCGGACCCGGCGCGCGATTCCACGAGCCGTGAAAGGCGATGAAGGCGCCGCCGGCATAGGCTTCAGGGAACTGCGAGCCGCCATAGATCTTGAGATCGTTCGGCGCCCAGTGCGCCGGATAGTGCGCTATCGGCGCCTCCGCCGTCCCGCACACGCCGACTTTCTCGCCGCCGTCGCCGCCGTATTCGGGCGCGAGGACGAGCTTCTTCCGACGAGGGTCGAAATAGCAATTCGGCCAGCCGTACCAGGCTCCGCCCTTCGCCGCCATCACCTGTTCCGCGGGGAGCTCGAAGCCTTGCTCGGCCGTGTAGAGCTCGGGCCAGTTCTCGTGCAGTTGATCGCGGCCGTGCTGCGAGACGAAGAGGCGCCCGGCCGCGTCGAAATCCAGGCCCTCGGGATTACGGACGCCCGAGATGTAGCGCTCTTTCGGCGAGAACGTCTGGCCGAGCTTGTCGGCGTCGTAGCGCCAGACGCCGGCGCGCGTCTCCAGCTCCGTGCAGGGATCGGCGCCCGGCGAGTGCGGCATGCGGTTCTTCACCTCGCAGGAGTTGGTCGCCGATCCCATGGAGACGAAAAGATTGCCCTGCGCGTCGATGGCGAACGGATGCATCGGGTGATCGCCGGTGATCGGGAGGCCGTCGAGGACGATCTCCGGCCGCGCATCGGCGGCCGGCGGGCCGGAGGCGATGTCGTAGCGGACGATCTTGTCGTTTGCCTCGGCGTAGATCCAGTTCTTGTAGCGCCAGATGCCGGTTCCGCCATGGGCGCCTTCGGCGAAGCTCGGTCCGAAGCGCACATTCACATCGGCCGCGCCGGCGCCCTTGGCGTCCTTCAGGGCGACGAGAAAGCCGCCGTCGTGCGGCTTGTCGTTGCCGTAGTAGACCCCGCTCCAGGTGTTGACGTAGAGCGCGCCGTCGGGCGCGACCGCCAACTGCCGCGCATGTCCGACGCCGTCGGCGAAGACCGTGGCGCAAAAGCCCTTCGGCAGAGAGAGGCCGGCGTCCTCGGAGCAGCTTTTTTTCGTATCCTCGGCCCAGGCGGGAGCGAAGGCGGCGCAGGTCGAGACGGCGACGCCGGCGGCCGCAGCCAGAGCGAGCGCGTGTCGGCGGGAGGAATTTGCCAAGTTCATCACACTCTCCTCGAAATCGATGATCGACCGGCTCAATCGCCGACCCGGACCGGCGTGATCTTGAACGGAAGCGACGGCGGGCCTTTCTCTTTCGGGTCGAACAGATGCGAGAGCTGGCCCTCCGTCACCCATGCGACGCCATTTATCGTAGCGAAGGACGTCGGCTCGGCGAGCCCGTCTTTGATCGTCTCGATCGTCGCCTCGTCGCCCGCGATGGTCACACGGTCGAGCGCGCCGCCGCCCTCGACCATCAGGAAGACGTTTCCGGCGACATGCCGCAAGGCGTCCGGCAGCCTGATCGGACGTGTCGTCCCGAGCTTGGCGACGGCGCCCGCCTTCCCACCCTCGATCTTCACGCGAAAGAGCTCGCCGCCGTTGAAGGTGTCGACATAGAGATTGCCGTCGCCGCCGATCGCGACGCCATCGAGGCCGGCGCCCGTGGGCGGCTGAAATCGCGTATCCTCGGCGAAGACCTCGAGCTCCTCGGCGCCGGGTCGAAGACGCAGAATCTGCGGGGCGAGCGAGTTCGTGACGTAGATCGCGCCGTCGTCCGCGATGGCGAGGTCATTGCACAGCGTGGCCGAGCCGGGGAGCTTGTAGCTCGCCTTGCCGTCGCCGGTCGCGAGATCGAAGCCCTCGAGGTAGCTGCCGGCGACCGTGCTCGGTCCCGGAACTCCGAGTCCCGAGGCGTCATTGGAGCAGACCCAGAGCGTGTTCGTCTTGGCGTCGGCATGGACGCCGAAGGTCGAGCGCGTGCCGAAGGCGCCCGGAGCGATCCACGTCTCGGCTCTGGCGGCTCCGGGCGCGACGCGCTGGACGCCGCCGGACCCGAGGCTGCTGATGTAGAGCGCGCCGTCGGGCCCCGCGGCGATGCTCTCTGGGTAGGCTTCGGCGCCGGGCAGCTCTATGGCCTTAGGAGCGGCCGAGGCGCATGTGTTCGCGGCGAAGACCGCAAGAACGGCGAGGCATATGCGGAGCGGAAGGGGAAGCTTCATCTTTGGCCGTCCTCTCGATCATCGGTGCACATCGTGTGATTACGTGGGGCGGGCGACTCGTCGCGCGCATGGTCGCGAGCGCGCCCGAGACATGCGATAGATGACGCGCCGAGCGATAGAACAAAGCTGTCGACATCATATGACGCCGTGTGATCCGGGCGCGAACGGACAGCATACGGCTTGGCGCGGCCGATGGGAAAATCCGCACGAACCGGCGTTCACGGTGAATACCATGTAGCGCGCGCCTTGCCGCGCCGCCGCACGCGCCCCTGTGCGACCAGCTCGCGCAGACGCACTTATGGCGTCGGTTTGGGAGGCCGTTCGATGCACTGGCGCAATTCCGCACGAGGCTACGGCCCGGCGGCGCAACTCGTCCCCTGGCTTTCCGTGCTTTTTGCGGGCGTTATGGGCGCTCGGAATGATCGGCGAGGAGCTTCGGCGCGGGAGCGTTCGTCGTCTCGGCGAACTGATTCAYGTTTCCGCYGGCGAACCGATCGGCCTTTTGATCTTTCGTCTGGGCTGCCGAGGGCAGGGAGCCTATGCGCCGGCGAGCCTTCGTCGCGCCGAGCTCCTCCTCGATGGACGGCAAAGCAAAGCGATGATGATATGAAAAAATCGAGGGGTGAAAGCTTCAACGACCCATCCGGGGAACACTCTCGAAAGACGTCCCCGGACGGTCAGAGATCTCACATTGCACGAAAGTCGCAGCAGCGCGCCCTCGGATCTGCTCAGAAGGTCCCGTGCGAAATGATGGGGGCGTAATGGATCACAGCGAAGATCAGCGCGATTGCGCCGACGAACCATGCAAGTGATTTCACGACGTCTCTACCCGAAGTCTGCAACGCCATTTGTGTGTTCTCCAACGACATCTCGCTTGTATTCGCCTCATAAGCCGATCGCCGCGATGTCGTAAGGCGCCGACTTATTGTATCGCAATACGATATATAATCAAAGAAGGCAAGGACGAAATTCTGAGATCGTTCAGGTCTCGAGAGATGGCCGTCCGAGAAGTTTTCTCACGGCCCGCTCCGGCGCTTATGTCGCTGTCCCTCGCCGCCGAGCAGATGCTCCGACGTGAAGAAGCGAGTGACCCTTAAAAAAGCCGATATGGCTCAGTAGATGCTCCCATCTTGCCCCTTCCAACCCCTGGGGGCTCGATCGAAGCGGGTCTCGTCCTCGTCCTCGAACTCGATCTTGGCGCCGGGCTCGATTGCCGCTCCTCGACCATCTGGTTGGAAATCGTCGTCGAGTAATATTAGCTCGACGAGCACCCCGCCTTCACGGTCTGTCCGCCGTCTGGTCCTTCAGGCTTGCAGTCCAGATTTGCGCCCTTCGGGAACTCGACCGCGTTGTGGCCTGCGCCTTCCACGTCGAGTCTCCAGAACCGCGTCACGCTAAAGTCGGCGACTTTGGCGTTTGGATCGAATTTCGCCTTCAACCGGTTCTCGAATACCTTTCGCGCATCTTCGGCGTTCGGCTCACACTTGAACACAGGCAAAAGGCGTCGGCCCTTGCCGTCGTCATCGCCGCGGCGAGAAGCGCCGCTGATGGGTGGCGCCGCGCGAAAAGCTGGTCGAGGAGATCAAATGTTCGATCCTCCCCGACCTTTCACGCGCCGACACCAGAACGTCTATCCGCATTCTATTTGGATTGCGGCAAAGTCGCAGGGGCGCCGTGATCCATCGAGCCATGATTCATGGATCCATGATCCATCTGATGGTGCTCGTGATGCATCTCGTGTCCCGAAGGCGCTTCGCCGGTTTGGCCATGGGCTTTCTCCCAACGCGCCATTGCTTCCGCATCATGAGCGTGTTTGGCGTCGGGAGCATCGATCGAGGCGTCGATCGTCACTTCGCCGGCTTTCTCGAAAACCAACACTAGCTCAAATCCCCAGCCGACCGGGTTGATTTTCTTGATGTCGAGGAGATCCACGTAAGGTCCGTCCGGCGCCAACGTCACCGTCGCATGCGCCGGAAGAGCGATCGCGCTGGAAAGCTTATCGTTACGAGCGTCGGCATGAATCTCGACTTTTCCAACCTTGTCGGATTTGACGCCGATCAGTTTGTCTGGGGTATCGCCATTGTTGTGAACGAACATGTAGAGTCGAGCTTTCGTTTCGCCGTCCTTTGGCGCACGCAGCCAGGGATGTTCGACTTTGAGCTTCCCCACATCGTATTCATGAGCTGACACGTTTTCCGCCGATACGATTCCCAGAGCACCCAGAAACACAAGGGCCCCGGCCAGTAACACGCAACGTCGATCGATGGACATTTTTCTCTCCCTTTTTCCGGCCGTGGCCGTTCTCTTCGCTGGATTTGAGCTTGCTCAGTGCGAATGTAGATTGATTTGAACGACCGGCTCCGACGCAGTCAGCGTGATCTGCGCCTTCAAGGGGGCGATGCTGCCGTCATCGGCGGAGAAATGCCTGTAACGCGCCCGGATATAGCCGGAGCGGTCGACCAGAAAATGGCCTTCTGGAATTTCCATCGATGTCGGCTCGTCGAGATAATGATTGAGAACCGAATAGGCGATCTCGACTGCGTCAGGATGCATGGGCGACAAAGCAACAGGATCCGCTCGACATTTCCCCTTGTAGACTGTCACGTGGCGAGCGCCTTCTGCGCGCGCGGTTTCGCTCGCGATCTGGAGGCTCGCGGACAGAGCCGCCGATTCTTCCGAACCGAGTTGCGAAGTTTCGTTCGGCGGCTGCAGACTGGCCAGATTCGCGCTACGTGCTCGACAGTCGGCAAAAGAAATGACCACTGGCGCTCCACGAAGACCTTCAAGGCTGGTCACCTTCTCCTTGGGGTCGGCAAGCGAGAAATCGGGAGCCACCAGCCATTGGATGACGCCCTTGGGGCCGAGGAAACGCGACTGATTGGTGCTGGACAGCACCAGGAGATAGTTGATGACATCCCAGCGATCGTCTTGCTCCAATAGATTTCCGAACGCCGGCATGACTCCGCTCTGGCCGCCGAAGGTGAGCCAGTGGAAGATGTCGCCGAGCGTATGCGTGCCCACATGCGGCGCAGTAAGATCGGCAGGCGGGACTTTGAGGTCTTTCGCCATCGGCCCCCTCCCGTCGCCGGTCGCGCCGTGGCAGGCGACACAATTCTCCCGGAAGGCGGCATGGCCCCTCGAGATCGACTCTGCGGTGTAAGGCACTGCCGAATCGTTGTAAGTGTCCGGATAAGCCTGTACCGACAGTGAAATGATCAAACAGACGAAAGCGGCCAATGCGGCGCACGGAGCAATGACCCGCCGCCGGTCGTGCAAGCGCGGCGCCCACCAGGCAAAGGCAGTCGCCGCGGCCAGAGCCAGGGTTGCAACGCCCCACCACCAGATGTCGCTCCACATCGGCACTTTCTGACCCCAGGTCGCGACATAGGAAATCCGGAAAGGCAGAGGCCAAAAGAGATCGTTCTCATGGGCGGCCGGCGTGATGACCGCGATCCATCCGGCGACGAACAGGAGGGCCGCGCCAGAAGCCGCCTCGAGCGCGCCGACGCGGCCGTACCATGCGATATCGAATTCGCTCTCCGAGGCACGCGTCAGATATCGCGCCAAAGAAAGGGCGAGCAGCAGGACCGAGCACAGGAACGCCAGCTTCAAAGTCAGCAGACGCCCATAGGGCGTCGCCAGCAGATTGGGAAAGCTCGCTACATTTTCCCAGGCAAGCGCCACACCGCTGACGAAAACCACCCCAATCGCAATCTTGGCGACAAGCGACCAGCGTTCAGCCAGTCGCCGAGCGACCGCGGGAGGCTGATCGCGTCCCGTGATCATCCAATAGACGAGGCCGAGAAGTCCGCCGAACCAGGTGAGGCCTGCCACGGTGTGCAGTGGGAAACTCAACTTGGTGTAGAAAGGAAGACTGTCGTCGATGGCATGCCCAGTCACCGAAGCCACTGCAACGACGCCGAAACCGAGCCCCAAAGCGAGGCGCTCGATCCAAACGTCCTGCCGGATCAGACGCGCAGCAGCGACGAAGGCGAAAACAACCACCAGCGCTTGCGTGGCCAGCCAAGATTTGCCGACGACAGTGCCGAGGGAGAAATCGACCAAGGTCGGAAGATCGAGGGATCTCGACGGAGGAATAATGCTTCGCGCGATCCCCACAATGAGCAACAAGCCCAGCAGCGCACGCGCAAGAGCGAGGACTGCGATCGCCGGCCGGAATCGCTTTCCGTCTTCTTGTGTCAAACGCGGGAGCAGCAACAAGCCCACTGCGAGAGCCGCCGGCATGCTCACGAGGAAGCGAAGCACCGCTAGTTCCATCGCCGAATTCCACTACACGCGTCGATACGAAGGAGAGACTCGAATCTCGAGCCCGATCACCCGCCTCTGTCCAGTCATTGGCCGTCGACAAAAAATTCGTAAGCGCCTTGCGCGATATGGCCGTCGGTGGATAGAACCCTATATCTCACCACGTGGCGGCCGGCTCCCGAGAGCTTCGGCGTGTCGAGCACGAGTTCGCGCGGCGTATCTGGCTTACCGGTCGCCCCTTCGGCGACTATCTTGCCCTTCGCATCTTCGACAGTGATCGTCGAGTATGACGGCTCGACGCCGCCGCCGAAGCGCAATTTTATGGCCTTTGGCGCCGCCGCCACGTGGTCCTTCGACGAAGGCGTCGCGTCCACCAAAAACGAATGGGCCACCGCAGGCGCGGCTCCGACACTCATTACGGCAACGACGAGAACCGTTTCGACCCACGTCTTTATCTTCGTTTCCCTTGGACGTTTCACCATTGCGTGTCGATTTCCGTTTTCTGGGGCCACTCAGAGCGCGCCGGACCTCGGCTCTGCGATCTTCGCGCGAGGTCGGCTGTGCTTCCAGTAAGCGGCGACCATCAGGCAGATCAGCACGAAACCGAGAATTTGCGGCACATACGTCCACAGCGTCTCTCCGACCATAAATTTGAACTGCTGCGTCTCCTTCTCACCATTCTCCTTGGTGAGCGTCACGAGCCCGAGATAGTGACCATTGGTCTTGAAGTCGTGCTCGAAATTGAAAGTGCCTGTCTTGTACGCTCGGGCGGGAATATGAGCCTCCGTCAAAGGCGCAAGATCCGCGTCGGCAGACACGGGAACGAGGGGATCCCGGATGATGCGGATCTCGATCGGCAGGTCTCTGAATCTCGGATTCTCGAGGTCGAAGACCATTATGGTCTTGCCCGTAGAAGGGAACTGCTCGCAATATTCATTGCGTGATTTGGCAGGTTGATAGGCCGTGATGTGGATCATCTCGTATCCGAACATCACCATGCACATATTGCCCATGCTCATCGCCTCTGGACCGTCTCCCGCGGCTGCGAAAGACGGCGAGGTCGCACAAATCGCGGATAGAGCGCTCCATAGAACGAAGATCGCTACGCGCCATATCATCGTCATCGCTTCCTTATTCGTCGATGTTCATGCTTTAGGCGCAGGCGCTTTCTTGTTGAACGAATTCTTGTACCAGAGTCCGAAACCGACCAGCCCCACTAAGGCGAAGAAAGTCACGACGGTTATGTCGCGGCCGGCGGTTTCGCCGACCGAGAACGGAAAGCGTGACACATATTCCTTGCCGCCGTCGTCGCTTTTCGCCTTCACGAGGCCGATAAATTTTCCCTTCTTGGTGAAATCATATTCGAAGTTGAGCGTTCCGGTCTTGTATTTCTTCGGCGGAACATAGGTTTCGGTGTTCTGCTCCAGATTTTCGCCATCATTGGCTTGACCGACATCCCGCAGAATGCGGATTTCCAGGTTCATGTCGCGCAGTTCGTCCTGAACCGCGTCGAGGACGATGATCGTCGGGCCGACATCCGGGATATCGTCGCAAAACTGCTCTCTCGACTTCAACGGTTGATAGCCGGTGAAATTCATGGTGTCGGGGCCGATTTTCATTTTGCACTGGCCTTCGTCGATGCTGACGCCCCCGTGCGCCTGCGCCTGCCCCATCAAACCCACCGTCGCCAAGATCAAAGCGACCAAGCCTTGGACGATCATCGTTTTCTCCCACTTCCGACTGCTGACCACCCGGTGTTCGTTACGGTGAGCGCTCGCACACCCGGTCGAAGCGCCCTCGTCTTCGGAGGGCGCCCCAAGTCCCGGCAACGCTTACCTGCCCGTGACCTGGTTGCTTCTTATATATCGTATCACGATAAGAATATATATCGTAACACGATGAAGTTGGCAAACGCCTTCGCTTTGGCTATTGTCCGGGCGAATCCGTCGCCGTAAGGAGTCCATTCCCGAAATTTTCAGCAGATCCCGACGGCTTGACCCCGCGGAGCGGCGTCGGCATCATCGTTTTCGAGCCGCAGCGTCCTCGATTACACAACGGCCGACGATCCTCGGCGGCATGACGCTGGCCGGCGCGAGCAAATGGAGGCTCCGTGATCCTCACCGCGAGCAAGGACGAATCGTTGGACGCCGAATATGGCGCTCAGCCGACGGAGGAGGAATTATTGGCGCTTGCGAACTTTCGGTTCGCTCTTCGTCAATTTCTAGCGTTCAGCGAACAAGCGGCCGCCGAAGTCGGCCTGACCATGCAGCGTTACCAAGCGCTGCTCGTCATAAAGACCTATCGCGCCGGGGAGCACATCAGCGTCGGAGAACTCGCAGAGCAGCTCATGATAAAGGACCATAGCGCGGCCGAGCTCGTTTCGCGGCTCGTTCTGGCTAAGCTGGTCAGGCGGAAAATCGACCCGATCGATCGTCGTCGCTCGCTCATCGTCATGACGCCCTACGGCAACCGCCGCCTTGCTCGACTGGCGTCGGTTCATCTGAAAAAGCTCCGAGCCAGCAAGGGCGCATTCTTGAATCTGTTCGACACGGAGAACCACTGAATCGGGCCGAGGGGGCCGAGATTCAATTGGAGGCCGAAAGTGCCGAGGTCAGCCATTCGACAGCGACTAAACACATTGGCAGGGGCGACGACGCTGATTCTCCTCTTCTCCGAGGCGAGTTCGTTCGCGAGTGCGCTACCGCGGAGAACGCCTTTTATCAAGAAAGGCGCCGTTGTGTGCGCTCGCAAGCAGGACATAATAAAAGTTCGGCAATCTATCAATAGCTTACGCTACTTCGGGCAAGTTCGCGCCTTGCTGAGCGACGGGCGGTGCCGGCTGTATTCCAGAAGAGAGAAGGTCATCGATATGACTTCCTCGAGTCAGACGGATCATCTTGCCGCCGTTCAAATCAGAACGGAAGACAAGCCTGACGTCGTACGTTGGATTTTGCAAAGAGACCTCCGCGACATCACGCATTTCCGCCATCGAATCTGACCAAGCGGCAGTCCGGCCATATCTTTGCCTCCTGTCGGACCTCTCCTATCGCGCCTCCTGGCGCCGGCGCTTGGTAGCGACTCGGGAACCGGCGCCTATCGCCGCGAGGCCGCGCGCCGGCATCTCGTGCGCCGCTCGCTTTCTGGTATGAGCAGGCGAACAGCGCCTCGGCGTCGACGGGCGCGGGGCCGAATTCAAAAACGGGATTGGAAAGCTCGAATGACCGACCTAGACGAAGCGAAAGCAAAGGCGGCCGCCGCCTACAATGCGGCGGCCGATCTCTTCGATCATCCCGTCAGTTCGTTTTGGCATCGCTTCGGGCGGGAAACCGTCGACCGGGTCGCCCTTCGGCCCGGCGACGCCGTGCTCGACGTTTGCTCCGGCTCCGGCGGATCGGCGCTGCCAGCGGCCGAGATCGTAGGACCAGAAGGGCGCGTCGTCGCGGTCGATCTCGCTGAGCGACTGATCGCACTGGCCGAGGAAAAGGCAAAAATCAGAGGTCTCGACAACATCGAATTCAAAACCGGCGACATGCTCGCTCTCGGCTATCCGGACGACAGTTTCGATGCGGTGATTTGCGTTTTTGGAATTTTCTTCGTTCCCGACATGGCGGCCGCCGTGAAGGAACTATGGCGCATGGTCCGTCCAGGCGGCAAACTCGCTGTTACGACCTGGGGCCCCGATCTGTTCGAACCTGCCAGCAGCGCATTTTGGGATGCGATACAGGAGGAGCGGTCCGACCTCTTCAGAGGCTTCAACCCCTGGGACCGCATCTGCGAGCCCGAAAGCCTGAATAACATGCTACGGGAGGGCGGCGTCCGTTCTGCGGAGATTGTCGCCGAACGCGGCGACCACTCGCTGATGTCTCCTGACGATTGGTGGACGCTGGCGATGGGGAGCGGCTACAGGGGAACGCTAGCGCAACTCGACCAAGACACATTAGCGCGCGTGCGAGACAAAAACTTGGCCGCGCTTCGGCGCGGTGCGGTCGCATCGATACAGACGAACGTGCTGTACGCCGTCGCAGTCAAATGATCACATTTTGTTTTGACGCGTTTCCGACGCCGAACCGGTTTCCACTTCGGCTGGAAACGCTCCAGAGGCGGCGAGCGGATGGAACTACCGTCTTGTCCGTCTCGCCTCGATCGACTCCAGGCTCAGGAGACGATGCGTGGAACGCCGGCTTCCCCCAGCGGGCATTCGAGCGCCGCTCGGTCCCAGTCGCCGGCGTTGGCGGCTGCGGCATATGTGCTCTGCAGAAATTCGAGCAGCGCCTCGTCCGGCGACTCGGCGGTCCGCACGACATCATAAGGCAGGATGAATTCTCGCAGCGGCTCGCTGTAGAACGCCCCTGCCGGTCGTACGGCGGCATCACGGAATGCCGGAGGTTCCGGATAGGCATAAGAATAAAATGCCGGATATTCGACGCCGCCGCCCCCCGGCCAAAAGCCGGCGCTGCTCACCTCATGGGAATAAGCCTCACGCACGATCTCGTCTGGAAGATTGGGAACGCCGCCCGGATGAAGAGGCGCGCGTCGGCCGGAAAAGCGCGTTACGGCGAGATCGAAACTGCCCCAGAAGAAATGAACGGGGCTGCACTTGCCGATAAAGCCGGTGCGAAAGAATTTGAACACGCGATCGATCTGCTGCAGGACTCGCCAGAAACGGCTCACATATTCGGGATCATAGGCCGCGTGCTCGTGGTCCTCGCCGAAGCGAATCCGGTCCGGAACCTCGTTCGGCCATTCGTTGATTTTCGTGCTTATGCCGAGATCGGTCAACGCCGCCATTACGGTCGCGAAGAATTCGGCGACCGGCTGCTCCCGAAGAGGAATGTCGAGGCGGCGTCCGTCACTGGTTTCGAAACGCAGCAGATGATCGATGAAATCGAAGTCGATTTGAAAGACGCGTTGGCGGAACGTTATCGGCGACGTCGTGAGGCCGCGCGCCGTCGGGTAGAGCGTCACATGCCAAGAGTGATTGAGCCATGGCGTGCGCGACAGTCGAATTTTGCCTATGATCTGCGATTTCAGTTGGAGCGTCGAGCACGTGTCTCGCCATAGCTCGTATGGGAGCTCCGGCCAGCATTCTCGATTTTTGTCGCCCGATCTCACGCCAGCCTCTCACGAACATATGTGCAGTGACGGCAAACGCGGCATCAACTAGGGCGAATTGCGCCAGCGGGAAGCCGGCGATCGGAAGGCGAAGCAGTCACGCTCCACTTACGATCGCGATCCGGCGAGACGCTCCGGCTGGTGAAGCCGGAGCGTCTCCGGCCGAAGTGGACGCCGGCTCGGCGTTGGAAACGCGCAAAAAGCAAAAACCTGGAGTCTTTCCGTGTTTCATCGAAACACGGAAAGACTCTAGAGCTGATAGATATAGGATTTGCTGACCTTGTGCCGTTTGGCGATCTCGGCGACGGGAACGCCGCTTTTACGTTCCGCGCGCAACTCCTTACGGAAAGCCGCGAGCTCTTTTCCGGAACGCCGGCCGCGCGTCTCGCCGGCGGAAGCGCGCGCGGCGATTTTCCGCTTGCTCGGCGGCGAACTCTGCCTCTCTTCCGCAGCGAGAATCGCCTGCACGGTTTCAACTATCTTTTGTAACTGGCTAACTTGACGTTTGCTGAGCGCCATAGATTCCCTCCCGAGTCGGAACGACGACACCTACACGAACTTTGCAATGACGCAAGTTTTCCATTCGAATTTTCCATTCACGTCGTTTACGGTTTCTGAACCCCTATCGGTTTCCCACAATAGGCGCCGAGGTCGCTGAAGGTCGAAGGTGCGGATTCGAAGAGTCCGTGAAGCCAGTCTCCCGTCCTGGCTCGGGCCAGATGCTCGGCCGGCCCGGCAAGCAGGCTCGACGGGCCGGGGCTCGGGCCGATGCGCCGGCTTCGGCCAATGATCGAAGATGGGGAGATTTTGGTGTCTTGGCGGGACGGCGGATATGATGGTCCGGCCTTTGCGTATCGTTTCGCGCATTGGCGCGTTCTTCTCAGCGACACGTTCACACGCTAGAAGAATGATGCCCGTCTCTCGACAGGAGGAGAGCGCCAAATGTCCGATCTCATCGTCATCGTTTATCCGACAGAGGCCAGAGCCGAGGAAATCAGGCAAAAGCTGTTCGATCTGCAAAAGGAATATCTGATCGAGATTTCCGATGCGGTCATCGCGGTCAAGCAAGAGAACGGCAAGGTCAAGCTGAATCAATTGCTCAACACCACGGCCGCGGGCGCCGTCTCCGGAACGTTCTGGGGCGCGCTGATCGGGTTGATATTCCTCAATCCGCTGCTCGGCGCAGCGCTCGGGGCGGGCGCCGGCGCGCTCAGCGGCGCGCTGACCGACTACGGCATCGACGACACCTTCATCAAGCAATTGTCCGAGAGCCTTCAGCCCGGCAACGCCGCATTGTTCGTGCTGATCAAAAAGCTGACCGCCGACAAGGCGCTCGAGGCCGTGAAGGGGACAGGCGGCGTCGTGCTGAAGACGTCGCTCGATCACAGCAAGGAGCAGGCGCTGCGCGATGCGCTCGCGGCCTCGGCGCCGTCCGTGGCGCCGCCGACCTGAGAAGCGGCGCTTTCTCGAAATGGAACAACGAGGCCCGAGCGCGCGTCGAAGCGATCGGGCCTTTTTTGCGATCCGCGGCCGTCAGGGCGTAAAGCCCTCGAACACGATCTGATCCGCCCATGACGCGGCGCTTTTCGCCTGTTCGTGCGAACGCACGGTCCAGACTGTGAGGGGAAGCCCGGCGCCTTCCCGGCACAGCAGCGGAATCGCGTGCGGCAGATCGGCGACGTTCCATGAGACGAAGTCCGGGCGCGTTCGCGGATAGTGCAGAAAATGGGCGAGTTCTGACTTCTGCGCCGGCTGCAATGCGCTCCAATCCGCATCGTCATAGGCGGCCTGCGCGACAATGCCTAAGGGAACGCCGGCGACGCCGAACCGATCGCCGCGCGCCCGGAACTCGGCGATCGGAACGGGGTCGAAGCTCTCGATGGCGACCGGCCCTCGGTAATCGGCGACGATTTCGGCGACGCGGCGAGCGAGCGACACATCGCCGTCGAAGCGGCTCTTGATCTCGATGACGAGGGGGACCGCGGCGCCGAGCGCGTCCAGAAAATCGCGCAACAGCGGAACGCCGTCGCGCGTATCGCGGAGCGACAAACGCTTCAGTTCGGCGAAAGTCTTCTCGCCCAGACGTCCCTCGCCCTCGGTGAGGCGTTCCAAAGTCTCGTCGTGAAAGACGACGACTTCGCCGTCCAACGTCGACTGAACGTCGCATTCGATCGCGTAGCCCGCCTTCGCCGCGGCCTCGGCGGCAGAGAGAGAGTTCTCGATGACGCCCGCCGCGACGTCATGCAGGCCGCGATGGGCGATCGGCCGAGCCGTCAACCAGGGAAAAGCGGAGCCGCGCGTCATTCGTCAATCCAGGATCTCGAATACGCCCTCGACCTCGACGGCGGCGTCGAGCGGCAATTGCGCGACGCCGACCGCGAAACGCGCGTGGCGTCCGGCTTCGCCGAGCACGGCGGCGACGAGATCCGAGGCGCCGTTCAGCACTTGCGGCAGCGAGGCGAAGTCCGGCGCGGAATTGATGAAGCCGCCGAGCCTGATCGCGCGAAGGCGAGCGAGATCGCCGCTCGCCGCCGCGGCCTGGGCGAGCACGTTGAGCGCCGCCGCGCGCGCGGCCGCCTGGCCCACCTCGACGCTCACGCTGGCTCCGAGCTTGCCCTTATGCGCCGGCTCGATCGCGCCGCCCGGCCCGATCGGCAATTGTCCGGAGACGAAAACCAGGTTGCCGGCGCGCGTCCAGGGCACATAATTGGCGACAGGCGACGCCGGAACGGGGAGGGACAAGCCGAGAGCCTGCAGTCGCGCTTGCGGTGTGTCGGATGAATTCGTCGTCATCGTCGGTTCCGTCCTCACTGATGGAAAATTTGCTTCATCGAGGGGGCGACCGTAATTTGGCCAAGGTCGGGAGGCAATCCGTTGCGCTAGACTACGCCTCGAGAGCATATTCGCCGAAGGGGAAAAAGTTCGGCGGCGAGCGGGGACATGCGAGACGCGCGAGCATGGCCGGGATGGCCGGCGTCGCTCGAGACGATGTCCCTTCACGGCGCGAGTCGCTCGCGATGCGAGCCCGGGGAACGGCCCGGAAAATGTGAATCCGAGCAAGCAAAGAGGGAGGCCCACGGCACATGGCTTCAGCACGCATTCTAGGCGCGATCGTCGGCTGCGCTTCGTCCGTCGTCTTCGCCCAGTCGGCCCTCGCCGACCCCGCAGTCGCGGCGCCGATCGCCCCTGTCGACGCGCAACCGCTGCTCACGCCGCATCGCGCCGTCTATGATCTCTCTCTCTCCAATTCGTCCGGCAGCAAGGCGCCCGCTTCGGCGCGCGGCCGCATCGCCTTCGATTTTACCGGCTCCCCCTGCGAAGGCTATGTCCAGAACTTTCGGCAGATCACGGAACTGCAGCCCGCCGAGGGACCGCCCCGTCTCTCCGACATGCGCTCGGCGACTTTCGAAGCCGGAGACGGCAATGATTTTCGCTTCCGCATCGAGACGAGGCTCGACAATGTGCAGTCCGAGGACATAGACGGCAAAGCCAAGAAGAAGCCCGACGCGCCGCTCGCGGTGGACCTCGCCAGGCCCAAGCATTCGCGCCTCGATCTGGACGGCCAGGCTCTGTTTCCGACCGAGCATCTGCGCCACATCCTCGCGAGCGCGAGAAAGGGCGAGAATATTCTCGAGGCCAAGGTCTTCGACGGCTCCGGCGACGGCGAGAAGGTATTCGATACGATGACCGTCATCGGCAAGGCCGCGACGGGCTCGGTCCAGGAGAAGGCCGCGCAGATCAAGCCGCTCGAGGAGACGCGCCGCTGGCCGGTGTCGATCTCCTATTTCGAGCCGGGGAAGAAGGACGAGCAACCCGTCTATGTGCTGTCGTTCGATCTCTATGAAAACGGCATATCGCGCGCGCTGAAGCTCGATTACGGCGATTTCGCGCTGACGGGCGAGATGACCGAACTATCGATCCTGCCCGCCACGGCGAACTGCAAGAAATAAAGACGCATCGCGTCCGCCTCCTGAAAAGCCCGGCCTGCGCGCCGGGCTTTTTTGCGTATTGCGCTTCGCGATGGGTCGGCGGCGGAAGCCCGCGGGCGTAAAGGCGAGCGGCGAGGCGCGCTCGTCGCGCGGCGTCGACGTCGCGAGGAGCGCCCGCTATGCCGGCGGAGGCGTAGCTTTTAATACCCTCGAAAGCCTGCGGCGCGCATGCGCGATGCGCCCCGTTGACCGGCGCGCGCGCGGCCCCTAGCTTGCGGGCCGAAATGCTCGAGGATTTGACGCAATGACCGTGCCCGCCCGTCTYTCGCCCAAACGCTCCTTCCAGGGGCTCATTCTGACGCTGCAGAATTTCTGGGCGGCGCAGGGCTGCGTCATTTTGCAGCCCTATGACATGGAAATGGGCGCGGGAACCTTTCACCCGGCCACCACCTTGCGGGCGCTCGGCCCCAAGCCCTGGAAGGCGGCCTATGTGCAGCCGAGCCGGCGCCCGAAGGACGGACGCTACGGCGAAAACCCCAACCGCGTTCAGCACTTCTACCAGTATCAGGTCATTTTGAAGCCCTCGCCGCCGGACCTGCAGACGCTCTATCTCGCCTCGCTCGAGGCGATCGGCCTCGATTCGAGACTGCACGACATCCGCTTCGTCGAGGACGACTGGGAGAGCCCGACGCTCGGCGCCTGGGGACTCGGATGGGAATGCTGGTGCGACGGCATGGAGATCTCGCAGTTCACTTATTTCCAGCAGGTGGCGGGATTCGACTGCCAGCCGGTGTCGGGCGAGCTCACCTATGGKYTSGAGCGGCTCGCCTGCTATCTGCAGGGCGTCGACGCCATCATGGATTTGAAYTTCAAYGGCGGCGAGGAAGATAAAGTCACCTATGGCGACGTCTTCCGGCAGGCCGAGCAGGAATATTCGCGCCATAATTTCGAGGCGGCCGATACGGAAAAGCTATTCGCCGATTTCCGCGCCGCCGAGACAGAGTGCAACGCGCTGCTCGCCTTCGGCGACAAGGGCGAGACCGAAAGACATCTGATGGCGCTCCCGGCCTATGACCAATGCATCAAGGCGAGCCATGCGTTCAATCTGCTCGATGCTCGGGGAGTGATCTCCGTCACCGAGCGGCAGAGCTATATCCTCCGCGTGCGCGAACTCGCCAAGGCCTGCGGCGCAGCGTGGCTGCGCACCGAGGGCGGCGGCGCGGCGCCGCGGTGAAACGCGCCTCGACGTTCGGCTTGACAATGTTCTTTTTTTGTTCCTAACATGTTCTTCAGTTGATCTGGTAACGCGTGTGAGGTTCGTCATGTTCGTGATCGACCATCTCGTTGACCATCTCGTCGGGCAGGGAGCGTGCATTCATGCGCGCGAGGCGTCGGCGGACGATGCTCCATCGGCCCGAGGGCAGGAGCTCGCCTCGCTCGCTTCCTGCGATCTGCGCGACCGTTTCTATTCCTGGCGAGGGGCTTCGGGGCAGCGTTACGTCTGTTCGATTTTCCGTCTGGATGAAGAGAGCGTCGTCGCTGAATTCTCGCAAGCCGTCGTCATCGGCGTTGTGCGCGAGGGGGCGACGCGCCGCCCGGTCTGCGTTCTGCGCTCGCGCGATTTCGAGACCGATGACGGACGCGCCGTCCGCGACGACGCGCGCAAGCTCGGCGTGAACGAATGGCATGTTCGTTTCGGCGCGCGGGACGACATCATGCTCGGCCTCGCCGCGGCGCTGTTGAACTGAAGAGTCGTTTTCGACTCACGCGCTCGACCTCGAGAGATCGTACATCTGGCGCTCGGACGACGAATTCCCGTTCAACCTGCGCATGATCTCGGCCAGGGCCGCGTCATGGATGTCGAGTTGCAGCAGATGTTCGTAAGTGTTGCGCACATAGGCGGGATTGTCGCCGGAGACGCCGACGCCCCGCTCGACGAGCGTCGCCATTTGGTCGACCGGCAGGCGCCCGGCATATTGCTCATGGGCGCGATCGACGATGAAGGTCAGCGCGCGCGCCGTTCCGCCTTCCGCGAAGCGCAGCCCCACCGTCCTCTCCAGATAGACCGAGGTGACCAGCTCGCGCTCGCGCAGATAAGCGATCGTCTCCTCGCGGGCCGAGGCGGCGACGCGAAACGCCACCCCCTGGCAGGAGCCGCCATAATCGAGCCCGAGCACCAGTCCCGGCCGCTCCGGCGTCCCGCGATGCACATGCGAGAAGACGCAGAGGGAGCGATGATAGCCATGCACCCAGGCGAGCGCGCTTTCGAGGAAGTCGAAACCCGGCCGCCACATCAGCGAGCCATAACCGAACACCCAGAAATCGCCGTCTTTCGCCGCCATGGATCCGTCGCGTCTTCCATTCGAACGCATGGTTAAGAGTCCGCCTCGCCGATTCTCTCCCTTCGTCCCGAAGCTGAACGGATTTCACCGTTCGGTAAAGCGTATTATGAGACCATGTTCGGCAAAAACGTGGATTCCGACGAAGACGGATCGGCGCGCATGCGTTCCAACCCGATGATCGATCGTTCCGAAGCCCGGCGCTGGCGCCGAGGCTTTCTGGCATGGGGAAGCCTGGCGGTTGTCGTCGCGCTCGCCATTGGATGGACGATTGTCTGGTTCGCCGCCTCCAGCATGGCGCAGAGCCGCCTCGACGGTTGGCTGGAGAAGGAGGCCGCGCGGGGACGCGTTTGGTCCTGTCCGGAGCGGCGCGTCGAAGGTTTCCCTTCGAGCTTTTATGTTGTTTGCGAGAGGCCCACGTTTTCTGGAGCGGTCGACGGGACCGAGGCGCAGGCGCGGCTGACGCGATTGTCGGCGGGGGCCTTTCTTTGGGCTCCGGGTCATGTCGACGTCGAACTCGTCGGCCCGCTGGCGCTCGCGACGAAAGACGAGAAGTCGAGATTGGCGCTCGCCTTTCGGCGAATGCGGCTCGATCTCCGCTTTTCCATGGAAAAGCTCCAGCGCGCCGCCCTGCTCGGCGAGGAGCTCGAGATCCGCTGGACCGACCCGAACGCCGCGTTCGACGGCAAGGCGCGGAGCGTCGAGCTCTCTGCGCAGCCGGTCGAAAATGCGCTGCAGACTTACGATATCGCTGTGAAGGGAGCGGGCCTCGCCTTTCCCGAACTCGACAGATTCGTCGAGTCGACCGAGCCGGCGAGCCTGCTGATCGACGCGCGCCTGTCCGGCGCGGCGTCGCTCGCGGCGGGAAGAGGCGCCGAGCGCCTGGAGCGTTGGCGCGTCGCGCGCGGACGATTGTTCGTCGAGCGGCTGGCGTTCGGCAAAGGCGCGCTGGAGCTTACGGGCTCGGGCGAGTTGGGCCTCGACGAGCTCCACCGCCTGGAAGGGCGCGTCGAGCTCGGCGAAAGAGGCGCGGACGCCTTACTTCTGCGCCTCGGCGTTTCGCCCGCGGCGATCGGCGTCGCCAATGCGTTGAGCGGACTGCTGCGCGGCGCGGATGCGGGCCGGCCGACGGTGAAATTGCCGTTCTCTCTGGAGAACGGCAAAGTGGCGATCGGCCCGCTGCGCAAGGTCTATCGATTGAAGCCGCTCTATTGAGGCGGCGCGTCGTCGCGAGCGGCATGGCCCAATCCGGCTTTCGGCGTCAATGGAAGCTTCGACCGGATCCAGCTCACGAACCGCGTCAGAAGACCGTTCTGCTCGACTCCGGGCGGATCGACTTTGGAGACGAACAGGCTGGCGCCGAGTATTTTCTTGACCAATGCGAGGCTCGGCTTGCGCGAGGCCGCCGCATAGAGCTTGGCGCCGTTCGCATCGGTCCAGGGCGCGACCCAGACTTCGTATGGGCTCCCCTCGGCGTTGCGGCACGCCTCCAGCACCTTTTCGACGCGGGCGACCGGAAGGCCGGCGGCGGCGGATATTCCCGCCGCATTGCGCTGATCGAAGGCGGGGTTGAGAAGTTCGGCGAGAACGGCGCGAAATTCCTCGGCGACGTCGGTCAGAGCGGCGGGCGGCGTCCATCCCTCGATTTGATCGCGGCGCACGAGATCGGCGAGGATCGTCCCCCGGACATAGTCGAGCAGGGCGTCGCGCTTCAGCCAGAGCGCCACCCGCAGCAGCAGCCAGGGCAGGACCTGAGGAACCTTCTGTCCGAGCAGCGCCGCCGCGACGGCGTAGACGCGCACTTGCAGGCGCGTCGCGACCGCGTCGAAATCGGCCGGTGATATCCGCGGCCAGGGAAGCAGGGGCGCCTCCTCACGCGCCGAGCCGACCAGAGGAATGAGCGAGAATGCCGGCCGGCCCAGCGAGTCTGTGGTCCGGAAGGCGGGATTGGCGCGCGCCGCCTCGCTCCATGAGCGGACGATCTCATGATCTTCGGGCAAGGTCAGGATCGTCTCGAGGAACTTTTGACAATTGCGCCGGCCGAGCTGGTAGTCGTGCGCGCGGAACGAGTGATCGAGAAATCCGCCGAAGCCGCCGAGCACGCCGCAGGCGATGGCGTATTTTTCGCGCTCGCGCACCGGCTTCACGAGATAGCGGTCGTCGACGTCGGGATGCGCCGCCAGAACGAGTTCATCCGGCTTGAACCGCGCCTGGTCCTTCCATGTCGGCCCGAGCGCCCCGACGATGCCGAAAATGTCGAGCGCCGGCTGCCCTTCCGCCAGCATGGGCGGCGGTTCGGGGAAAGGCGCGACCATGATCACGGCCTCGCGCGTCTGCCGCGCATCTGTCGCTCTCGGCTCGTTCGCCGGGCGGGTCCGCAAGGTGAAGCGCGCATATTCGAAGGGGTCGTTGTCGATGAGCCCGCCGTCGACGCTCGTGAAGCGATAGAGGGAAGCGCCGGGGAGGGGCCAGGGCGGACAAGGCTCGATCTTCACATGTTCGAGCGAGGCCAGAGATTCGAGCGGGAACTGCCGCCTCTTCACGCCGTCCGAATAGGCCTCGAAGGGGACGGCGATCCGCCGCGGCGACAGGCCGACCGGAAAGGCCCCCGAGGCCAAAGCGCAAACGGCGTAGTCCTTCCAATGCGTTCTCTCCTCGCTCCCTTCCGGCGCGAAGAGCCATTTCGCCTCGAGATCGCGGCCCGTGTCCTTGTCGGCGAAGGCGCTCGAAAAACTCCACTCGCCGAGTCCGCCCACGATGAAATGCGCGCGATCGCCGTGCGTGAGCATTCCATAATCGCCGTTGACGAACTCGATCGAATAGGGAACGCCCCGCAGATTGGCGAGCGTCATGTAGAGATGCAGCGTCTTCGACACATAGGGGCGCGGCGGCTTCGCCGCCGCGCCGGACGGCGTGATCGCCAGATCCGCTATGCCGTCGAGCACGCGGGTGTTCAGCACGGATGCGACCGGCACCGCCCCGGCGTCGACGGCGGGCGTGTCGAAGCCGCTCGTGTGGGAATAATCCGGCGGATAGACCACGCCGGGCTTTTTCTTCGTCGGATCGATGTCGGAGAGATCGACGAAGTCGAGCGCTTTGGGGTCTTTGGCGAGGAAGGTCGGCTTGTCGACCCAGCTCTCATAGAGCTTGCGGATCGTATATTTGAGCTTGCCGGCGAGCGGCGAGTCCGCGCCGAAGAACGTCGGCTCCTCCTCGTCCGCGAGGGCGGCGGCGCCGACGGCGGCGGTAATGGCGCCGGCCGACGCGCCGGCGAGAATGGGTATGCCGACGCGATGGTCGGGTATGGCGTCGGCATTCGGCCCGGAGCGCGCCTTCTCCCACTGTTCCAGGGCCTCGATCAGGAAATCGAAAACTCCGGCGGTATAGGCGCCGGCGGAAATCGCGCCCGACATCGACAGGCCGATACGAAATTCTTGCCGAGATTCCACCGAAGGCTCTTCGACCAATTCATGCGTAATCGAATTCTGCGTCGCCATGAGCAGTCTCCTCTCCAGGCCGCGCGCATAGTAGAAGAGATTTGTGTCGCGGCGTCAAAGCGCCGCTTCGGACGGCGGCGCCGAGCTGCGTGTCCAGCCGGCGTCCGGGGGGATTCGCCGACCGACGATTGCCCGCCGTCATGTCGAAGGCCCCGCTCGATCCGCCGCCGTAGCGTGAAGATCGCGTGGCGGAAAAGCTCCGCATCCGAGCGACCGCCCGACATTGCGCGGCTCGTCCGTCGGCCCCGGCGCAGCCGGCCTCCGGTCGGTGGAGAGGCGGAATGCCCGCCGCGACCGCG
>PQAN01000168.1:0-911 GCA_003105285.1 Methylocystaceae bacterium
GTCACGCCGATATCGGCGATGTCGATCGGAAATCCCAATTCTTCCGGCGTGATTTGGATCGTGACCTCGCCGGCCCGCAATTCGCCGACGAATGGATGCACGCTGCCGTAGCCGCGCGCCGAGGAATAGGCGAGGCCGAGCAGAAATCCTTCGTCTCCTCTCGCGAGATTCTGGAGGCGTTGATCGCGTCCGGCGGGCAGACACAACGGCTCGCGCGTCAGATCATAGGCCTCGGCGTCGCTTCGGACATCTTCCTCGATCAGTCCCTCGTCGAGGAGCGGATCGAGCGCCGAAGGCATGCGCGCATCGAGCGGCTCGGAGGCGACATCCTCCCGAGGCGCGCCGTCGGCGGTCTCCGACAGAGCGAAGTCGAGAAGCCGATGGGTAAAATCATAGGTCGCGCCCAGCACCTGCCCGCACGGAACATCCTTGAACGTCGCAGAAACTCGGCGTCGCACGTTCATCTTCGAGGTGTCGATCGGCTCGGAGGCGGCGATACGGGGCAAAGTCGTGCGATAAGCGCGCAGGAGAAAGATCGCCTCCAATGCATCGCCCTGAGCCTGCTTCAAGGCGAGAGCCGCAAGGTCGCGATCATAGAGCGAGCCTTCCGACATGACCCGATCGACGGCGAGGCCGAACTGGGACGCGATCTGCGCCAAGGTGATTTCCGGAACGGCGACGTCTCCTCGCCGCTGTTCGGCGAGAAGCGTCTGCGATTTGAGAATCGCCTCTTCTCCGCCGTTGATCGCGACATGAGCCATCTAGGCCTCCACTTTGACCGTGCGCGGGAGCGCAATCGCCGCGTCTCCGCATGTAAAGACGACGTCGATCCCTTTCGGATAGGCCGCGGCGTTGGCGAGCCAATCGGACCAGAACCAATCCGGGACTGTGACACGAGGAAAAATTGCGTG
>PQAN01000168.1:973-3095 GCA_003105285.1 Methylocystaceae bacterium
GGTCGGGATATTCGTCCTCTCCCGCGTCGAACAGATGGAGCCTCGGCGCAGCGGCCGCATCGACGATGATCGCGAATTGCGCCGCGCCAGGATCGTCGACGATCGGAGCCCCGCAATGAAATCGCAGATAGGTCGGTATCTCGGCGCTGCGCGCGCCCACATCCAGCCAGATCGGCGTCTGGCCGTCCGCCAAGGTCAAGCAAAAGGCGGTGGTGGCGGGAGACAGAGGCGAAGGGCCGCAAGCCGAGCCGCCGATCGTGACGATCCGCCCCGGATAGGCGATCGCCGACATGATCGTGCGAAAAGCGCTTTGGCTGTCGAGCACCGGGTCGGCAAAGCCGGGTTTCAAATGGGCATAGTCGGGAACCGAGATCATGGCGCTCCGCTCCGTTCTGCGTTCGAAGCAAAAAATTCCACTTTGGTGGAGGCTGCTTTGCAATTCGCTGTCTCGCGGCGCTCGTCCTGCTTGCTCCGGAACAATGCGATCGCCGCATCGAGGCGTGATCCCGGCTTACGCTGCAACAGCGCATCGAACAGCGCAGCGAGCTCGGCGCGTCGCGGATCCCGGCCGGCGACACAGGCGTATCCGACCGCGCCATCGGTCAGCCGAAGCATGCAATCCGTCACCGTCATTTCGCCCAGATTGAAAGGACGCCCCGTCGCTCCGATACGGCCGCGCACCATCACGAGCCCTATTCGAGGCGCACGGAGCCACTCGAATGAAACCTCTTCGGCGAGCTCCGCCCAGGCGGCTTCGAGCTCGTCGCGTGGCGTTCGCGCCAGAACGCCGATCCACTCCGCTCGCCCGTTCGGCTGCCTATGTCGCGTCGATCGCCAGTCATTCACGGTCGTCAGAGCCGCTCTTTGGAGAAATGTCGATCAGAACCATCAGAGTCGCCTTTCACCCGCGACCCATACGCCACGCACGATCGGGACCTTTTCGATGGTGCGCACGAGCGCCAAGTCGGCGCGCATGCCAGGAGCGATCCGGCCACGATCTTCGAAGCCGAGCAGAGCCGCAGGCTTCGTCGTGACCATCGCAACGGCGTTCGGCAGCGCGAATCCGCTTTCGGCGAGCGCAAAAGCCGCGCGCAGAAGACTGGCGGGAATGTAATCGGAAGTCAGCGCATCGAGCAGCCCATCTTCGGCCAACGCCGATGCGCTCACATTGCCGGAATGGGAGCCGCCCAAAACGATGTTCGGCGCGCCCATGACGTTCTGCATCCCCAGACGACGCGCATGCCGGGCCGCTTCTATGGTCGTCGGGAATTCGCAAACGGAGCTGCCGCTCGCAAAGGACCGCTCGACGTCCTCCACTGTCGTATCGTCATGACTGGCGATCGGCAGGCGACGGGCCGCACCCGCTTCCGAAATGCGCTCGCTCCATTTCGGCGCGTAGGTTCGTAGAATCTCCATGCGCTCGGCGATGTAGCTCGTGAATTCTTCGTCTCCCCAGAGCATGCCGCGTTTACGCCCGCGATAGTCGCGATATCGTGCGAGATCGCGAAACTGCTTCTGCCCGGGGGTGTGATCCATGATGCTGAGGAGCCGCAAGTTCGGATGATCGAGATGCGGCTCGAGCATCTCCATCAGCGCGGGATCTGAAACCTCGCATCGAAAGTGGAAGTAATGATCGGCCTTGAGAAGATTCGCCGTTTGCGCATGAGAGAGCGCGCGAATCGCGGCGTCGAGAATCGCCGATCTCGCGCCGGACGTTTCGAAATCGCCGATGGCCATGGCATCGAGCACAGTGGTGATTCCGCTCGTCAGAATCTGTCCGTCATGGGCCATGGCGGAGGTCATGGCGCAGGGCCATATGACGCCCGGCCGCGGCAGAAAATGATGCTCGAGATTGTCGGTATGCAGATCGACGAGGCCGGCGATCAGCAGATCGCCGCCGCAGTCGACAATCACTTCGCCGCCGCCGCAATCGTCCTCGACCGATTCGATGACGCCGTTTCTGATGTTCAGAACGCCGTCCCGAATCTTATTCTCTTCGACGATTCGCGCATTTCTCAATTGAATATGCATAGCGTCGGTCACCCGATAGCTCGATCGAGCAAAAATTTGCTCGGGGCGCGCATTTTCGCGCGTTGAGGACGCCGAAGCCTCGGCCGAAACG
>PQAN01000169.1 GCA_003105285.1 Methylocystaceae bacterium
GGGTGAACCGCGCCGGGATCGCCGGAGGCTATTTCGTCTGAGTCACGCCGCGATGGCGGTCTCGTCGAGTTGCGCATAGTAGCGCGCTTCGGCTTCGGCCGGTGGAATGTTTCCGATCGGCTCCAGCAGTCTTCGATTGTTGAACCAGTCGACCCATTCGAGCGTCGCGAACTCGACCGCCTCGAAGCTTCGCCACGGCCCGCGTCGCCAGATCAGTTCGGCCTTGTAGAGCCCATTGATCGTCTCTGCGAGCGCGTTGTCGTAGCTGTCGCCGACGCTGCCGACAGATGGCTCGACGCCGGCCTCGGTGAGGCGTTCGGTGTATTTTATAGAGACATATTGAACGCCGCGGTCGCTATGATGGACGAGGCCGCCGCCGTGAACCGGCCGACGATCATGCAGCGCCTGCTCGAGCGCATCGAGCACGAAGCCCGCATGCGCCGTGCGCGAGGCACGCCAGCCGACGATCCGCCGAGCGAAGGCGTCGATCACGAAAGCCACATAGACGAAGCCTTGCCAAGTCGAGACATAAGTGAAGTCGGACAGCCACAGCGCATTCGGCCGCGCCGCCCGAAATTGCCGGTTCACCTTGTCGTGCGGGCATGGAGCCTTGCGGTCGCTCACCGTCGTCTTGACCGGGCGGCCGCGCACGATCCCTCGCAACCCCATGCTCCGCATCAGCCGCGCCACGGTGCAGCGCGCGACCTTTTCGCCCTCGCGGTCCAACTGTCTCCATACCTTGCGCACGCCATAGACATGGAAGTTCTCATCGTAAACGCGCCGTATCTCTTTGCGAAGAGCGGCATCCCGACGCGCCCGGGCCGACGCTTTCGCAGGGTCGCGCCGGTGCGCCGCATGCGCCCGATAGGTGGAAGGGGCGATCGGCAACAGCTTGCAGATCGGCTCGACCCCGTGCGCATCCCGATGAGCGTCGATGAAGGCGATCATTGTTTCGAGCGGCGGTCGAGCTCCGCCGCCGCAAAATAAGCCGACGCTTTGCGCAGGATCTCATTGGCCTGTCGCAGCTCGCGGTTCTCCCGCTCCAGCGCCTTGATCCGCTCGCGCTCATCCGTCGTCGCGCCAGGGCGGGCGCCCAAGTCGCGCTCCGCCTGGCGAACCCAGTTCCGCAGCGTCTCGCCCGTGCAGCCGATCTTCGCCGCGATCGAGGCGATCGCCGCCCATTGCGACGCATGATCGCCCCGGTGCTCCAGCACCATCCGAACCGCCCGTTCCCGAACCTCAGGTGAAAATCTGTTCGATGTCTTCTTCTTCGTATCCATGGCCCCATCCTCTCAAGGGTTGGAGCCTCCGGCAATCCCGGCACGGTTCAGGGAGACGCTGCGGGGTATCTTACCCCCACGGGCGACGGAGACCTCGATTACGCCTTCACGGGCGAGATCGAATCCTATCCCGAGGATTGGCGAGAGGAGCGCAATGGCGTCGAACGGCTCCGCGCGAATCGGAAACGGCGAGCGCCTCAGATGGTCGCGGTCGCCCCGGACGGGCGCTACGGCTCATCGGGGAAGAATTTCTGGTTCATACCCGGTAAGTTCGGCTTCTGCCCGTGCTGTCTCGACCAACCGCACCCCAACATGCGCGAGCGCACCAAGCTGACAGGCCTGTCGGGCGAGGGTCGAAGCTCGGCCACGACGCTTCTCGTGGCGACCGCCCTCGAATGGATGAACAGGCGCAACAGCGGCGTTCCCACGGACAAGCGCAAGCTGCTCGGCTTCACGGACAATCGTCAGGACGCCGCCCTTCAGGCTGGGCACTTCAACGATTTTCTGTTCGTCAGCCTCCTGCGCGGAGCGATCCTGCGGGCCGTCCTGGACGCAGGCGACGATGGCTTGACCGAGGAGGAGTTCGGTCTGCGGATCGTGAGGGCGCTCGGCTTCACTGCCGCCAACCGGGATGCGCGCATCCACTGGATGCTGGACCCCGAGGCAGGAGCCGTGATCCGCGAGGACGCTCAACGCTCCCTTCAAAAGGTTCTCGCACATCGGCTTTGGACGGACCTGCGCAGGGGATGGCGCTACACCAATCCGAGCCTCTCCGTGCTCAAGCTCATCGACGTCGAATTCATCGGCCTCGATGACATCGTGGAAGATACCGAACGCCTGACTGCCATCCGGCCGGAATTCGGGGCACTCGATGCGCCGGCGCGAAAGGAGATGCTGAAGAAACTCCTCGGCGCGATGCTCGACGGCCTGGCCGTCGGGACGGAAGCGCTCGACCCGACCGTTCTCGAAGGCGTCGCACAGAAGTCCCGTAACCTGCTGCGCGCCCCGTGGACTATCGACATCAAGGAGACGCCCCGAAGCCGAACGACCCTTTTCCTGCAGGCCCCGGGCAAGGATCAGGTGGGCCTGCGGGAGGAACAGACGATCGTCCGCGCCGGCCATAATTCCCGTATCGGACGCCTCATCAATCGCAAGAGCGCCATCGGGATCAAGCTCGGGAAGAATGACTACCTGACGGTCATGACCGGCCTGATGGACCTCCTCGCGCGGGAGGGATTGGTCTCGCGCGTCGATCTGGAGAAGGATCTGCAAGGGTGGCGCCTGTCGCCGTCAGCTGTCCGTGTAGTGTCCGGTGAAGCCATTCGGAGCGGGGCGGCGCAAGGCAACCGCTACTTTCACGATCTTTACAACGAAATCGCCGCCGATCTGAAAGCTGGTCAGAGCAGCTTTTGGGGTCTCGAAGGCCGTGAACACACGGCTCAGGTGTCCCAGAGACAACGCGAATGGCGCGAGTGGCGCTTCCGGCACGAGAAGGAGGATCGGGAGAATCTCGCAAGAAACGCCGCTGATCTTAAGGCGGCAGGCGAGTCGGAGCAGTTTTTGCCCGCCCTGTTCTGTTCACCGACCATGGAGCTTGGCGTCGATATTTCGGCGCTCAACGCCGTCTATCTACGAAATGTGCCGCCGACGCCGGCCAACTACGCGCAACGAAGCTGGCCGCGCTGGTCGCTCCGGACAGGCCGCCGTCATCGTGACCTATTGTGCGGCCCAATCGCCTCACGACCAATATTTCTTTGAACGGCGCAACGAGATGGTGGCCGGCGTCGTTCGTCCTCCTGCCCTCGACATCACCAATGAAGAGCTCGTCCGCTCGCACCTGCACGCCGTCTGGCTTGCTGAGGCGAAGCTCGCGCTGTCTCCGGACATCCCGGAAATCCTCGACCTGACGCAGACGGGATACCCGCTGAAGGCCGAAATCCACGAGGTGGTCGACCGACCTGAACTGGCGACTGCGACGCGCGCGCCGATGAAGCGCGTTCTCGATCAGATTCTTGCTTCGGTGGATGGCCGCAAGCCAGTCTGGATGAGTGAACCGGATGACTTCGTTTCCTCGGTCGCCCAGCGTGCGCCGCAGGATTTCGATCGCGCCTTCGATCGATGGCGGGAGCTTTACAACTCCGCCCGAACACAACTGATCGAGGCCAATGCGCGCTCCGAGATCACAGGCCTCTCGGCTGCGGACCGTCGCCGCATCAAGGCCTCGCAGATGCAGGCGAGCGACCAGATCGCCATTCTCGAACAGGGCAAGGCCTCGAACGGCTCGGATTTCTACTCCTACCGCTATCTCGCGACCGAAGGCTTCCTGCCGGGCTACAATTTCCCCCGATTGCCGCTCTACGCCTTCATTCCGGGCGAGGGGAAAACCGGCTCCTTCCTCCAGCGCGCGCGTTTCCTCGCAATTTCGGAGTTCGGTCCGCGTAGCCTGATCTATCACGAAGGCCGCGCTTACCGGGTCATGAAAGCGAAGCTGCCGCCGGAAGTGCGAACCGGTGATGGGTCGGAACTCGCTACCAGGGACATTTTCATCTGCTCGAACTGTGGCGCGTGCCACGACGGCGAGGTTGAGCGCTGCCACGCCTGCAACAGCCCGATGGCCGGTGAGACGCCTGTGCAGCGGACGCTTAGGATCGACAACGTCGAGGCCGCGCCGGCCGAGCGGATCACGGCGAATGACGAAGAGCGCGTCCGCCAAGGCTTCGATATTCAGACAGTGTTTTCCTGGCCGAAGCGCGACGGCCGAGTGCAGATCACCGAGGCCGATTTCCGCTGCGAAGATGCGTCGATCCTCAATCTGCAATACGCCAACAGCGCCGAGATCAGCCGGATCAACAAAGGGCTGAAGCGACGGGCCAACCAGACGGTCTTCGGCTTCTATATCGATCCGCGCAATGGTTATTGGGCGAAATCGGACGACGAAGATCCCGATGTCGACGTGCCGCCGGACGTCGTGAGGCCGGTTCGCATCGTTCCCATCGTCCGGGATCACAAGAACGCGCTGCTCTTCCGGTTCAACGAGCCAACTGCCTATGCGCCCGAGACGATCGTCACCGTCCAGCACGCCTTGATGAGAGGCATTGAGGTTGTCTTCCAACTCGAGGAGGGCGAGGTCCTCGGCGAGCCGCTGCCCGCCCGCGACAACCGGCGCGCCGTCCTGGCTTATGAAGCTACGGAAGGCGGCGCCGGCGTTTTGAGTCGCCTGATCGAGGATCCGCAGGCGCTCGGTAAGGTGGCCCGTGAAGCACTGAGCCTGATGCATTTCGAGAAGGTCGATGAAGCGATCGCGGCAGGCGACGCTAAGCTGCTCGCCAGCCATGATGGAGAGGCCTGTGTGCGCGGGTGCTATCGGTGCTTGCTCTCCTACTTCAACCAGCCGGATCACGAGCTGATCGATCGGACGAGCGATGAAGCGAAACAGATGCTCGTCGATCTGGCGCGCGGGCGGGTGGTGCTTACGGCAGCGCCGGGTGCGTCGGCCGAGGGTGGAGGATGGACGAATGCCTTCAAAGACGCAGGGCTTCCGCCCCCGGATGGCTCGCCAGTCTGCTTTTCCGAGCAGGAGATGAGCTTCGCCTGGCGCAGTCACTTCGTCGCCGCTTACGTCTCATCATTAACCGAGGCAACGCGACACGAAGCTGAATCCAAGGGCTGGACGCTATTCGAGTTGCCGGAAACGGCCACGGCAGGCGTGCCCGACTCAATGATCTCGATCTTTGGGGGGACGTCCCGATGACGGTGAACTTTGCCCCTGGAGATTTGGTCCGCGCCCGTGGGCGCGAATGGGTCGCGTTGCCGTCGCCCCAGGACGGCATTCTGGCGCTCCGCCCGCTCTCGGGCAGCGAGAGCGATACTGTGATCCTCGACCCGACGCTTGAAATTCTCCCGGTCGAGCCTGCGCGTTTCGATCTGCCGACCGACGCCACCACAACAGTTCAGGCGAAAGCGGCACTGCTCGCGGATGCGACGCGTCTGACATTGCGCCGCGGTGCGGGCCCTTTCCGGTCCGCCGCGCAACTCGCCTTCGAACCCCGGACCTATCAACTCGTTCCCTTGCTGATGGCTCTACGCCTGTCGGTCCCGCGCTTGCTCATTGCGGACGACGTCGGCATCGGTAAGACGATCGAGGCCGGCCTGATCCTGCGCGAGTTGATGGATCGAGGCGAGGTCGATGCCTTCTCCGTGCTCTGCCCGCCGCATCTCGTCGAGCAATGGGTCGGAGAGTTGAAGGCGCGCTTCGGGATCGACGCCGTGCCGGTTACGTCCGGCACCGCGAGTCGGCTGGAACGCGGCCTGCCGCTCGCTCAAACGCTGTTCGATGCCTATCCCTTCACCGTCGTCAGCCTCGATTACATCAAGGCGGAAAAGCGTCGAGAAGGCTTTGCGCGCGCCTGTCCGGATTTCGTCATTGTCGACGAGGCGCACGCTTGTGTCGGTACGCATCAGGGCCGGCAACAGCGCTTCGAGCTTCTGTCCGGATTGGCGCGTGATCCGGATCGGCGGATGGTTCTTCTGACAGCGACGCCGCATTCGGGTGACGAAGAAGCGTTCGCACGGCTGCTTTCGCTGATCGAGCCTTCGTTTGCGTCCATGAGTTTCGAGGATGCCCGGTATCGCGAGCGCCTAGCGCGGCATTTCGTGCAACGCCGCCGCATCGACCTCGTCTCCGGCGAATGGCACGAAAGTCGCGCGTTCCCGAAGCATGAGACGACCGAGTTTCCGTACCGGCTGTCGAGGGCACATCTCGAATTCCAGGAAGCAGTCCTGGATTACTGTTTCGGCATCGTATCGCGCGCGGCAGGCGGGCAACGGGAACGGCGCCTGGCATTCTGGGGAACATTGGCGCTGATGCGTTGTGTCGGCTCTTCGCCGGCCGCCGGTTCTAGCGCCCTACGGAACCGTATCGCCAACGAGACCGATCGCCTCGAACCGCAGATCTATGACGAAGACGGCGACGACGAGGACGCCGTCGATCTTGAGCCCGGCACTGCCTTCGACGCCGATCCGGAACTGCTCGCCTTGATGCGCCGCGCCGAGGCCTTGGCGGCGGAGCCCGATCCGAAACTCGCCGCGCTAGTGGATGCACTGACACCGCTGATTAAGAAGGGCGCCAATCCCGTCGTTTTCTGCCGATACCTCGCAACGGCCGAGCATGTCCGAGATGGGCTGCGCAGGGCGTTCCCGAAGCTGACCATCGAATCCGTGACGGGGGTGCTGACCCCGGACGAACGGCGTGACCGTGTCGCCGACATGGCGCCGGCGGACGACGACAAGCAAGTGCAGCGCCTTCTCGTCGCCACGGACTGCCTGTCCGAAGGGATCAATCTGCAGCAGCTCTTCGACGCCGTCGTCCACTACGATCTGTCGTGGAACCC
>PQAN01000170.1 GCA_003105285.1 Methylocystaceae bacterium
GCGCCATTTGCGTATAAAACTGCGAACACCCTTGCCGATTTGTTCTCCGGCGATGACGGCCTGCTCGAGGCTGGTCTTGGAGCCGTGAATGCGGATGATGTGGTCATCGACCTCGACGGCCTCGACGACCGCCCGCAAATAGGCCCTGCGGAACGACGTTTCGCCGACTGTGATCTTCTCGCGCATGAAGGCCCCGAATCGCTCGAGCTGGTCCGGTTCGAGCGTGATTTGCGGCGCGGCCTGGGCTTTGATCCGCTCCAGCGCGGCTTTCGCCCGTTCCCGCTCCGATTTGAGCGCGGCGAGACGATCTCGGAGAAGATCGTCCATGTCGGTGACGCCATCCTCGACCATTCTATAGAGGCGCTTCAGCTTGTCCTCGGCGTGGGCGATTTCCGATTGGAGAGATTCCACTCGATTGCGGACCTCGTCGTCACGGGCGGCGCGCTTCTGTGCCAAGGAAGTCAAGATGCCGGCCAGCCGATTCGGGCCGAACAGCCGATCGGCGAGATGGGTCGTGACGAGCCCGTCGAGCCGGTCCATCGGCATCGAGCGCCCCTTGCAGCCGGTCTTGCCGACGCGGGCGGCGGTGGAACAGGTGTAATAGCGATGTACCTTGCCGCTTTTCGAGGTTCCGGTGCGCAGCGTCATCGCACCGCCGCAAGTAGCGCAGACGGCGAGTCCCGTGAGGAGGATGGGGCCGGTCACGACGCGGGGCGGCAGGACGCGCGGGTCTCGGGCTTTCAGGCTCGCCTGGGCCTTGTCGAACACGGCCGCTTCGATGATTGGCGGGACGGCGATCTCGATGACTTCGTTTTCGGCTTTGGCTCTCCCGGTTTTGGCCTCGCGCTGGTTGAAGCGCCACCGGCCTGCATAGACCGGATTGGTCAAGACCTTGTGGACCGACGCGACACCGAAACGCGCGCCGAGTCGCGTTCTCAGCCCGCGCCCGTTGAGCGTCTTGGTCACCTCCTTGACCCCCATCGGTCCCTTGCCGGCCTCGCCTTCGAGATAGAGACGATAGATCATCCGCACCGTCTCGGCTTCCACGGGATCGACGATGAGCTTCTTCTTCGTCCTGTGTCCGCGTTTCTCCGCCTCGGCGAGCGCATAGCCGAGCGGCAAGCGTGAACCGTTGTAGAATCCCTGGCGGGCGTTCTCTTTCATCGCGCGCAAGACATGCTTGCCGTTCTCACGGCTCTGATATTCGTCGAACAGCGCGATGACCTGCCGCATCATCACCTGCGCCGGATCGTCGCCGAGCTCCTGGGTCATCGAGACGAGCCGCACATTGTGCTTGGCGAGCCTGCGCACATACATTTCCAGGCCGAAGGCGTCGCGGAAGAAGCGAGAGAACGAATGGACGACGATGACATTGATCGGATGATCGTCGTCGCAGGCACGTTCGATCATGCGCTGAAACTCGGGACGATGGTCGTCCATGGCGGAAGCGCCGGGCTCGACATATTCGGCGACGACGCGCCAGCCTTGGCGAACGCAATAGGCGCACGTCTGCGCTTGTTGGTCGGGAATTGAGAGGTCGACCTCTGCCTGCCTCGTCGTCGAAACCCGAAGATAGAGCGCGGCGCGAATGCAATCAGTCATGCGAAGCCCTCGAGGTCATAAAGCTTCAATGGCGACGTCGAATAAATACGCCGAGGGGCGCAACGATGCGCTGGCCTCTGCGTCGTCGACCAGAACATCTTTCAACCAATCTACTGCCGCGAGACCGTTCGACGCCGACGGCAGAATACCGCGTCGGCGCAAGGACGTCACGGGAGCTTTCTCGTGAATGAGTGAAATGGTTCCGCAGCGAATTCGCCGCAGGTCGACCGTGCTTCAAACATGGACACGGTATCCGATATCCTGCTCTATCATCTGCGCAGTCCAGATAGCTGATTGATAAGTTCGCCGAACCAAGCCTCGACAATATCCACCTCGGCGCTCGTGACGGGGACTTGCGTGGGCCAATCGTCGGTGACGATCCACACCTCCAGGTCGCGCTTCGGAGCCCGGCCGATGGCTGACCATGGCTCCGACTGGACGTGATGGCCATCCGGCGCGACGCCGAGGCCGATGTGGATGCGACGAGCGTTTCGGCGATTTGCGGGCGTTCGGGACATCCCGACAGGATCGCGCGCTCGGTCTCGAACAAGAATGGCCTAATTTTACGCCACGATGCGCCTTTGTACATTTCGAGTATTCGCGCACGGCGCCGCGGTGAAATGGAGCGGCTCCGTCACAACCCGAGCCCGCGCTTCCGGCCGAGGTCCCACTCGATCCCGCCGCCATCGCGGTGAACGCCGCTGAGATATTGGCCGATGCGCTTTTCGAGAACGGGTTGCCAGGGCACCAGCTGGAAGCCGAGGCCGTCCTCGATCATGGCGAAGCGCCCGCTGGCAAGATTGGCGACGCCCGCCATCCGGCCCGTCACATATTCGCCCGGCCCGCTCGGCGAATACGACAGCCCGCGCTCGGCTGCCATCTGACGGCCGACCCGTTCCACTTCCCGCCGCTCCAGCGTAGCGATGGATTTGAATGGAACGGAGATGGATTTTCCGTCGTCCGTCGCGACACCCATCTCCACCAGTCGCTCGGCGCGCAGGTAGAGCGCACCCTTCACGTCTCGGCCGAAGCCCGCTTCGGCCAACGGCGTCGGCTTGTCGGCGACGAGTTCACGGTCGAGCCATGTCGCTCCGTCGCTGGCGATCTGCCGTTCGAGGTCGAAGGTGGAGAGGGTTCGTACGCGGAGTTCGTCGCCACCCTGGGCCAAATCATAACCTTGGCCGCGCTCGACGATATCCTTCGGGACGCGCCAGTGGTCCGCGTCGACGCGTTCTACGTGCCCGGCCCGGCGCAGCGCCTCCAGCCGCCGGACATGGAAGCGGACGAACGCGTCCGGGTCCTTGCCCTGCCGCTCGAAGCTGTCGCGGATGCGCTCGAGATGGCGGCTCGGCCTGTAGACGCCTTCGCATTCCTGCGCGGTGCTGGCGATGTTGCGATCGGCGGCCCTCGGACCGGAAACTGCGGGCGCGGCTTCGACGATCATGCCTCGGCCGACCTCCTCAATGCGGGTCGGATCGGCGAATTCCATGTGGTGGACGCGGCCGTCGACGCCGTCGATGACGAGATAAACCCGCTCGCCCATCTCGTCCCCGGCCAATCCTTTGGCCAGAACGCTGCCGATGATCTTTGCCTTTGCGTTGTCGCCGTGACGCACGTAATCGGCCGCGCCGCGTTCGTCGGCGAGTCCGCGACCGGCCAGCGCCCGGTGGATGGTCTCGATGACGTCGTTGCGCTCGCCGAGTTCTTTCAGCGTCGCCTCGGCGCGGTCGGAGACGACCCACCGCCCTGGCTCGACCTCGGTGGCGAGGCCGTAGCGTTGCAGCCGCCGCGCACGGCCGATCAGCAGAGTCCGGTTCTCCTGGACAAGATAGGAGGCACCTTCGCCGGGCCTGAGATCAATGACGCCTTGGTCGCGCTGCTCGGCGATCAGCATTTTGTCGAGCCGGGTCACACGCTCGGCCTCCACCTCGTGGGCGAGCTTCGTATGAAGCTCGATCTCGCTCTGGCAGCCGAGTTCCAGGGTGACGAGCTCGCTCGCCCGGTGGCGGACGCCATGGGCGATATAGTCGCCCGCGATATTGAGGATGCGGCCGTCGTCCAGGACGCCCCGGACGATGATATGCGTATGCGGATGGCCGGTGTTGTGATGGTCGACGGCGATCCAGTCGAGGCCGGTTTCGAGGTCCTGCTCCATCTGCCGCATGAGGTCGCGGGTGAAGGCCCGCAGGTCGGCCATGTCGCCAGCATCCTCCGGCGCGACGATGAAGCGGAATTGGTGGCGATCTTCGCTCCCGCGTTCGATGAAGGCGCGGCCGTCCGCCTCGTTCTCGAGAGCGGAATAGGCTCGACCTTTCTCGCCGTCGCGGGTGACGCCATCGCGTTCGAGATAGCGAAGGTGAGCGTCGACGGCCTTGCTCGCGACACCACGCATCTTCGGACTATGCGAGCCGCGTTGCGGATTGAGCTTCACGACGCGCGCCTTGACGACGACACGACGCGATCGAAACCGTCCGGCGGAATCGCGTTGCCAGCCGCCGCCGTCCCTCGGAAACGAAGCCACCACCTTCGCGCCTCGTCCCCGCGCGTTGAACCGGCCGCTTCCTTCTCCTTTCCGGCAGTCTCCCGACGCCGGACCTCGGCCGCTCCGG
>PQAN01000171.1 GCA_003105285.1 Methylocystaceae bacterium
TATTTGATTGCTACCACCGAGATGATGTCGCCGCTGTCTATAATCAGCCGATCCGTATCGAGCACCACGTCGGGGAAACGATTGCGGAAGGCGTTGACGCTGGCCCAGTGAGTTGTGACCGCCCGGCCGTCAAGCAGCCCGGTTTCGGCCAGCAGGTAGGCCCCGGCGCAAACGGAGACCAACAAAGACCCCTTTCCATGCTGCGCGCGCAGCCAATGGGAGATCGGATTGGCGGCCTCGGCCGATATTGGTGGCTCCAGCGAAGGCGGCAGGATCAGCACATCACAAGGTCCGGGCTCGTCCCCGACCGCTTCGGAAACGCTGTCGAAAACCACAACGGGGGCAGCACCTCCTTCGGCCCGCAAATGCCGAACCCGCAGGTGCGCAGGTGGATGATCCGCGCTATCGGCGATCCGTCCCGCGACCTTGAACAGATCGGTCAGGCCCAGGGCGGCGGAAAGCTGCACACCCGGATAGAGAACGATGCCGATCTTCACTTCCGTCATGTGGCGGTATTGCCCCAAATTATGTCGATTGCGCCAATGGCGAGGGCCGTCGCACGAAGCGATAAGGGATTCAAGCAACCTGCAACAACGAAAGGAAAGCCCATGTCCAACCGCGCCGTTCTCGCCGTCGATCTCCAGAACGAATACTGGCCATCGGGAAAATTCCCGCTGCACGGAATCGAAGCCGCTGCCGCCAATGCCGTCCGCGTCATGGAACATGCCCGCGCGAAAGGTGATCTGGTCGTCAATATCCGCCACGAAAACCCCGGCGGTCCGATATTCGTTCCCGGCAGCGCGGGGGCCGAAATCAACGATGCTGTGCGCCCGGCCGGAGGCGAGCCGGTTATCACCAAGAACTTCCCGAACTCCTTCCGCGATACCGGCCTGGGCAATCTGCTCAGGGAAAAGGGCATCGAGGAAGTCGTGGTGGTCGGTGCGATGAGCCATATGTGCGTCGATGCTACCGTCCGGGCGGCCAATGATCTGGGCTACAAAACCACGACGATCCACGATGCCTGCGCCACGCGCGATCTGGACTTCAACGGCGTCACTACCCCGGCAAAACAGGTCCATGCGGCGCTGATGTCGGCCTTGGCCTTCGCCTATGGCGCGGTGATCTCCACCGACGCCTTTCTCACTCGCTGACAGGAGACGACACTATGACCGACAGCAACAGCATCCTGCTCCTTGTCAGCCTTGCCCCGGAAAGCTCCCGCTTCTACGCTCGATTGCTCGGACAGGAGCCGGTCGAAGCCAGCGCGATATTTGCAATGTTCATCCTACCGTCCGGACTTGGTCTGGGCAGCCGCAGCATGTGCTTCTCGATCCTTTGCGCTTAGAGGAAATTGTTGCCTATGAAAGGCGGATTCCGATCGATCCTCTGCTTTTGTCCCCCTTGGGGCTCGGGGCGCAGCTGGTGAACGGTAGAGCGCTGATACCCGCGTGTGATCCGCTTCATCTGTAGCCCATGTCATGTTTCTAGCTCCCGCGGGTGGTCTGCTCTCGCTGGACCTTCGCCGCTTCCAGGAGCTCGCTTACCGCCCGGCCGATGACGTCGCGGATCTCGGGTGCGGCGATTCGGCCATTGGGACCGACTGCCTCCCGGGGAACGGGGATGTCCGCGCAGGCGGACTCGACAATTGAAGCGCCGGCCCGTTCGAGAACGATGCGCAGAGCCGCGTATGTGTCTTTCGAGCCGCCATGCGACGACGGATTGATCCATCCGGCCGGGAGCCTGTAGAGCCCACCTCCGCCGATCGTCCAGTCCAGCAGATTCTTGAAGCTGCCCGGCAACGAGCCCGCATATTCGGGCGTGGAGAGCAGGAGCGCATCGGCGCGCTCGAGCGCCTCGCGCAAATCCGCGACGGGCTCCGGAAGAGGATGGCGATCGTCGTCGGGGTTGAAATGCGGAAGATCTGCCATTCTTTCATAAATGACAGGCTGCACACTCGCGCGTGCAAGCTCCGCGGCCGTCGCCAGAACCGCCGCGTTGACCGACTGGTTGCGAAGACTTCCGCCGATAAGAAGGAGGTTCATGACAGATTTCTGCGTGATGGTCACGCCCGCGACGTTTGGAATAGCGACAACAGGCGTCGGACGCCTTCGATGATCTCCGACGCATCCGGAAGGGAATATGACAGGCGGATCGTATTGACGCCACCGCCACCATGAAAGAAGTCAACCCCGGCACAAAGGCGCCCCCCGCCTCGCGAGTCGCGCGTTGGAGCAGTTCTTCGCCCGACATGCCTTCCGGCAGAGTCGCCCAGACGAAAAGCGCGCCCTCCGGCCGCGTCCAACGCACGGATCCCAGCATATGCGTGATCATAGCTTGAGGATCATCCCTCGATTGATGAGAGGCGTGCCGCGACTAAAAAGATTCGGATAGCGGCAAAAATTTTTCGCTTGCTCTATTCTGACGCGAGGATGATCGGCCGGAAAGCGCTCAGGAGTATGCACTCAGTCGTCGTTATCTTCGTTTCGATACTCGATGAGAGGGTTGTGCGGTCTGCGCGCGCAGAGGGACGCTACAGGCGGCTCGGCCTGCTTCGATTAGGCCGCCGCAGCGCGGCGAGAACCCCTCAAACGAGCCAATCGCCGAACAGGCCGTCACAACGGCAAAAGCCTGACAGGCTCGTATATGAACGGGAGAATCCGACGGAATCTCTCCACGTCTCAACGCGCCGCGCAAGGCGTTCTCGAACGCCTCGGACAAGCGCTCAAGATACGTCTCTATCTCCACCGCCACCTCTGACTCGGCAGCGATCCTGTCCGTCGTGGTTCGCATAATGAGGCAACCAGACCAGCCAGGGCGCCGGGCGCCGCTCTCGAACTTGCTCCAGAACGCCATCAGTTCCGCCAGGCCGGCATCTTCTCTCTCCAGGTCGTGCAGGAAATGGTCGCCGACGATCTGGCGGTAGATCCTCATCGCGGCGACAAATAAGGCCTGCTTGTCTGGCCAAAGCGCATAAAGTCCTTTGCGGCTCGCGCCGATTTCGTCAACCAGCATATCGAAGGATACGGCGTCGTAGCCACGTCGCCAGAACAGCGTCATGGCGGTTCGCACCGCTGCGTCGGGGTCAAAACCTCTAGGACGCGCCATTGTCCTTCTCCATTGCATCTTGCAAAGTTGACAAAGAATGAGCGTTCTCTTATGACAGAGCAATAAGAGAATAGCAAATCTCTTACATCGATCACGCAAGGAGCCAGGAATGACAACGCTTAGAGCCGATCGCTGTATCCCCGCAGACGCCGGGGTCGTTTGGGCGCTGCTCAAGGATTTCCAGCACATTGATGCTTTCAATCCGAATCTGTCCCGCTCGTCCCATATTGGCGGTACGCCTCTTGAAGGGGTTGGCGCCGAGCGGCGCTGCGAACTCAAGGACGGTCGCAACTGGATCGAGGAGCGCGTGATCGATTGGCGCCCGGGCGAGAGCTACACCGTCGAAATCTACGCCGGCACCATGCCCATCCGGGACGTCCGGACAACGCTTTCGGTGGCTCGGGAAGGAGCGAGATCTTGCGCCGTCATGGAAATCAGCTATACGCCGAAGTTCGGGCTGCTGGGTCAGTTAATTGACCATCTTCTGCTGCGTCGGAAAATGACAATATTGATGCTAAAGGTGCTCGAAGGGCTTGAACAAAAATCCGTTCGAAGCTGCCCCGTCTAGTCTTACTGCGTCATAAAATTGGTTGAGGACGAACATTGGCCCTGGCGCAGCAGGGACATCGGAGCAAGCTGCGGACGAGCGCGGCGGTGATCTGACGGCGTATGGTGGCGATCGAGCTGTGGACGTGCCGCTCGGGCCGCGTGGGCGGATGTGCGGGATCGTGAACTGCGGGAAACGGCAGATTCCTGGCTGTCCTGGGGGCGAGCTGGTGCCGAGGGGGGAATCGCCTCCCGCTCGGAGATGAGGAACCCGTAGGCCGCGATGCAGAGCCTGGCGTGGTGATGAAAGCCGCGCCACCCACGACCCTCATAGTGCCCGAGGCCGACCTCCTGCTTGAGCTCCTGATAGTCGCGCTCGATGCGCCAGCGCAGCTTCGCCGTGGCCGCGAGATCGCTGAGCGGACTGTCGGCCGGAAGCGTGGAAAGCCAGTATTTGAGCGGTTCGGCGTCGCCGTCGGGCCATTCGATCAGCAGCCACTCCTCGGCGCGCGGCTGCGTCAGATTATAGTCACGCGACGCGGGCCGGACGCGCACGGCGTCAAAGCGCGAGGCGAGATCGATGTTCGATCCTTCACGCCATGTGACGCTCCGCCAGGCATCTGCCTGCAGTTCCTGCGCCAGTGCCTTGGCTGAGAGCGGCTTGTGGTCGGAGCTGCGTCGCATCAGGGATGGCGGGCGCCCGCTTCCGCTCCAGGCCTTCGGGGGCAGCGGCTCCTCGCCGGGCCGCCAGACGCTCAACGTCGGCTGCACACCCACGACATAGTCGAGACCGAGCTGGGACAGGCCGGATCGGAAGTCGCCATCGGCGCCATAGCCTGCATCGGCGAGGATCACGCCGGTCGGCGTTCCCGTCGCGACCGCGGCACGGATCTGGTCGAGCGCGATCTGCGGCTTCGTTTGGAAGCCGACATCGTCCGGAATCTTCGCCTTGCCTCGAAGCTCGGGATCCTGCGCCCACGGTTCCGGCAAATAGAGCCGCCACGCGATCGGCAAGCTCGCCTTCTCGTTCGCGATCGAGAGGCTCACTGTAAGCATTCGCCGTGGGCCGCGGGACCGTCGCATCAGCGCTCTTGAGGCGACTTCATCTCTTTGTGGATTTTGATGAGCTCGACGAGGTTCTCGACGCCGAAGTCGGTGAAGGCCAGGATCTCGAGGTCGCCGAGGCCATAGACCCAGATCGCGCCATCCTCGGGCTCCATTTCATTGGCGACGTCATGGAGGAAGTCGACGCTTTCGCCGAGCTGCGCAGCGATGCGATCGATGGTCGACCTTGTTGACGTGCATGGTCAGGCCGCCAGCGCCGGCGCGGCTTTATCCTTCTGGCTCCAGTTCCACGGCAGCAATTCATCGAGCCGATGCGCCGGATGCGCGGCGATGCGCGCGAGGACGTCGGCGAGCCATGCCTGCGGATCGACGCCGTTCATCTTCGCTGTGACGATGAGCCCATACATGGCGGCGGCGCGCTCGCCTCCGCGATCAGACCCGCAGAACAGCCATGATTTTCGTCCCAGAGCAATTCCACGCAGTCCACGCTCGGCGGCATTGTTCGACACGCAAACGCGCCCGTCGTCGAGGAACAGCGTGAAGGCCGGCCATCGCTTCAGCATATATTGCATCGCTTTCGCGAGGTCATGTCCACGCGAGAGCTTGGCGAGCTGTTCGCGCATATAGCTCTCGAGCGCGTCGACGAGAGGTCGGCTCGACGCCCGGCGAACGGCGAGGCGTTCTTGCGCGCTCTTGCCGTTGATCGACCTCTCGATCTCGAACAGCGCGTCGATGCGGCGCACGATCTCCATGGCGATCGGCGACAGTGGAATCTCCTTTTTCCCCGCAGCCTTGCGACGGGCGTTCGCATCGATGTCGGCCATGACGAAGAACGGTCGCCGCGCGTGCGCCCAACACGCCGCTTCGAGAATCGGACCAGGCTTGCGCTCCGCCGCATACAGCTTGTTGTAGCCGTCATAGGCGTCCGCTTGCAGAATGCCGGAGTAGTTCGCCAAATGGGTCTGCGGATGTTCGCTTTTGCGATCACGCGAGTAATAGAAAATCGCAGCGGGCAGTCCGGCGCCGCCGAAGGGCGCATCGTCGCGCACATAGACCCAGCAGCGGGCGGTGTCGGTTTTGCCCCTCGCGAGCACGGGCACGATCGTATCGTCGCCATGCAGCCGCTCGGCAGAGAGAACATGCTTTTCTATGAGAAGGCGCAGAGGCTCGAGCGCGGCGCAAATGGAGCCGATCGCATCGGCCATGGTCGACAAAGCGATCGGCGCGCCTTCGAGCGCATAACGCTCCGCCTGACGGTTCAAAGGCTGATGCTGGCCGAACTTCTCGAAAGCGATCATCGCCAAAAGGCTCGGCCCCGCCCAGCCACGCGGAACGACATGGAATGGCGCGGGCGGCTGCGTGATCTTCTCGCAGTCCCGGCAGGAGAACTTCTCCCGCACGGTCTCGATCACTTTCCACTGACGCGGCGTCGTTTCCAATGTCTGCGTCACGTCTTCGCCGAGCTTGCGCAGGCGCTGGCCTCCACAGCAGGCGCAGCTCGTCGGCGCCTCGATCATGACGCGCTCGCGCGGCAGATGTTCCGGGAATGTATTGCGATCCGGCCGTTTGCGCGTGAAGCCGGCGACTGCCGTCGCTTTCGCGACCGCCTGTTCCGCGGCGAACTCGTCTTCCGTCGCGCTCGCTTCCAGCTCTTCGAACATGAGCGCCAATTGCTCGAGAAGACGCGCCGAGCGTTCCGACTTCTGCCCGTATATCTGGCGCTCCAGCTTGGCGATCTGAAGCTTTTGCGCGGCGATCAGCGCCATATCTTCCGACGCCTTCGCGCGCGCGACGGCGAGCTCGGCTCTCAGCGCGGTGTTTTCGTCCAACAGGGCTTTGCCGACGGCGTCCATATAGCGAGTGAATCACAAATCTTTCGATTTGTGGCGCCCCAAAATGCGTCCGATCCCAGCTTTTTCGCTCATCCCGCGCTTGCTGGTCGCCATGTCGATTGCGGATTTCGCCAATCAATTCCTTCGAGCATATAGGCCATCTGAGCGGCCGAAATCGACACGGCGCCCGCGCTCGCCGAGGGCCAGATGAACTTTCCGCGGTCCAGCCGCTTAGCGTATAGCGACAGGCCGAGCCCGTCGTGCCAGAGGATTTTCGCGAGATCGCCGCGGCGCCCGCGGAATATGTAAAGGTCGCCGGCGTGAGGGTCCCGTTGCAACTGCTCTTGAACCTGAAGCGCCAAGCCCTGCATGCCGCGTCGCATATCCGTATGGCCGGTCGCGATCCAGACCCGGCAACCAGCTGGCAATGGAATCATGAGCGTAGCGCCTTCAAGGTCGCGGCGATCACGGAAGACGGCGCCGTGGCGCTGATCTTCACACGCACGTCCTTCAGCTCGACCTCGACGACGCCGGCCGCGGCGTCTTGCGGCGGGTGTTCCTGTGACGTCGCCACTCGCGGCGCGGGCTCGATGATCACCGGCGAAAATCCGCATAAAGCGGCGCTTTGCACCCGCTGCGCTGCGCGCCGCCATTTGTAGACGAGGCTCGTGCAAACGTCCTCACGGCGCGCCACATCGGCGACCACGGCGCCCGGCTCGGCGATCGCCGCCAATATCCGCGTCCGGTCTTCGTCTCTCCATCGGCGCCGCCGTTCGCCGCCCGTGATCAATGTCATCCGACCCATGCTGTGCAGCTTGCCTCGCTCATAAAGCCGACTTAGCTGCACAACTTCGCCGTTCTCACGATTTTGGAAAGGCGGCCCACGGCGTAGGGATAC
>PQAN01000172.1 GCA_003105285.1 Methylocystaceae bacterium
ATCGACGCCCTCACCTCGACGGAGCTGCAGGGCTGGAGCGCGGCACAGCTCGGCGGACTGACGTCCGCGCAGATCGGCAAGCTGACGACGACCGCCCTCTCCGATCTCTCGACCACGCAGATCGGCCAGTTCACCACGACGCAGGCGCGCGGCCTGACCGCCACGCAACTCAACAGCCTCTCCGCCGCCTATCTCGACGCCCTCGACGTCGCCAGACTCTCGACCTCGCAGATCGCCGGGCTGAACTCGACGGCGGTCACCAATCTGACGACGACGCAGGTCGCGGCCCTCACCGCCACACAGATCGGCTCGCTCGGCGCGACCGCTTTCAACGCGCTGACCACGACCGAACTCGCCGGTCTGACGGCGGCGCAGGCCGGCGGCCTGACGAGCACGCAGATCGCAGGATTGTCCACGACCAATTTCGCCGCTCTGTCGAGCACGACGGCTCTGCCGGCGCTCAGCGTCGCTGCGATCGCAGGCATCGGCACGGCCGACATCGCCGCTCTGTCGACGACCCAGGGGAACGCCTTTACGACAACTCAGATTCAGGCAATGTCCGTAGAGCAGGCTATCGCGCTCGTCTCGCTCGTCGGCTGACGGCGGAGCGGCCGAGCGTTTCGGCCGCCTTCCGCGCCGAACAAGAGCCGGTTCCGCGTAGCCTCGAGTCATGCGTCTCTCGCAGGCGTTCCGGCTGAAAGGCCGACGGACGCCGCGTTCGCATCATCATCGCCGAATGGACGTCGACATGCTCAATCTTCCGATCGAATCGGAATCCGCGACAGAATTATTCAACCAGTCGATCAATCTGGCCTTCTCGAGACAATTGTCGATCGCCGAGCTCTTCAACGCCACGGCGAGACTTGAGGCGGCGGCGCAACACTCGCTGACCGTCGATCTCTACAAGACCTGGATCGCCTACAACCCGGACGATCAGCTTCTCTACGCCGTCTATTTCAATTATGGCGTGGCGCTCGCCGGCGCGGGCGATCGTTCCGGCGCGATCAATGCGCTGCGGGAAGCGATAAGGCTGAAGCCGGATTTCTACCCGCCCTACATAAATCTCGGCCGGCTCCTCGAGGACGGCGGCCAGATCGGACGCGCGGTCACACAATGGATGGCGCTCACCGACAGGCTCTCCGTCGTCAATGGCGATTCCGTCGCGCATAAGATCACGGCGCTGCAGCAGGTCGGCCGTGTTCTCGAAAGCACCCACAATGACGAAGCCGCCGAGGATGCGCTGAAGCAGAGTCTCGACATCGATCGGCGGCAGGCCGAAGTCGTCCAGCATTGGATCGCCTTGCGGCAGCGGCAATGCAAATGGCCTGTCCTCATGACGTCGGAACGCGTCGGCAGGGCCGATCTGCTGGCCGGAATATCCTCCCTGTCGCTCGCAAATCTCGCCGACGATCCGATGTTCCAGCTCGCCAAGGCGCATCACTACAACAAGAACTCGATCGGCCGACCGTCGCGCCGCACGCCGATCTACGACCCGGCGAAGGCCCGCAAGCGCTCCGACCGACTGCGCATCGGCTATGTGTCGTCGGATTTGCGCGAGCACGCCGTGGGCTTCGCGATGACAGACGTTCTGGAGCTGCATGATCGCGAGCGTTTCGAAATCCACGCCTATTATTGCGGGATCGGCCGCACCGATTCGACGCAGGCGCGCATAAAGAAAGGCGTCGACCATTGGACCGACATCAATCGTCTGAGCGACGAACAGGCGGCGCTGCAAATCGCCGAAGACGGCGTCGACATCCTCGTCGATCTGAACGGCTATACGAAAGACGCGCGGACGAAAGTCTTCGCGCATCGGCCGGCGCCGATCGCCGTGAACTGGTTCGGCTTTCCCGGCACGATGGGCAGCCCGTATCATCACTATCTCATCGCCGACCCCTTCGTCGTTCCACCCGAATCGGAACTCTATTATTCGGAGAAAGTGCTGCGCCTTCCCTGCTATCAGCCCAACGACCGCAAGCGAGTCGTGGCGGGAAAGCGCCCTTCGCGCAACGAAGCGCAATTGCCGGAGAACGCTTTCGTCTATTGTTCGCTCAACGGAATGCAGAAGCTGACCTCCATCACTTTCGAGAGATGGATGACGATTCTCGCGCAAGTCCCAAACAGCGTGCTGTGGCTCTTGACCGGAACGAAGGAAACGAACGAGCGGCTGCGTCAATTCGCGGCGCAGCGCGGCGTCGCGCCGGAGCGAATCGTCTTCGCCGAGAAGCTGCCCAATCCTGAACATCTGGCGCGCTATCCGCTCGCCGATCTCTTTCTCGACAATTTCCCTTACGGCGCCCACACGACCGCGGCGGACGCCTTGTGGATGGGCGTGCCGATCGTCACTTTCGCCGGCCGCAGCTTCGCGTCGAGAGTTTGTGGCAGCGTCGTGCAGGCGGCGGGACTCGGCGAATTGGTCTGCGAGACGACGGACTCGTACGTCGCGCGCGCCGTCGAACTCGGGCGGGACCGGGAGAAGCTCGCCGCCATCCGCGAAAAGCTGATCGCCGGCCGCGACGCGTCTCTATTGTTCGACACGCCGAAGCTGGTGCGCAATCTGGAGACGCTCTACCAGCAAATGTGGAGCGAGTTCGAACGCGGCGCCCTCTCCGCGCCAGACCTGCGCAATCTCGAAATCTATCACGAGATCGGCCTGTGGCTCGATCTCGAGACGATCGAACTGCTGTCCGACGACGCCTATCGCGCGCTCTATGAAGAAAAGCTCGCGGACTGGGACAATGTGTTCCCGATCGCGCCCGACGCGCGCTTGTGGCGGGGCTCGCGAGTCTGACCCTTGTCGTCCAGACCACTCATTCGAGAGACGGCCGTCCGTCATTGCGAGGAGCGAAGCGATGAAGCAATCCAGGAGCCGTGGGCAGGCTCTGGATTGCTTCGCTTCGCTCGCAAAGACGGCGGATCGGGAGTTCACTCGCTCCGCAGCGTCTTCTCGAAATATTCGATCGTGCGCACGAGCCCCTCGTCGAGCGGCGTCTTGGGGCGCCAGCCGAGCTTCTCGCCTGCCAGCGAGATATCGGGCCGGCGCTGCTTCGGATCGTCCTGCGGCAGGTTCTTGAACGTCAGCTTCGATCTCGAGCCCGTCAGCGCAATGACCTTCTCGGCCAGTTCGCGGATGGTGAATTCGCCGGGATTGCCGAGATTGACCGGACCTGTGAGCGACGGATCGCTCTCCATCAGCCGCACAAAGCCTTCGATCAGATCGTCGACATAGCAGAAGGAGCGGGTCTGCCCGCCGTCGCCGTAGATGGTGATCGGCTCGCCGCGCAGCGCCTGCACGATGAAGTTCGACACGACGCGCCCGTCGTTGGGGTGCATGCGCGGGCCGTAGGTGTTGAAGATGCGCGCGACCTTGATCTCGACCCTGTTCTGCCGATGATAATCGAAGAACAGCGTCTCCGCGCAGCGCTTGCCCTCGTCGTAGCAGGAGCGCGGGCCGATCGGATTGACATTGCCCCAATAGTCCTCGCGCTGCGGATGGACGGCGGGGTCGCCGTAGACTTCCGACGTCGAGGCTTGAAAAATCCGGCATTTGAGCCGCTTGGCGAGACCGAGCATGTTGATCGCGCCATGGACGCTCGTCTTCGTCGTCTGCACCGGATCGTGCTGGTAATGAATGGGCGAGGCGGGACAGGCGAGATTGTAGATCTGATCGACCTCGACATAGAGCGGAAAGGTCACGTCGTGACGGATGAGCTCGAAGCGAGGATGATCCAGAAATGGCGCGATATTGTCCTTGCGGCTCGAAAAGAAATTGTCGACGCAGATGACCTCGTGCCCCTCGCCGAGCAGCCTTTCGCACAAATGCGAGCCGAGAAAGCCGGCGCCTCCCGTCACGAGGATCGATCTGGTTATCGCGATACGCGGCTCGTGCATGAGCCCTCCTGGCTGGCTAAAAAAGAATTCTCGTAAGATAGCCGCGCTCTGGAACATTTGAAACTGCGGCTGTGCCGCGCCGGGATGAGGCGGCGGTCGGACGCGCGTCATCGCTTCGCTCCGCTCGCGATGACGGCCGCTGAAGGCGTCATTTCAGTCTTCTAAGCCACCCGTCGCCCGTCAGCAGACGCGTTTCTCGAGCAATATCCGATTCGCGTCCAGCGAAAACTCACGCCAAGCCGCCGCCACATCGGCCAAAGTCACGCCGATATAGTCCTTGGCCAGCCTGTGCTCTTCGGGAAAATTGGAGAGCGCGCAGGATGTGCGGTTGAACTCCACCACTTGGTCGAGCAGTTCCTGGATGAATCCCTCGAAAGCTTTCTGAACCTGCGGCGTCAGATCGGAGCGGCCGCGCTCCACGCCGACATCGGCGTGGTCGAACGGCAGGGACTGGATGACGGTGAGCGCCTCCTTGAAGACCGCCTCCATCGAGCCGAGCATGGCGCGCTGCGTCAATTGCTCGCGCTGGCCGTTCGACAGGCTGAAATTCAGCCGCTGCCGATAATTGGCGAAGGCCGGGCCGCGCTTCGACGCCACCCATTCGCGGAAGCGCTCGATGCTCGAGCCGTTGAGCGAATCCGGCGACGACCGATCGCTCGTTCCCGGGGCCATGATCTCGTCCTCCCTCTGTTCCAGAAGCTGCAGCCCGATGCGCCGCGCCGCGACCAGCGCGCCCTCGAGATAGCCGCCGCCCTCCCGCGCCGTCTCCGATGCGCCGAAAAACAGCTTGCCGCCCATCAGCGCCCGGCGCAGCAGCGGATCGCCATATTCGGGGAGGTCCGTCGGCGGCGTCCGATCCAAGCTCGCGCAGGTGAAGGGCTCGGTCGCCCAGTCCTGCACATGCTGCTCGCCGTTTTCGACCGCCTTGCCGAAAAGCTGGACGAATTGACTTTCGACGAGCATCGACAGGCCGACTTGAAAAGCCTGCCGCCATTCCGCCGAAAGGGCAAAAAACCCGCCAAGCGCGGCGCGAGCCCCGCGCGCATCGCAGGCGTCGAAAATTTCGCCGAGCACGGCCTGTTCGTGCGTCACGAAGGCGTTGCCGGAATGCCCGTCGGCGCGCCACGCCGGCTCCCCGGCGTAGCCTATCAGAGCCTTGGCCTGGGCGGCCATCCAGGTCGGCGCGGCCCGCAGGGCGTCGCTCGTGACGACATCGAGCGGCGGCTCGAAACTCACATGCTCATCGAGAAGGCGCGGCGGAACCGCCAGCACCGCCCGGCGCGCCGTGATGAAGCGGCGCTCGCCCTCCGCCTCGAACTGCAGCTCGACGTGATCGCCGCGATCGAATGCCACGCGCAGCACCCAGCCGAGACGGATCGCCTCCGGCGGAACCGCCGCGGCGAGCGCCTCGACGAGCGACGCCATTCCGCCTTCGAGACGCCGCGCGCCGGCGTGGAGGCGCGGCGTCGACCTCGTCTCGGGCTTTTTCTCCCCATCGGCGAGCAGCAGCGCCGCGCCCGTGTCATGCTGATCGAAACTCTCGAGCTCCAGCTCGTCGACGAGGCGGGTGACGACCGGCTGCGTGTCCGGCCAGTACCAGGTGGGGCCGAGGTCCAGGCGGGCGCCGGAGGCCTGGTCCAAAACCGACAGCACTCTTCCGCCCAGGCGCTCGCGCGCCTCGAATACGGCGACGCTCGTTCCGGCCTTGGCCAGATCGCGCGCGAGCGCCAGGCCGCAGACCCCGCCTCCGACAATCACGACGTCCAACATCATTGCGTGCTCCACAGCGATGGCGTTCTGGGAATAATGGAACGCAAAGGACGTGCCGCGCATTTTGTCGCTTTTGTCGCTCTCGCCGCCCGGCGCCGCGCATGCAAGGACCTGCCCTCTACCCAGGAGACACGACAGTGAAGCTCGACGGCAACAGGCTCGGTGAAGAGACGAGCCCTTATCTCCTCCAGCACAAGGACAATCCCGTGCATTGGCGGGCCTGGTCGGCGGAGACGCTGGCGCTCGCCAAGGAGACCGGGCGGCCCATCCTGCTCTCCAGCGGATACGCGGCCTGCCATTGGTGCCATGTGATGGCGCACGAATCCTTCGAGGACGACGCGATCGCCGCGCTGATGAACGCCAATTTCGTCAATGTGAAAGTCGACCGCGAGGAGCGGCCGGACATCGACCACCTCTATCAGCAGGCGCTGGCGCTGACCGGCCGGCGCGGCGGCTGGCCGCTCACCATGTTCCTGACGCCGGACGGCGAGCCGTTCTGGGGCGGGACCTATTTCCCGCCGACGCCGCGCCACGGAATGCCGGGCTTCGCCGATATATTGACTGCGGTCGCCGAACTCTGGCGCGACAAGCCGGAGGTCGTCGAACGCAATGTCGCCGCGCTCGGCAATGGGCTGACGCGGCTCGGCGAGACGGTCCCGGGCGATCCGATCTCGGACGAGCTCGTCGAGGAGATCGCCTCACGGCTCGAGCGATTGCTCGATCCGGTGAATGGCGGCATAGCGGGCGCGCCCAAATTCCCGCAGGTTCCGAGCCTCGATTTTTTGTGGCGCGCCTATAAGCGCACGGGCCGCGCCGAGCTGCGACAGGGCGCGATCACGGCCCTCGACCATATCTGCCAGGGCGGAATCTACGATCATATCGGCGGCGGCTTCGCGCGCTATTCGACCGACGATCGCTGGCTCGTGCCGCATTTCGAGAAAATGCTCTACGACAACGCGCAGCTCGTCGAGCTGCTGACCGAAGTCTGGCAGGACGAGCGGCGGCCGCTCTATGCGGCCCGCGTCGAGGAGACGATCGGATGGGCGCTGCGGGAGATGCGTCTTGCGGAAGGCGGCTTCGCCAGCAGCCTCGACGCCGACAGCGAGCATGAAGAAGGCAAATTCTACGTCTGGACCGCATCCGAGATCGACGCCGCGCTCGGCGAACGGGCGGAAACGTTCCGACGCGTCTACGACGTTACCGAGGACGGCAATTGGGAGGACGGCAAATCCGTCCTCGATCGCCTGCAGTCGATCGAATTTTTAGACGATGCGGCCGAGGCGGCGCTGGCGCGGGACAGAGCGAAACTGTCGGCGTTGCGCGAGGCGCGAACGCGCCCGGCGCGCGACGACAAGGCGCTCGCCGATTGGAATGGGCTGATGATCACGGCGATCGCCAGAGCCGCCGCCGTTTTCGAACGGCGCGACTGGCTCGACGCGGCCATCGAGGCGTTCTATTTCGTCGTCGGCCAGATGACGACCGAAGACGGGCGGCTGCTCCACTCTTTTCGCGCCGGCCGCGCCCGACATGTCGCGGTGCTCGACGATTACGCCGACCTCGGCCGCGCCGCTCTGGCGCTGCACGAGGCGACCGGTGAGCCCTCCTATCTGGATCGATGCCGAGCCTGGATGGAACGGGTCGAGACCCATTATCGCGACAGGGAGGCGGGCGGCTATTTTCTG
>PQAN01000173.1:0-4962 GCA_003105285.1 Methylocystaceae bacterium
GTTTTATACGCAAATGGCGCTCCCTAGGGGACTCGAACCCCTGTTTTCGCCGTGAGAGGGCGACGTCCTAGACCGCTAGACGAAGGGAGCGACCCGGCGTCTATAGACTGGCGAGCTTGGCGGAGCAAGAAAATATCACGCGGTCGCGCCACACGCCGCTCGAAACGCCCGCGCGAGCCGCGCCGGCGGCAAAAAAATCGACAGGCGAATTTTTGTGCGGCGCACATTGCGCAGCCCGGGCCGGAGGGAAAAAGCCGCGACCGCACGCCTGCCTTCGCTCCAGGTCCAGGAAAAACAACTTCTTTTGCACCCGCGTCCAGCGGGCGCGCGCGTCCGAGAAATGCTGCAGCGCGCGCTCATGCCACATTGTGCCCGAGCATTAGTTCGTGTAGACTGTCGCCGATGCGGCGTATCAAGAACAAAAAATAAGAGCACCAACACTCGGAGGATCGTCACATGTCTATCGGCTCTCACAGCAGCTCGGAAATCGGCAAGACCGTGCTTTGGCTGGTCGCTATCACCGCCTTCGTCATCATCGCGCTGACCAAGGTTCCGGATTGGATTTCTCCGGCCGGCACCAACGGCACGGGCAATAGCTCCGATCCCGGCGTCGGCCGTACCGTCAAGATGATTCAGTAACGACGATCATGCGCCGATCCGACCGCGGAGCTGCCGAGACGACGTCGTCCTTTCGAGCTCGTGGTTTGGCGTTGATCGCCGACTTGTGAAAAAGTCGTATTGGATCCGCCTCCTCCGCCTCGTTGTCGCGACATCGGGGCGGAGTGAGGGGGGATTTTCTTATGTCTGTTCAGTTCGCTCGAATGGGCGCCGGGCCTGCGAAGTTGTGAAGGCTGACGGCCCTACAGACCACAAAGATCGAGACCTGGACGAAAACGAATAGCCCCCTCGGACGTCATCGCGAGTGAAGCGACGCAATCCTCGCGAAGCCTCACGACCCCTCTACTGCATCGGCATTCACGCTCCTCGCAATGATGGCGACGGAGTCTCGGCCGGACCTGGGCGCTCGGTCCGAGCGCGAGCCTTCAGGCTTCGCATTCAACGCTCGCCGTCGCCTGCAGCCGGCGCCGCGCCACGCACGGCGATCAGCCAGTAGAGCGACCCCGTGAGCGCGCCCGTGAGGAAAAACAACAGCGCCAAGCGCCCCTCGGCGACGCTCATCTCGCCGGCGCGCGGCAATCCGCGCGCGGCGCGGGCGATCCAGGGAGAGGCGGCGGCGAACAGCGCGCTCGCGCCCGCATACCATGTGTAAGCGCGCACGCCGGCGACCTCGCCGATGAGCGCGGCGATGGCGAGCGGCGCCGCGCAGACCACGACGCCGACCGCCCATAGAACGAAGCCCACGGCCGCAAAGGCGTCGTCGGCAGAGCCCTCGTCCAGCACGCCCAATGCGGCGGCGAACAGATTCGTCAAGGCGACCGCCAGACCGCCGTTGGGATTCGAAGCGTCGACGAACAGCGCGAGAGGCAGAAAGACCATGCCGGCCGCGGCCGCGACGACGAAGCCGAAGGAAATGACGACGAGGCGGCGAAACATGGAAATCGGTCAGGGCTCCAGAACCGAGTCCCAATAGAGATAGTCCAGCCAGCTCTCGTGCAGGTAATTGGGCGGGAACAGTCGCCCATTGCGATGCAGGTCCGCGACGGTGGGCTGATAGGGCGCCTGCGCCGGCGTCATATGCGCCTCATGCGGAAGCCGATCGCCCTTGCGCAGATTGCAGACCGAGCAGGCGGCGACGACATTCTCCCATGTCGTGGCCCCGCCTTTCGATCGCGGAATGACGTGATCGAAGGTCAGTTCGTCCTGCTGGCCGCAATATTGGCAGGTGAAGCGGTCGCGCAGGAACACGTTGAAGCGGGTGAAGGCGGGATTGCGCGACGGCCGCACATAGGCCTTCAGCGACACGACCGAGGGCAGCCTGATCTCGAAGCTCGGACTTTTGACCGTCTTGTCATATTCCGAGACGATGTTGACCCGGTCGAGGAACACGGCCTTGATGGCGTCCTGCCAGCCCCACAGAGACAAGGGATAGTAGCTCAGCGGACGGTAGTCCGCATTGAGCACCAGGGCAGGACAAGCCTGCGGCGATACATGGGGCTGGCGAAAGTGAACCGTCACCTAAGCGCCTCTTTCCAAGAATCGTGTGGGCCCCTCCAGCCCGGCCTTTTGCGGGCATAGTCTACAGGCAGGATGACGCCATTGTGAAGGCTTGTCGGCGCGACGCGACGCATGTGCCGGCGGCTCCCCGCACGAAGTCGATATATTTCAATATAAACATATAGATATGATCAGTCTATGGCGATTCCCAGCGGTCTTGCAACGGCGAAGCCGGCGCTTTCGTCTCGCCGCCGCGACGAAAATTACGCTAGACAATCGCTTTCCTGGGGGAAGGGCGATTCCCCGCGCAAGGCTCGAGCGGCGATATTGGCCATCAAAATTCTGCACACCGCCGACTGGCACCTCGGCGCCCAGCTCCAGGGCTGGCCGCGCGAGACCGAGCACAAAAAGGCGCTCGCCGAGCTCGTCGACATCGCCGCGCGCCGCGCGGTCGACGCGGTCGTCGTCGCCGGCGACATATTCGACAGCCTCAATCCGTCCGCCGAAGCGCAGAGGCTGTTGTTCGACACGCTGAAGAGCCTGCGCGCCGCGCTGCCGCATGCGACGATCGCGCTCATCGCCGGTAATCACGATCCGGCCGGACGATTGGAGGCGCCGCGCGCTTTGTTCGACATGATCGGCGTCGTCAGCGTCGGCACGATCGCCCGCCGCGCCGGCGGGATCGACGGCGGCGTCCATCTCGCGCCGCTGCGCGACGCGTCGGGAAAGATCGCGGCGCATCTTCTGGCTGCGCCCTACCCGCGCGCCGCCGATCTCGAGATCGTCACGCAAGAGACTTCCGGCTCGCCCGTCGTCTTCGCCGTGCGCAGGCTCTATGCGGAGCTCATCGCCATGGCGCGCGCGGAAATAGGCGACGGCCCGCTCGTCGTCACCGGCCATCTGCATGTCTCGGGCGCGCTCGAATCGGAAGGGGCGGAGCGCCGCATTCTCGTCGGCGGCGAACATGCCGTTCCGAGCGATCTGTTTCCGCACGACGTCGCCTATGTGGCGCTCGGCCATCTGCACCGTCCGCAATCGGTCGGCYGCGACACCGTGCGCTATTCCGGCTCACTCTTTCCGCTGTCGAAGACCGAGATCGATTATGATCACGGCGTGACGATCGTCACGATCGACAAGACGACGACGAGCGTCGAGCATGTGCCGCTCACACGGCCGACGCCCTGCCTGCGCGTGCCGGCGCGCGGCGGTCTGGCGGCGTCGGAGGCGGATGCGGCGCTGGCCGCGCTCGGGGTCGATCCGGCGCTGCCGCCGGATGAAAGGCCCTTCGTCCATCTGACGATCGCGGCCGAAGGGCCGGTCGTCGGCCTGGAGGCGGAGATCGACGCCATCGCTGAAAAATATCCGATCCGCCTCGCGTCCCTTTCGATCGAACGGCCGCGACAGGCGAGCGCGGAGTCGACGGCGCCCGTCTCCTTGCGTCTCTCGGAACGCGAGCCGGTCGAATTGTTCCGCGAGGCCTTCGCGCGCGTCCATGGCGTCGAGCCGACGCCGGAGCATCTCAGCCTGTTTCACTCGGCCGCGCTGGAGGAGTAGTTTGCGCATCCTGGCGATCCGGGGCGAAAATCTGGCGAGTCTGGCCGAGCGTTTCGAAATCGATTTCGAGGCCGAGCCGCTGCGCGGCGCCGGCCTCTTCGCCATCACCGGCGAGACCGGCGCCGGCAAATCGACGATCCTCGACGCTTTGTGCCTCGCGCTCTACGACGCCTTTCCGCGCGTCGCCGCGCAAGGCGTGAACGAGGGCGTTCCGGATTCGAGCGGCCAGAACGTCGCCGCGAGCGATCCGCGCTCGATTTTGCGGCGCGGCGCGGGACGCGGCTTCGCGGAAGTCGATTTCTTCGGCCGCGATGGCGCGCGCTACCGGGCCCGCTGCGATCTCGCCAGGGCGAGAGGAAAGGCGACAGGCAATCTGCAGCAGCGCGGCCGCGCCCTGCATCGCCTCGGCGACGACGGTTCGCCCGTGGCCGCCGTCGCCTCCGGCGTCGAGCAAGTCAGGGCGAAGATCGTCGAGCTCACCGATCTCACCTTCGATCAGTTTCGCCGCACGGTGTTGCTCGCGCAGGGCGATTTCGACGCCTTCCTGCGCTCCGACTCCAAGGAGCGCGCCGATTTGCTGGAAAAGATCACCGGCACGTCGATCTATGCGGAAATCTCCAGGCGCGTCTATCGACGCGCCAAGCAGGCGCTCGAAGCGGCCGAAATCTTGCGCAGGCGGCGCGACGACATCGGCCTGCTCGCCGAGGACGCGCGGCTCGCGCTCGAGACGGAACGACGCGACGCCGAAGACAGCCGCGCGCGCACCGTATGCGAGCGCGACTCGACCGCCGCGGCCCTGCGGCGTCACGAGGCGATCACGCAAGCCGAAACGCGATCGGCCGAGGCCGCGACGCGTCATGAGCAAATGCTGAAGGCCCTCGACGGGCTCGCCGACGCGCGCGAGCGGTTGCACGATTTGGAGCGCGCCGAGTCGCTGCGTGAACCGTTGGCGCAGTCGCGCATCGCCGAAGACGCGTTCGAGCGCGCGATCATCGCCGAAAGCGACAAGCGCGCCGCCGCCGCAACGGCGAGCGAGGCGTTGGATCGCGCGCTCGCAACAGAAGGCGAGACGACGAAAATCGTCGAGGCGGCGGAAGCCGACTTCAAGTCTTTCGGCCCGGAGTGGTCGAAAGCCGAAAGACTCGATTCGGAGATCGACGTCGCGACGACGGAAGAGAAGAAGGCGCGCGACGACGCGCTCGCGGCCGCCCAAAGGGCCAAAGACAAAGCGGCCGGAGACGCGCTGCTCGCGAAGCGATCGACGACCGCGCGCGCCGAACTCGAAGCGGCGCG
>PQAN01000173.1:5095-6329 GCA_003105285.1 Methylocystaceae bacterium
CGCGCGCGCCGGCGAAACGCGAGCGGCGGCGCTCGCAACGCTCGACGAGGCCGATCGGAGAGATGTCGCCGAACGCGCGAAGCTCGCGGAGCAATCGAACGCGCGTCGCGAGGCTCTCGGCGCCTCGAGCGAAGAGGATGCGAACAGACGCGGGCGCGCCCTCGACGAACTCGGCCGACTGGCCTCGCGCCTTTCCCTGGAAGCGCAGCGCCACACGAAAGCGAAAGCGTCGTGTGAGCGCGCCGCGCTCGATCTCGATTCCGCCCGCGAGGAGGAGGCGATCGAAACCTTCGCCATCGCCGCGGCGCAAGAGACGCGCGAGCGTGACGAGGCGCGGCGCGGCGAAGTGGAGCGGCTCGGCGAACTCGCCGATGCGGCGGTCTCCGAAGCGGCGCTGCGGCTGCGCGCGAGCCTCGTCGCCGGCGCGCCCTGCCCCGTCTGCGGCGCGAGCGATCATCCGCATGCGCATTCGAGCGAGGCGGCGAACGCCGTCATCGCCGAGTTGCGCGCGCGCCGCGACGAATTGCGTCGCGTCATCGCCGAAGCCGAACAGCGCATCGCATCGGCGAGCGCGCGGCGCGCCGCCGCGCAGGCGCGCGCCTTGGACGCACTTCGCCGTCTCGACGACGCCCTCGCCGAGCGAGACGAAGCGGCGCGACTCTATGAGAGCTCGCACGCCGACTGGCGAGACGGCGTCGTTTCGCTCGCGCCGCCGCCGATCGACGACGCGCTTGCAGCGCTCGAGGCGATCACGGAAGAAATCGCGCGAGAACGCGCCTCCGTCGCCGAGACGCTCTCGCGCGCGCAGGCGCTGCGCGGCGAGATCGACATCCTGCGGCAGAGATACGACCGGCTCGGCGCGACGATCGACGCGCGGCGACAGGAGCGCGACGACCTCGCCTCGAGACTCGCCGAAGCGCGCGTCGAGACGGCGCGTCTCTTTGCCTCGCGCGACTCTCTTTGCGAACGGCTGCGCGTCGTCGACGAAGCGCTCGCGCCCTTTCTGCGGCTCTGCGACCTCGAGGTCGCCGACCTCGACCGCAATCTCGCCGGCGCGACGCGACGGCTCGAGCAAAAGGGCGAGGATTATCGCGAGGCGCGGCGGCACGTCGAGCAGACAGAAAGCCTCGTCGCCGAATTGGCGCAGCGACTCGCCGGCTCGGCCGCCGAGACGCGCGCCGCGGCCGAGACCGCAGCGAGCCGCCAGCGCGACGCCGACGACAGGCGGAAGCTG
>PQAN01000174.1 GCA_003105285.1 Methylocystaceae bacterium
TCCCTAGAGTCCACAGAACCTAGTGGCGTGTCCTTGGTCGTTCGAGCAGATGACGGACGCCGACACGTGGCCGGAGACAGAGGCTCGGGTGATCGCAGAGAGCGTGCATCAAGCGCCGCACCGGAGGCTTGTGGCGCCGATAATCGTCCCGAACGGCGTCTCGTCTCGCCAGAGACGCGTGAGTTTCGAAATCGATGCCGAGGCTCTCGCCGTCACCCTCGCCACCCGCAGCATTCCCCTCGCCGACCGCGCGCGATGCGCTGCCGGCTCAATTCTCACATTTTAACGCAAGTAAAAGTCTTCCGACCTATTTTTCGGAAAACGAATATTGCGCTGCAAACTATATTGAAAACAATATACTGTAACAACATATACAAGTACTGTTTTGAAATATGAGATTTTCTGTTTGTGCTTGCTGATATCAATATTATTGGTTAACATTTCAGTGCGTGTGTTGGCTGGCTTTGTAAAGTCAAAACGAATTCGAATGGACTTCGCGGGAAGCGGGGGCGTCGGCGAAAAAGTTATAAGCTGTCGCGTATCGAATAAATCGAACATGCCGGCGCCGATTACGGCTCCGCCGAAGTGTCTTCTTGCTTTCTCGGAAGTCTCCCTCGCATTGGCTATTACAGGCCGCTGCTACGCGGGTAACAATAAAGAATAGTAGGGAGAAACTCTGATGACTGGTGCTACCAACGAAAACGAGCCATGGCTGACCAAGGAAAGAGTGATCGCCGCGGGCATCGGCGCCGTATTCGGCGGCGTTCTTGAATATGTATTCATCGGACAAGGAGCGACGATCGTCGCCGCGCTGCTATTTGGATTAGCGGGCGCTTTCGTTCCTATTCTCTTCGAGTGACGGCCGATCCGGCAATCGCGCCGCGCGCCGCAGGAGGTGCGCGGCTCTTGCGCGTAGTCGCCATGTACCGCGCGAAAAACCCCGACAGCACACTCGCCCTTCCGTCGATTACCGCGTAGCGCGTTCCGTAATCGAAGGACCGACTACAATTTCCTCAGCGCCACTTCCTCGATCCGATGATCCGCCCCCTTCGTCAGCACGAGGCTCGCGCGCGGACGCGTCGGCGAGATGTTCTTGCGCAGATTCTCGAGATTGATGCGCGTCCATATGTCCTTGGCGACGCGGATCGTCTCTTCGTCGTCGAGATCGGCGTATTTTTTGAAATAGGATCGCGGGTCTCGGAACGCCGTCTCGCGCAGCCGCCGGAAGCGGTCCACGTACCATTGCTCCAGCACGTCCTCGCCGGCGTGGAGATAAACCGAGAAGTCGAAGAAATCGGACACGAAGGGAATCTCGCGCCCGTCGCGCGGCCGGCTGGCGAGCAGGACGTTGACGCCCTCGACAATGAGAATGTCGGGACGATCGACATGGAAATATTCGCCGTCCACGACATCATAAGTCAAATGCGAATAGACGGGCGCGGCGACATTGCGCTGGCCTGCCTTCACAGCCGAGAGAAAACGCAAGAGCGCGCGATTGTCGTAGCTTTCGGGAAAGCCCTTTTTATCCATCAGGCCTTCGCGCTCGAGCACGGCGTTCGGGAAAAGAAAGCCGTCGGTCGTGACGAGCTCGACCTTCGGCGTATTCGGCCAGCGCGACAGCAGCGCCTTCAGGATGCGCGCCGTCGTCGATTTGCCGACCGCGACCGAACCGGCGACGCCGATGATGTACGGCATCTTGCCGTCCTCGGCGCCGAGAAAGCGTTGCGTCGCCTTGAACAGACCCTGCGTCGCCGCGACATAGAGCGCGAGCAGGCGCGACAGCGGCAGATAGATTTCGATGACCTCTTCGAGTTGAATCGGATCGTCGAGCGATTTGAGCCGCGTCAGATCGTCGATGGTCAAAGTCAGCGGCGTATCGGCGCGCAGGCTCGCCCATTCGGCGCGCGTGAAGCGGCGATACGGCGACAGAGCCGCGGGCGCATTGTCGTCCACGATCATCGCGCCTCCCCACGCGCCGCCTTTTCGGCATGGCCGGATTGGCCGGTACGCTTCTCGAGTTCGCCGAGCACGTCGGACAGTTCGATCCCGCGCGCCTCGAGCAGCACGAGAAGATGATAGAGGACATCGGCCGCTTCGCTCGTCAACGCGCGCGAGTCGCCTTCGACGGCGGCGATCACCGCCTCTACCGCCTCCTCGCCGAACTTCTTGGCGATGCGCGACGGCCCGGCCGCGAACAGGCTCTTGGTGTAGGACTGCGCGGCGTCGGCGTCGCGCCTGCGCTTGATGATCCGAACCAGATCGGCAAGAGAAAAACCGCTCATGCGGGCTCCAGACCGTCGAGGCGCATGGGAATGCCCGCCTGCGCCATATAGCGCTTCGCCTGCGGAATCGAGAACTCGCCGAAATGAAAGATCGAGGCGGCGAGAACCGCGCTGGCGTGACCTCGGCTCACTCCCGCGACGAGATGCTCGAGCGTTCCGACGCCGCCCGAAGCGATGACCGGGACGTCGACGCCGTCCGCCACGGCGCGCGTGAGCTCGATGTCGAAGCCGCTCTTCGTGCCGTCGCGATCCATGGAGGTCAGCAGGATTTCGCCCGCGCCCAGACTCGTGACCTCTTTGGCGTAGGCGATGACGTCGATGCCGGTCGGCCGGCGTCCGCCATGGGTGAAAATCTCCCAATGATCGCCGACCCGCTTGGCGTCGATCGCCACGACGATACATTGCGAGCCGAATTTCTCCGCGCCTTCGCGCACGAATTGGCGATTGGCGACGGCGGCCGAATTGATCGAGACCTTGTCGGCGCCGGCGAGCAGCAGCTTGCGGATATCGTCCTCATTGCGCACGCCGCCGCCCACGGTGAGCGGCATGAAGCAGGCCTCCGCCGTGCGCTGCACGACGTCGAGCATGATGCCGCGGTTCTCGTGGCTCGCGGTGATGTCGAGAAAGCACAGTTCGTCGGCGCCGGCGGCGTCATAGGCGATGGCGCATTCGACCGGATCGCCGGCGTCGCGCAGATCGACGAAATTGACGCCCTTGACGACGCGGCCGTCTTTCACGTCCAGGCAGGGGATGACGCGGGATTTAAGCATTTCGCATCCCAACGATTGCAGCGTCCCGCGCGCGCCGGATCAACGCCAGCGCCTCGGCTGGGTCGAGCCGACCGTCATAGAGCGCGCGCCCGGTGATGGCGCCCGCGAGTTTCTTGCAGTCGGGTTGGAGCAGTCGCGCTATGTCGTCGAGCGAGGCGAGGCCGCCAGAGGCGATGACGGGAATCGTCAAAGCGTCGGCGAGCGCCAGCGTCGCCTCGATGTTGAGGCCCTTCAGCACGCCATCGCGCGAAATGTCGGTATAGACGATCGCGGCGACGCCTGCGTCTTCGAACCGGCGCCCAAGGTCGGAGGCCGACACTTGCGTCCGGCGCGCCCAGCCGTCGACTGCGACGAAGCCGTCCTTGGCGTCGACGCCGACGGCGATACGGCCGGGATAGAGCCGCGCCGCCTCGCGCACGAGCGCCGGATCGCGCACCGCCGCCGTGCCGATGATGACACGCGAAACCCCCTTGTCGAGCCAGCGCGAAATGGTGCGCATTTCGCGAATGCCGCCTCCGAGCTGCAGCGGGATTTTGATCTGCGCGAGGATCGCTTCGACGGCGAGCGCGTTCATCGGCGCGCCAGCGAAGGCCCCGTCGAGATCGACGACGTGCAGATATTCGAAGCCCTGTTGCTCGAAGGCCAGCGCCTGCGCCGTCGGATCGTCGTTGAAGACCGTGGCCGACGACATCTCGCCCTCGACGAGACGCACGCATTGTCCTTCCTTGAGATCGATCGCGGGAAACAGAATCACGGACGCCACCTCAGAAAATTGGCGATCAGGCGCAAGCCCAGTTTTTGGCTCTTCTCGGGATGGAACTGGGTCCCGACGAGATTGTCGCGGCCGATCACCGCCGTCAGCGGCTCGCCGTAGTCCGCCGTCGCGACGACATCGCCGCGCGCCGCCGGCAAGAATTGGTACGAGTGCACGAAATAGGCGTGCAGCCCGTCGTCACCCGTCGCAATGCCGTCGAACAGCGCATGCGGACGCTCGAGCTTCAGCGTATTCCACCCCATATGGGGAATTTTCAAGGCGGGGTCTTTGGGCTCGATGACGGCGACGTCGCCTTCGATCCAGCCGAGCCCTTTCGCCTCGCCATGTTCGAGGCCGCGCGTCGCCATGAGCTGCATGCCGACGCAAATCCCCAAGAACGGCCGGCCGCGCTCGATCACCGCCTCGCGCAGCGCTTCGTCCAGGCCCGGCAGGGCCACAAGGCCGCTCCGACAGTCCCTGAACGCTCCGACGCCCGGCAGGCAGACGCGCTCGGCGCGACGCACGACCTCCGGGTCGCTGGTCACGCGAATGTCCGGCGCGGCGCCCAGGCCYTCRCGCGCGGCGCGCTCGAAGGCTTTCAGCGCGGAATGCAGATTGCCGGAGCCATAATCGATGATCGCCGTGGTCACGAGCGCGGCTCCTCGAACAGGCCGCCGACCACATGCGACCCAGGCGACGTTGCTGCGACGCCGGAGCCTGCGGCGCGCGGCGCAGCGGCGACGCCGGCCGCGCCCGGCCGCCACGAGTTGAAGAAGACCTCCTCCGCCTCGTCGAGATCGTCGGCGACCGTCACGGCGCTCTCCACAAAACCGCGTCGCGCCAGCGTCCAGGAAACGAGCTGCGACCCCTCGAAGCCGAGAACGAGGCTCGCCGCGAACTCCACGATGGAAATCGCCGCGCGCGGCAGCCCGAGCGCCACGCCCGCGCCGGCGATGGCGGCGAGCAGGAGCGTCCAAGCCGCGGCGGCGAGCCACGCCTTGCGCCAGGCGAGCCAGAACGGCCCGAAGACGAAAGCCGGGACCGAGAAGCCGTCGCGCAAGAAGACGACCTTCTCCGGCGGCGGCGCCTCGCCGCCGGAACTCCTTGGAACATGGACGGTATAGACGGCCATCGGCCCGCCTCCCTTCAATTGGTGAGCGTGCCCTTGGTCGACGGCACCGCGCCGCCGCGTCGCGGATCGAGCGCCACGGCCTTGCCGAACGCGCGGGCGAATCCCTTGAAGGCGGCCTCCGCCATGTGATGCGAATTGACGCCGCGCAGCGCCTCGACATGCAGGCCGATGCGCGCATGGGTCGCGAAAGCCTGAAAGAATTCGCGCACCAGCTCGGTGTCGAAATCGCCGATCTTGCTCGCCGGAAAAACCACATCGTAGACGAGGAAGGGCCGGCCCGAGACATCGACGACGACGCGCGTCAGCGCCTCGTCGAGCGGCACATGGGCGTCGCCGTAGCGCGAAATGCCCTTGCGGTCGCCGAGCGCTCTGTCGACCGCCTGCCCGAGCGCGATGCCGACATCCTCGACCGTATGATGCGCGTCGATATGCAGATCGCCCGTCGCCGCGAGCGTGAGATCGAGCGGCGCATGGCGGGCGATCTGATCGAGCATATGGTCGAAAAAGCCGACGCCGGTCGAAATGTCGGATTTTCCCTCGCCGTCGAGATCGACAGCGGCGGAAATCCGGGTTTCTTTCGTGTTGCGCTCGATCTTGGCGCTGCGCATGGTTCGACGGGGCTCGCGAAACTCGAGGGGACGACAGGAATATAGACCGTTTGCCGAGGGCTTGTAGCAATTTGCCGGCCGCTTTGCCAGAAGCGGAGCAAAAGTAGCGCGGATCGTCATCGCGAGCGGAGCGAAGCGTCCGGAGCCGAGGGCGGCCGCTGGGCCGCTTCGCTCCGCTCGCAGTGACCGACCAGAGGTTCTCGACTCGCCCGGCCTGTCTCTTGCCGCCTCGCCAAGCGCTCGACCCGCCGCTTCAGACGCGCCGCGTCCAGCGCCTCGCACTCCCAGACGATGGCGACGTGGAAGCCCAGTCTGCGCAGCGATTTGGCCTTTTGCGCGTCGCGCCTTCTGTTGGCGGCGAACTTTTCCAGCCAGAAGAGGCGGTTTTGCTTGGGGATCGTGCCGCGCCGACAGGTCTTGTGATGATGCCAGAAGCAGCCGTTGACGAAGATCGCCCATTTTCGGCTCTTGTTCGAGAAATCGGGCGCGCCCGGCAGGGCCTTGAAATTGCGGCGATAGCTTATGCCGGCGAGCCGCAGCGCGACGGCCACGGCCTCCTCGGCGCCGGTGCGGCTCTGGCGCACCCGCTTCATCAGCGCCGAGCGGGCGGGGTCGCTGGCGGGCGGCGTCTTCATTGTGCGGCGATCGGCAGGATCGGCGCGCGCATCGCCTCGAGATGCGCCGCCACCGCCTCGCGAAAGCCGGGCTGGAAGCGCAAGCTCGCACGCTGCGTGCGGGCCAGGAAGCCGGCGCTGGCGCGCGCCGAGAGCGGCTTCCCGGAATGGTTCAGGAAGAGATGGAGGGGCTCGCGCCGCAGCCATTGCGGGAAGTCGGAAATCTCGACCGCGCGGCGCAGGCGGCCGTCGAATCGCGCCGCTCGCGGCCAGCGGGCGCCGTCCGCGAGCGGCGCGCCGTCTCGCGCATCGTCGTAGCGGCCGGGCTGGGCGAGGCGCCGGCCGGCCCATTCGGCGACGGGCGCGCTGACGGCGTTGCCGACGAGCGACCAGCGCCAGGACGGGCGCGCCAGCGACTCGGCGGCCTTCGTCCAATCCTCCGGAAAGCCCTGCAAGCGCTCGGCGTCGCGGATGTCGGGCGTCACGACCGCGCCATCGGGCAGAAGAATGGCCGGCGGCGAGGCGATGCCGAGCGTCGAGCCGTTTTTCAAGGTCGGCACGGCGTCCGGCGCCCAGCCGAGGCCCCTCACGCCTTCCGTCCAATAAAATCCGTGCGCATGCGTGTGAAGCGCCGTCTCGCGCGGGCGCGGGACCGCCTCGTCGACGAGCAGCGCATCGGCCGGATCGCCGGCGAGTGACGCCAGAAACAGCACACGCTCGCGCCGCTGCGGCAGGAAGCCGAGCGTGTTGACGACGCGATAGGCCCAGAGATAGCCGCGCTCCTCGAAGGCCGAAACCAGCCGCGCCATCGCCCGGCCGCGATCGAGACTGAGCATGAAGGAGACATTCTCGAGCAATACGAAGGGCGTCCGCCGCCCATCGAGAAGACGGAAGATATGCTCCACGAGGCCGGACTTCATCCCTGCGATGCCGGCGGTACGCCCGGCCTGGCTGAGGTCCTGGCAGGGAAAGCCCGCCGCGACGAGTTCCGTCCCCGCCGGCAGGCCGCGCAGCGCGGCGATGTCGCCGACATTCGGGACATCGGGAAAGCGCTCGCCGAGCACGCGCGCGGCGAGCGGCCAGTTCTCCGCGACCATGAGACACTCGTGCCCCGCTTGCGAGAGGCCGAGTTCGAGACCGCCGATCCCGGCGAAGAGACCGACAGTTTTCATGGGGGCGAGAGATAGGCGGGCCGATGCGAAAGAGTGCTTCGTATTTGCATGACGAAGCATTGGCGCGACACGAAAGCGCGAGTCAACTCCGACATTCGGCGAACGACGACCAGGGTCGAGGCCGACTTCGCGACAGCGGCCGCCTTCAGAACTCGACCTCCAGCTCCTCGATCTCCTCGACCTCGAGAAGAGCCTGCGCCATCCATTCCTGCATCGCGGGCCAAGCGAAGATGCGGTCGCAATAGGCTCGGCAGACGTCGTCGAGCGGAACGTCATAAGTGCGGAAACGGGTCGCCACCGGCGCGTACATCGCGTCCGCCACCGAGATCGCGCCGAACAGATAGGGACCGCCGTAGGCCTCGAGGCACTCGCGCCAGATCTGCGTGATGCGGGCAATGTCGCCTTGCGCTTTCGACCAGACCTTGAACTTTGGAAAATGCCCCTTGAGGTTCATCGGCAGCGCCGAGCGCAGCGAGGTGAAGCCAGAATGAATCTCGCCGCAAATGGCGCGGCAATGGGCGCGGCTCATTCGATCGGCGGGCAAAAGGCCTGCGGCCGGCGCGATCTCGCTGAGGAATTCGCCGATGGCGAGCGTATCCCAGATCTTCGTCCCGTCATAAGTGAGGCAGGGAACCAGGATCGACGGCGACAGCAGCAAGATTTCCGCGCGCGCGGAGACATCGTCGGGACTGACGACGATCTCCTCGAAGGCGACGCCGGAAAGCTTCGCCATCAGCCAGCCCCGCAGGGACCATGAGGAGTAGTTCTTGCTGCTGATCGTGAGCGTCGTCGCCGGCATGATTTCGAGTCCTTACGATTTGCGAGTCGCGCAGCAAACGCCATGCCATCGAGAGGCGAAATATGGCACGGAGCTTGCTGATTTGCCGTCGGCAGAAGCAGAGAGTTTCACGGCCGCATGATGTATGACGCCTATCAGAACTATGCCGACCTGAGCCATCGAATTCGCTTGGCGGCGGCGAGCGGCGAGCGCCTCCTGCGCTCGTGGAAAACGACGCCATACGCCTCGCCGCTGCGGTGCATGGAAGCCTATTGCGAACTCGTCGCGCTCTTGGGCTTCACGCATAAGCGGCCGGACTATGAGATCACAGAGCTGACGACGCATAACGGCGATGTGGCGGATGTCGTCGAGGACGCGGCGCTGACGACGCCGTTCTGCACCTTGCTGCGCTTCTCGCGCAAAGATGCGGACAAGCTGCCGCGCGTGCTGCTCGTCGCGCCCATGTCCGGTCATTTCGCCACGCTCTTGCGCGGCACGATCCGCACCTTGCTGCGCGACCACGATGTCTATGTGACGGATTGGCGCAACACGCGCGACATTCCGCTCGCCGAGGGCTCTTTCGGCATCGACGACTTCGTCCAGCATCTCATCGATTTCATCAAATTCATCGGCGCGCCGTCGCATGTCGTGGCGGTATGCCAACCGACGGTCGCCGCGCTCGCCGCCGTCGCCGTGATGGCGGAGGCGGGCGACCCGGATCAGCCGGCCAGCCTGACGCTGATGGCGGGCCCCATCGACACGCGCGTCTCGCCGACGAAGGTCAATGAATTCGCGATGTCGAAGCCGATCGAATGGTTTCGCGAGAAGCTGATCGGGGTGGTGCCGCGGTCGCTGCCGGGCGCCGGCCGGCGCGTCTATCCGGGCTTTCTCCAGCTCGCCGGCTTCATGAGCATGAATATCGACCGCCACGCCAACGCTTTCGCCGATCTGTTCCGACACCGTGTCGAGGGAGATTTCGAGAAGGCGGACCGGATTCGCGCCTTCTACGAAGAATATTTCGCCATCATGGACCTCGATGCGGACTTCTATCTCCAGACCATCGAGACCGTGTTTCATAAAAATGCCCTTTCCGAAGGCAAGCTGCTCTTCAAAGGGCGGGACGTGACGCCGCGCGCCATCGAGAAAACCTTTCTCCTCACCGTCGAGGGCGAGAAAGACGACATCTGCGCCGTCGGACAGACCCTCGCCGCGCAGGATTTGTGCAGCGGATTGCGTCCCTATATGAAATCGCACCATCTGCAGGCGGGCGTCGGCCATTACGGCGTGTTCAACGGCCGGCGCTGGGACAGCCAGATCTATCCGGTCCTGCGCGACCACATCCAGTGCAGCGTCTAAAAGGGCCTAGGATCTGTGGACTCTTGGG
>PQAN01000175.1 GCA_003105285.1 Methylocystaceae bacterium
TCGGTCTCGTCGCGTCCGACAGTTTCGGCGGATTGCGCGCGCTGCTCGTTCCGTCCGAAAAGCGCAAGCCGATCGGGGGAGCGAAGCGGCGCGGGCGCGTGCTCGCTTTCGGCATGGAGGCGGCCGGCCGATGGTCGCTGGTCCGCCGCGACTCGGGCGGCGGCGAGGGCAGAGACACGGTTGTCGAACATGTCGCGCGCGCCTTGCTGCGCCGTTACGGCGTGGTGTTCTGGCGTCTGCTGGCGCGCGAAGGCGCCTGGCTGCCGCCCTGGCGCGATCTGCTGCGCGTCTATCGCCGGCTCGAGGCGCGCGGCGAGATTCGCGGCGGCCGTTTCGTCGCCGGCTTCTCCGGCGAACAATATGCTCTGCCGGAGGCGGTCGGGCTGCTTCGTGAGATTCGCCGCCGCCCCGGCTCGGGCGAGTGGATTTCGCTCTCGGGCGCCGACCCGCTCAATCTGATCGGCGTCCTCACCCCCGGCCCGCGTCTGGCGGCGCTGACGGGCAATCGCGTGCTCTATCGCGACGGCCTGCCGATCGCCGCGCTCTCAGGCGGCAAGATCGAATTTTTAACGACGCTCGACGAGGCGAGCCGCTGGGAGGCGGAGAAGCGGCTCATACGCTCCGCGGCGCGCGGGCAACTCGCCGATCTGGCGTGAGAACGCCGCGGCGCCGCCCCTCATCTCGATCGACGACGCTTTCGGCGTCAGAGCATATGGCCGACATCCGATACGGCGGTGGGATAGGCGAAGATATCACTCTTCAATTGTCGCGCGGTAACGCCGGCCCGCATAGCCAGGGGCGAAGACGTCGATGACGTCGCCCCGCCATTCTCCACGCTCCTTTTCGTCGGAGTCGGACATCGCGCGTTAGATATCTCGCATCTGTCGGTGGTCGGACAGTCCCGATCCTCAGACCATCCGGTGCGGCTTCAGACGCAATCCGCGCGGGACGAGATATTGCTCCGCGAGATCGAACGCTCCCTGCACGGCGAGCGCGAGCAGCGCCGCCGGAACGGCGCCTTCGAGGATCAGGCCGAAATTGTCGAGCCGAACGCCTGTGAAGATCGGCTGCCCAAAGCCGCCGGCGCCGACGAGGGCGCCGAGCGTCGCCGTGCCGACATTGATGATCGCGGCGGTTTTCATGCCGGCGAGAATCGCAGGCGACGCCATAGGCAGCTCGACGAGCGCCAGCCGCCGCGCGGGCGTGAGCCCGAGCGCGATCGCCGAATTGCGGATCGCCGGCGGAATCGTCGTCAGTCCGGTCGCGACATTCCGCACGATCGGCAGCAGGCTGTAGAGGAACAGAGCGGCGATGGCCGGCGGCGCGCCGATGCCGAGCAATGGAATCATGAACACGAGCAGCGCGAGCGAAGGAATGGTCTGAAGCACGCTCACCGCCGCCAATACGACATGGCCGAGGCCGGGACGTTTCGCGGCCAGGACGCCGAGCGGCAGCGCGACGACGATCGCCGCGACGAGCGACGTCGAGGTGAGCGACAGATGTTCGATTCCGCGCTGCAGAATCCGCTGCGCCATTCTTTCCGAGCGTATCGGCGCGGCGATCTCGAATCGCGTCGCCACGAAATTCGCGGCGACCTCGCTCTCGCTTTTCTGTCCGGTCTTCGCCGCGACATTCATCGCGATCATGTCCGAGGCCTCGATCCGCCCCTCGAGGCGCAGCATGGCGGAGAGCGCGTCCGGCGCGCGACGCTCGAGATCGGCGCGATAGAGAAGAACGGCTCGATTGTCCGAGAAAAAACGTCGATCGTCGACGAGAATTCGAATTCGCCGGTCGGCGAGCTCCGGATCTGTCGTATAGAGATCGATGACGTCGATGGAGCCCTCGACGAGGCCCTTGTAGGCGATGTCGTGATCGAGCCCACGCGCGTCGGACGCGGAAAATCCATAGGCCGCCCGCAGCGCCGGCCAGCCGTCGGCGCGGGCGAGGAGCTCCTCGCTCAGCCCGAAGCGCAGCGAAGGATGTCGCGCGAGATCGGAAATCGTCGCGATCTCCAGCTTCTCGGCGGTCTCGCGCATGACGCCGAGCGCATAGCTGTTGCCGAAACCCAGCGACGCGCTCTTTCGCAGCCCGCGCGCGGCGAGCGCGCGGTCGATCGACGCTTCGTCCGCGACATGCGCATCCGCCAAGATCTCCTGCTTCAGCGTTCCCGTATATTCGGGATAGACGTCGATCTCGCCTGCGAGCAACGCATTCCACAGGAGGCGCGTGCCGCCGAGCTCCAGCCTGCGGGTCGTTTCGGCGCCGGAGGCGGCGGCGAGATCGGACGCGATCTCGGCGAGAATGACCGACTCGGTGAATTTCTTGGAGCCGACGCGGACCTCCGAGCCGGCCTCGGCCGAAGTCGCGGCGAGAAAAGCGAGAACCACGATCGTCAGCATATGGCGACCGCCGCGCATCACGATTCCCTCGCCTTGGAAGCGGTCGCCGGCGCGTTCATCTCGGCGATACGCCGCAGGCTGGCGCGCACGAATTCGCGAACGAAGGGCTCGGCCGGACATTCGACGAGTTCGGCGAAACATCCCTGCTGAACGACGCGGCCGTGGTTCATCAATATGATTTTATCGGCGAAGAACGCCGCCTCGCCGAGATCGTGCGTGACGAGCACGACGGTCTTGGCGAGGCGCTCGAAGATCGATTTGAGATCATCCTGCAGATCGGCGCGGATCATCGGATCGAGCGCGCCTAGAGGCTCGTCCATCAGCAGCATGTCGGGATCGAGCATGAGAGCGCGCATCAGCGACACGCGCTGTCGCTGTCCGCCCGACAATTCGAGCGGATAGCGATCGAGCGCCGCCGAGGGAAAACGCGTGAGCGCGCAAAGTTCGTCGAGCCGCGCCTCCCGCCGGCCGACCGGCCAGCCGAGCTCCCTGGCCATGATGTCGATGTTCCGGCGCGCCGTGAGATGCGGGAACAATCCGCCGTCCTGGATGACATAGCCCATGCGGCGCCGCAGCCGCTGCGCCGATTGCGGCGTGAGCAGAAGGCCGTCGATTTCGATCGTCCCCTCGTCTGGCGTCTCCAATCCGACGATGAGCGAGAGGAGCGTGGATTTTCCCGAGCCGGACGGGCCGATCAACGCCGTCGTGCGCCGCCCGGAGGCGACGAGGGCGGCGTGTTCGACGGCGATCGAGCCGCCGTAAGACTTACTGACATTTTCCAGTCGGATCATGGCGACGACGGCGCTCGGCGAGGACGTCCTACGTCAATTGTGGCGAATGATCTTCGCTACAAGGGACGCCGCCACTGGAACCCTCGCCGCTCCGCCCGATTTCTTAGAGGGGAGGCGACAGCGAGCCGTGGAGGGAGGAGATGACCGCGACGACCGATGTGGTTGTGCTGGTCGGCAGTCTTCGCAAGGATTCGATCAATCGCAAGGTCGCGAAGGCGCTCGTCGAGCTCGCGCCCGCCGCGATCCAGCCGAACTTTGTCGAAATCGGCCAGCTTCCGCTCTACAACCAGGACCTCGACGACGATCCCCCGCCGGCCTGGCGAGCCTTTCGCCAGAGAATCAAATGCGCCGACGCCCTGTTGTTCGTGACGCCCGAATATAATCGCTCCATCCCGGCGGCGCTGAAGAATGCGCTGGATGTCGGATCGCGCCCCTATGGGCAGAGCGTCTGGAACGGCAAGCCGGGCGCCGTCGTCAGCGCCTCGCCCGGCGCGATCGGCGCCTTCGGCGCCAATCATCATCTGCGGCAATGCCTCGTCTATCTGAACGTCCCGGCCATGCCGCAGCCGGAAGCCTATATCGGCGGCGCCGACAAATTATTCGACGCGCGCGGCGCCCTCGCCAATGACGGGACGCGCGAGTTTCTGCAGACGTTCATGCGCGCCTTCACGACGTGGGTCGAAACCAATGCGAAAGCCGACGTCGCGGTGCGAAGCTGACGTCCGCAAAAAGCGGAGGACGTGACCGTGCCTGCGAAATCCAAAGCCAACAGATGGCCGCCGGCGCCGCGCTGGCGGCCAAGCGCGGCGAAAAGAGCAAGAGCGAATTGAAGGGCGCTTCGAAATCCATGGTGGAGTCGATGAGCGAGAAGCAGCTTCGAGAATTGGCCTCGACGAAGCGCAAGGGCAAGCCCGGTCACGCGTCGAAATGAGTCTCCGCGCGAGACGGCGCGCCGCTCATTCGTGACGCGGCGGCGCCAGGGCGCTCTGCGTGACGGCTGCGGTTCCATAGGCTTTCAGGAAAACCGCGATCCCGGCCTCCATGATCTTTTCGGCCTCCGCCTCGCCGCGCGGCTCCAGGCCGAGCGCGACGCGGAACGGCATGTCCGACAATATGAGGTTCATCAATTGGTCGGCGGCGAGATTGGCGTCGTCGAAAGCGAGAAGGCCTCTCGCCTTCGCCTCCTCGAGGAAGCGGGCGACGAAGTCGAACACGATCTTCTTGCCGCTGTCGAAGTAGAGCTGGCAGAGCTCTGGAAAACGCCAGCGCTCGCTGGACACGGTCTGGAAAAACGCAGCCGAGTCCTTCGTCAGAAAATGGGCGACGAAATGCCGGCACAAAGTATGAAGGGCCGGAATGAGGCCGTCATCGAGGTCGGGCGACGGGAGCGTGATGCATTTCTCCCGGCATTCGATCTGGACCAGATGATGGAACAAGGCTTCTTTGCTCGGGAAATAGGCATAGAGCGTCGCTTTGGACACGCCGGCCGAACGCGCGATCGCGTCCATGCTCGTCTCCGAGAAACCCTGCTCCAGAAAATGCACGCGCGCCGCAGAGAGGATCTGACATTCCTTGCGACCCGGAGCGTGCTCTTCCGCCGTCGCTGTCACGGCTGCCGATGCGTTCATGGCGATCGATCCGATCCTTGATGTCGGCGCTCCGTTTCGCGGCCGAATTCCGTTCCATTCACTCGAATTCGACTCCATCCCGCCCACGCGTCGCCGTGAGACGGCCATTTTGACATGTCTCGGCCCGGCGGCGGAATACGGCCTCGCCGCACGGGCGCACAGAACTGAACTATACAGTTTAGTTTAGCATTGACTTCGAGATTTTGCATCAACATAATGCAAGAAGCGAACTGAACCGTTCAGTTTTGAGCAGAGTTGTGATGGCGATCTTTGCAATCCCTTGTCATTCTGGCGACTGCGCTTGCTCGTCCGCGAGTTCGGGGCCGGCTCCGGCTGGCCGATCGCTCGACGGCGGCCGTGTTTCGGCGAGAGTTCCGGCGGCCTTGGCCCTCGTCGCGGCGTCCTTGCTTTCGGGCTGCGCCGTCGGACCGAACTTCGTCGCGCCCGCCGCGCCCACGGACGCCGGCTACGCCAGCGGCAAGCTGTCGGCGACCACCCAATCGGCTCTCGTCGCCGGCGGCGCCTCGCAGAGGCTCGCCGTGGACCGCGACATTCCGGGCGAGTGGTGGAAGTTGTTTCGCTCGAAGCAGATTTCCGCCCTCGTCGCCGAGGCGGTCGCGAACCACCCGAACATCGCCGCGGCGGAAGCGGCGTTGCGCCAGGCGCGCGAGACGACGGAGACCGATGCGGCGTCCTTCCTGCCGCAGGCGTCGGCGACCCAGAGTGTCACCCGGCAGCAGATGACGACGGCGCAATTCGGCGGATTTTCATCCTCGTCTTCGTCGAGCGCGCCGTCGACGCTGCTCTACACGCTCCACAACACCAATGTCCCGGTGTCCTTTACGCCCGACCTGTTCGGCAAGACCGCGCGCACTGTGGAGGGCGACGCGGCGGCGGCCGAATATCAGCGGTTTCAGTTCGAGGCGACTTATCTCTCGCTGACCGCCAATGTCGTTTCGGCGGCCATCGCCGACGCGTCCTACGCCGCGCAGATCAAGGTCACGCGCGACCTCGTCTCCGCCTATCAGGCGCAGCTCGACATCTTGCAGAAGCGCTTCGATCTCGGCGCCGTCAGCCAGGCGGACGTGCTTTCGGAGCGCGCGCTGCTCGCCCAGGCGCAGGCCACCCTGCCGCCCCTCGAAAAGGCGCGGGCGCAGACGCGCAATCAACTGATGGCCTATCTCGGCCGTTTCCCCAACGCCGACAAAGGCGAAGCGATCGACCTGGAACGCCTGTACCTGCCGCGCGAGCTGCCGCTCGGCCTGCCCTCCAATCTCGTGCGCCAGCGTCCCGACATTCGCGCGGCCGAGGGCCGGCTGCATCAGGCGAGCGCCGATGTCGGCGTCGCCACGGCGAACATGCTGCCGCAGATCACGCTCTCGGCTTCGGGCGGCAGCCAGGCGGCGAATTTCGCGCAATTGTTCGCGTCATATGCGTCCGTCTACAGTCTCGCGGCGTCGGTCTCCGGGCCGATTTTCGACGCGGGCGCGCTGTTCCATAAGCGCGAAGCGAAGGTCGCGGCTCTCGAGCAAGCGGCGGCGCAATATCGCGGCGCCGTCATCGACGCATTCCAGAACGTGGCCGACGCTCTTCAGGCGATCAAGCACGACGCGGCGACGCTGCGCGCGCAGGTGGCGGCGGAAAAGGCCGCGGCCCAGAGCCTCGAGATCGCGCGCGTCCAATATCGCGCCGGCTCGACGACCTACACGACCGTGCTCAACGCCGAACAAACCTTGCTCAACGGCCGCCTCAATCGGGTGAAGGCGCAGGCGGCGCGGTTCGCCGACACGACGGCGCTGCTCCAGGCGCTCGGCGGCGGCTGGTGGAACCGCGTCGACGAGACCCAGGCTTCGCAGCCAAAGCCGACCGATCTCATTTCCACGGCGCCGATCGCTGCGGCTATTCGCGCGCAGGCGGAGGAGAGTCGAAATGTCCCTTAAGTCGATTTTGCAGGACCGCCTCGGGCCCATGTTCAAGCCGATGGCCATCATGCTGGCGATCGTCGGAACCGTGTTCGCCGGCCTCTATTTTTTCGTCGGCTTCCGGTCGAGCATGATCAAACAGATGCTCGCCGCCATGGCCAATCCGCCGCAGACGGTCTCGGTGACGACCGCCGCCGTGCAGGAATGGCGGCAAAAGCTCACGGCGGTCGGCACGTTCCGCGCCGTCAACGGCGCGGACCTCGCGCTCGAGGCGTCGGGCGTCGTCGAAAAAATCCATTTCCAGTCGGGCGAGAGCGTCGCCGCCGGCCAGCTCCTCCTGGAGCTCCGCAAGGATACCGACGTCGCCAGGCTCGACGCTCTCAAGGCGGCCGCCGAGCTCGGCGCGATCAATCTGCGCCGCGATCAGGCGCAGTTGAAAATCCATGCGGCGAGCCAGGCGACGGTCGACACCGATGTCGCCAATCTGAAGAGCGCGACGGCCGAAGTCGCGCAGCAGGAAGCGGTGATCGCGCAAAAGACGCTGCGCGCGCCTTTCGCCGGCCGGCTCGGCATTCGCTCGGTCGATCTCGGGCAATATATCGGCGCCGGCGCGGTCATCGTGACGCTGCAGGCGCTCGATCCGATCTATCTCGACTTCTTTCTGCCGCAGCAGGCGCTGAACGGCGTCGAAGTCGGGCAGACGGTCGCGGCGACGGTCGATACTTTCCCCGGACAGAGCTTCACGGGGCGGATCGCCGCCATCAACTCCAAGGTCGATCAATCGAGCCGCAATGTTCAGGTGCGCGCGAGCCTGCCGAACGCCGACCACAAATTGCGGCCCGGCATGTTCGCCTCGGTCGAGATCGCGATCGGCGAGCCCGAGCGCCTCGTGACGCTGCCGCAGACGGCCATCGTCTATGCGCCCTACGGCAATTCCGTGTTTCTCGCGCAGAAGGGCGACGGCGAGAAAAGCGACGGCAAGACGGCGCCGCACGGCGCCGGTCTCGTCGCCCGGCAGAGCTTCGTTCGGCTCGGCGCGACGCGCGGCGACCAGATCGCCGTGCTCGAGGGACTTCCCGAAGGCGCCTCCGTCGTCACCGCCGGCCAGATCAAGCTGCGCAACGGCACGCCGCTGAAGATCGACAACAGCGTCGAGCCTCCCGCCGACCCCAATCCCTCGCCCGTCGATCAGTGAGCGAGTCCGCGCCCTGGAAGTCGCGCCAAGGAGATCGCAGCTATGAGTTTCACCGATATTTTCGTGCGCCGGCCGGTTCTCGCCACGGTGGTGAGCCTGCTGATCCTCGTGCTCGGCCTCAGATCCCTGTCGGCGCTGCCGGTCCTGCAATATCCGCGCACGCAGAACGCCGTCGTCACGGTGACGACGCAATATTTCGGCGCCGATCCGGCGACCGTCGCCGGCTTCGTGACGACGCCGCTCGAAAACGCCATCGCGCAGGCGAACGGCATCGACTATCTCGCCTCGACGAGTCAGATCGGGACGAGCACGATCACCGCCTATCTGCGTCTCAATTACGATTCCGGCAAGGCGCTGACCGAGATCAGCTCCAAGGTCGACTCGATCATCAACCAATTGCCGAACAATGTTCAGCGGCCGGTCATCACCGTCAAGGTCGGCGAGACGATCGACGCGCTCTACATCGGCTTCGGCAGCGACATCCTCACGCCGAGCCAGGTCACCGATTATCTGATCCGCGTCGTGCAGCCACGCCTGCAGTCCGTGCCCGGCGTGCAGACGGCCGAGCTCATCGGCGGCAAGACCTTCGCGCTCAGAGCCTGGCTCGATCCGATCAAGCTCGCCGCCTATGGCGTCACCGCGAGCGAATTGTCGGCCGCGCTCTCCGGCAACGACTATATCGCCGGCCTCGGCTCCACCAAGGGGCGGATGGTGCAGGTCAATCTCTCGGCGGCGACGTCGCTGCACTCGCTCGAGGAGTTTCGAAACCTCGTCGTCAAACAGTCGGGCGGCGCCAATGTGAAACTGCGCGACGTCGCGACCGTCACCCTGGGCTCCGACGACTATGAGTCGTCGGTGTCGTTCAGCGGCAAGCAGGGCGTCTATATCGGCATCCAGGTCGCGCCGGCCGCCAATCTTCTCGATGTCGTCAAGGGCGTCAAAGCCGTCTACCCCGAGATCGCGAGCGCCTTGCCGGCCGGTCTCGTCAGCGAGATCGTCTATGACTCGACCGACTTCGTGAACAGTTCGATCGACGAGGTCATTCACACGCTCGTCGAAGCGCTCGCCATCGTTACGGCGGTGGTCTTCCTTTTTCTCGGCTCCTGGCGATCGGTGCTGATCCCGGTAGTGGCGATCCCCTTGTCGCTCATCGGCGCCTTCACGATCCTTCTGGCGCTCGGCTTCTCGATCAATCTGTTGACGCTGCTCGCGCTGGTGCTGGCGATCGGCCTCGTCGTCGACGACGCCATCATCGTCGTCGAGAACGTCAACCGGCACCTCGCCGAAGGCATGAGGCCGTTCGACGCGGCGCTGCAAGCGGCGCGCGAGCTCGCCGGACCGATCGTCGCCATGACGGTCGTGCTGATCGCCGTCTATGTGCCGATCGGCTTTCAGGGCGGACTCACCGGCGCGCTCTTCGTCGAATTCGCCTTCACGCTCGCGGGCGCGGTGACGGTCTCCGGCATTGTCGCGCTGACGCTCACGCCGGTGAGCTGCGCGCTGATCTTGAGGGCGCCCGACGAAACGCGGCGGACGATCGAAAGCCGCATCGTCGCCTTCATCGACGCGCGAATGGATGCGGTGCGCGAGCGCTATCACCGTCTGCTCGACGCCTCGCTCCGCTACGTGCCGGTGACGCTGGCGTTCGGCGCTCTCGTGCTCGCCAGCACCCATTGGCTCTACGCCAATTCGAAGAGCGAGCTCGCGCCCAACGAAGACCAGGGCATCGTCCTCACGCAGTCGACGGCCGCGCCGAACGCCACGCTGCAGCAGAAGCTGCTCTATGGGGAGCAGGCCTACAAGATTTTCGCCCGCCATCCGGAAACGCAGAGCGTGTTCCAGATCAATTCGCCCGCCATGAACATCAGCGGAATGGTGCTCACGCCGGCCGACAAGCGCTCGGTCGGAGCGGAGGCCCTGCAGACGACGATCCAGCAGGAGCTCGGCGCCGTGGCGGGCTTGCGCGTCGTCGCCTTTCAGCCGCCGCCGCTTCCCGGCTCCACCGGCCTTCCCATTCAGTTCGTCGTGCAGACGACCGACACATTCGACAAGCTGAACGTCGTCGCCCGCGAACTGCTGAGCGAGGCGCTGGCGACGGGGCGTTTCATGTTTCTCGACACCGATCTGAAGATCGACCAGCCGCAGATGTCGCTCGCCATCGACCGCGAGAAGGCCGCGCAGCTCGGACTCAAGATGAGAGACATCGGCGGCGCGCTCACCACGGCGCTCAGCGGCGGCTATACGCACTACTTCGGCCTGGACGGACGCTCGTACAAGGTCATTCCGCAGGTCGCCCAGCGCTTTCGGCTGAACGCCGACCAGATCTTGAACTATTACATCAAGACCGGCGACGGCGCCTCCGTGCCTCTGTCCACGGTCGCGAAGATCGAGACGACGGTCGTGCCGGAATCGCTCAATCATTTCCAGCAGGCGAACGCCGTCACGATTTCCGGCGTGGCCGCGCCCGGCGTCATCGCCGGCGACGCGCTCGAAACGCTGAAAGAGATCGCCGGCCGCGTCCTGCCGCCCGGATATGCGATCGACTATGCCGGACCGTCGCGGCAGTTCGTGCAGGAGTCGAGCGGCTTCGCCGTCACATTCGGCTTCGCGCTGATCATTATTTTTCTGGCGCTCGCCGCGCAGTTCGAAAGCTATCGCGATCCCTTGATCATCCTCGTGTCGGTGCCGATGTCGATCGCCGGCGCGCTCGTCTTCATCATGCTCGGCTTCGGCGGCGCGAGCATCAACATCTATACGCAAGTGGGCCTGGTGACGCTGATGGGCCTCATCAGCAAGCATGGCATATTGATCGTCGAATTCGCCAATGAGCTGCAGCACGCAGGCAAATCGAAGCGCGAGGCGATCCTCGAGGCGACGTCGATTCGCCTGCGGCCGATCCTGATGACCACCGCCGCCATGGTGCTCGGCGTCCTGCCGCTCATCATGGCGAGCGGCGCGGGCGCCGCCTCGCGCTACAATATGGGCCTCGTCATCGCCTCCGGTCTTTCGATCGGCACGCTGTTCACTCTGTTCGTACTGCCGGCCGTCTATCTCGTTTTGGCGGCGAACCACTCGCAGGCCGCGCAGGCGGAAGCCGCCGAGACCGCAGCGCCGAAGGCGATTCGCGTTGTTTCGTCATGAGGCGCGCGTCCCGTCTCCCCTTTGAGGAGAAGAGCGCCGCTCATCCGGCTCGCGCAGGATCGGCGACCGGCGGGAACGGCCGCTCGTCCGCGGCGTCGCCCGCGCGGGCCCGGCGAAAGACGCGCTCCATCAGATATTGCTCGTTCGGATAGAGGCCCCGCCACTCGTCCCAACCCGAGTCCCGCCGGTAGCGGCCGAGCTGGCCGGAGGCGAGGACGGCCTCGGCGTCGACTTGCGTCGGCGACTCGCAGTCGGGCGCCACATAGAGCGCGTCCTGACGGCAATAGAGCTCGCACATGAAGCAGGTCGTGCAATCGATCTGCCGCGCGATCGTCGGCGGGCCGACTTGCGCTTTTTCGAAGACATTGGCCGGGCAGACCTCGACGCAGAGATTGCAGGCGTTGCAGCGCTGCTCGACGATGAGCGCGATCATGACGCCGCCTCCAATCGACGCGCGGAATTATGCGCGACGCCGACAGGCTCCGGCGCGGGCGGCGCGGCGCCGTCGGGCCTCGTCCATATGTCGTCGAGCCCGCCGGTCAGGATGCGATGGCCGAGGCCGGCGTCGATTTCGGGACGATCCGCGCGACGATGCGTCCCGCGCGTCTCGTCGCGCGCCGCGGCGGCGGCCACGCTCCAGCGCGCCACGGCCGTCAGCGCCGCAGCCTCGCGCGCGGCGAGCGGATCGGCGCCGCCGCCGGCATGGTCGACGACCTCCCTATGGACGCCGTCGAGCGCATGGCGTGAGGCCCGCAGGCTCTCGCCGGTTCGAAAGAGAACCTTGTCATAAGGCAACAGCTCCTTCCGCACGGCTTCCTTCACCGCGCGCGCGTCGAACGAGCCCATGGCCCGCTTCGGCCGCAGCCCGGCGCCGCCGAGCGGGCGCAGTTCCGCCGGACGCGACGCTTTGCGGGCGAAGCGCGCGGCGCCGCGTCCGGCCCATGTCCCCGAGGACAGCGCCCAGGCGGCGTTGATATTGCCGCCGCCGGAGATCGCGCCGGCGACGAGTTCGCGCGTCGCCACGTCGCCGGCGACGAACAGTCCGGGGACGCTCACGCCGCACTCCGAGGTCGAGACCTGGACGCCGCCCTGCCCGCGAATGGTGCCGTCGGCGCGCAGCGTGATCTCGAAGCGGTCGTTGAACGGGTCGATTCCGACGCGGGCGAAAGTCAGCGTCACATTGGGAGAGATCGTCGACAGATGCGCGCGGATGTCCTCGGGCATTCGCCGCAAAGAGCAATAGACCGGTCCGCGAAGCAGCGCGCGGGCGATCGCTTCGATCTGTCGCGGACCGAAAACCCGATCGAGCTCATTGCCGTCGGCGTCGTAATAATCGGCGAAGGCGTAGGACATCATACGCGTCATCGTCGTGCGCGCCGGCGCGACGGTGTAGGCGGCGTTGAATTCCAGGCCCGACAAAGCGACGCCGGCCTCGGCGGCCATCAGATGGCCGTCGCCCGTATTGGCCCCGGCGCCGAGCAGATGCGAGAGGAAGCTCGTCCCGCCGGTGGCGAGCACGGTCGCGCCCGCCGCGACGCGCCAAATCGCGCCGCCGCGCTGGCGCAGCACGCCGCGCGCGCCGCCGATCGAACCGTCGGAGCGCGCGAGCAACTCGAGCGCCGGAGCCTGATCGAGGATCGTCACGCCGAGCGAGGCGACGAGCGCGCGCAGCGCCCGCATATACTCCGGCCCGCGCACGCCGCGATATTGCACGACGCCGTCCTCGTCGCGCGGAAACTCATAAAAGGGCGCGAGCGTCGGAAGCCGCTCCCACGTCTCCTCGATGATGCGCCGCATCCAGTCGGGCTCGGCGAGGCCGAGGCCGAGACTGGCGCGCTCCCGCACCGCCTTGTCGCGAAAGGGCGGAGGAACCCACCAATGCCCGGGCCCGGAGGCGGCGGTCACGCCGCTCGCGCCGCAATAGCCCTTCTCGACCAGGACGACGCGAGCGCCCTCGCGCGCGGCGGACGCCGCCGCCCACGCGCCCGCCATGCCGCCGCCGATGATCAGCACATCGGCGGCGAGCGTGATGTCCCCCTCCGCGCTCGTCATCAGTAATGTTCGTAGGGAAGGGTCTTCTCGGCGATCAGCACGCGCTGCACCTCGCGCGGGAAATCGCCATAGTCATGCACGGCGTAATGCGAGGTCGCGCGATTGTCCCAGAACACCACGGTGTTCGGCCGCCATTTGAGACGCACCTGATATTCGGGGCGACGGTATTCGTCGAGAATGCGCACCAGCAGCGCGTCGCTGTCGGCTCTCGAGAGGCCGAGCACCTGCGGCTTCTGGCTGAAATTCACCCAGAGGATTTTCGCGCCGGTTTCAGGATGCGTGCGCACGATCGGATGGGCGATGATCGGATAATCCTTGCCGGCCTTGTGCAGGGCTTCCCGGAAATCATGAGTGGCGAATTTTCCCTCGAGTTCGGCTTTGAATTCGTCCGAGAGATTGGCGTAGGCCTTTTCCGCGTCGACCCAGATCGTATCGCCGCCGATCTCGGGAATATTGACGCCTTTCAGCACGACGCCCCAGGTCGGGATGAAACGCCAGCTCGTGTCCGAATGAAACACCGACGGACCCGCGAATTTGCGGTCGGGAAAGCCGCCGGGCGTAGGCTGTGGAAACTGGCTGCGGGCGATGCGGTGGATTTCCGGAAAGCCGTCGATCGCGGTCGTGGTGGGGTGCGGGTAGAGCGGCCCGAACGCGCCCGCGAATGCGACATGCTCGGCATGCGAAACGTCCTGATCGCGGAAAAACAGGACCTTGTATTTCAGCAGAGCGGCCTTGATGGCGTCGCGCAGCTCGGGCGTCAGCGGCTGCTTCAGATCGACGCCGGAGATCTCCGCTCCGAGCGCCGGCTGGACCGGAGAAACCTTGAACTCCTCTCGGGTAACGAGATTGATGACGACATTGGAAGACATGGGGCGATCTCCTCGTTGGACGCTGCATCCTTCGCACGGCCAAATCAGGAGCGATAATTAGAAATTCTGAACCCATGCTTGAGTCGCCGGCGCAGGGCGCGCGAGTGCGAATATAATTTCATACACAATGAAAAATATAGAGATAATTGCTACGTCGAGCCCGCTGGCGAAGAGGACGTTGCTCAGTCGGGGCGTTTGCAAGCGCCTCCCGCGACAGGACGACGCGGTCGACGTCCGGTCCGGCTTGTGCAGGCCGCCGGCTTGAGCTATCCATAAACCATACCTGTATTATCGATTATTGCGGCGCAGAACGGCGCATCAGGACAGAAAGAGGCAGGCGTGAGCAGCATCGAGCATATGGCGTCCCCTTCCGAGCTCGGCCGGCGACGCGGCTCCATCCGCCGCGTCGAACGGTCCGTCGACGAAGCGCTCCGCCCGCGCGTCACGGCGCTCCTCTCCTGGGTCGCGCCCGTCACGCTCGTCGTCGTGTGGGAGCTTCTCGCCCGCGGCGGCTCGCTGTCGCCGCAACTATTGCCGGCCCCGAGCAAGGTGGCCGTGACGGCTTTCGACCTCGCCGTCTCGGGCAGCCTCCTCGACGATCTCGCCGCCAGCCTGCTGCGCGCGGCCTCCGGTTTCCTCATCGGCGGCGCGGTGGGCTTTTCGCTCGGCACGCTCGTCGGCTTTTCTCGTCTCGCCGAGGCGCTCATCGATCGCAGCGTGCAGATGATCCGTGCGATCCCTTTCCTCGCTCTGCTGCCGCTGGCGATCGTCTGGCTCGGCGTCGGCGAAGGCGAGAAGATTTTCCTCGTGGCTCTCGGCGTCGCGTTCCCGATCTACATCAACACGAGCCTCGGCATCCGCCAGGTCGATCCCAAGCTGCTGGAGCTCGGCCGGGTCCAGGGTCTGAGCGATTTTCGGCTCGTTCGGCGCGTCGTCCTCCCCGGCGCCCTGCCCTCGATCCTCACCGGCGTGCGCTATTCGCTCGCCACTGCGTGGCTCGCCCTGGTCGTCGCCGAGACCATCGGCGCGCAGTCCGGCATCGGCTTCCTGGCGATGGACGCGCGCGAGTTCCTCCGCACCGACGTCATCGTCCTCACCATGATCATCTATGCGCTGATCGGCGTCGCCGCCGATTCGCTCGCGCGGCTCCTCGAGCGGCGACTTCTCGCCTGGCACCCGAACTATGCGGGCAAGGCGAAATGAGCGAGCGAGACTTTCGCGCGGGAGAACAGCCGGCCGTCGTCGTCTCGGGATTGAGGCGCGTCTATGGCGACAGGATCGTCCTCGACAATCTGTCCCTGCGCATCGCGCGCGGCGAATTCGTCGCGCTGCTCGGCGAGAGCGGGTGCGGCAAGACGACGCTTCTGCGCGCGCTCGCCGGACTCGATTCGATTCAGGGCGGGCGCATCGACGCGCCGAGGCGCCCGGCGGTGGTGTTCCAGGAGCATCGGCTGCTGCCCTGGGACAATTTGTGGCGCAATGTCGCGCTCGGCCTGCCCGGCGAGGATGCGCGCGCCCGCGCGGCGTCCGCCTTGCGCGAGGTCGGCCTCGGCGATCGGCTCGACGATTGGCCGCGCAATCTCTCCGGCGGACAGGCTCAGCGCGTCGCGCTGGCGCGGGCGCTCGTGCAGGAGCCGGAGCTCCTGCTGCTGGACGAACCCTTCGCCGCGCTCGACGCGCTGACGCGAATCCGCATGCATAAGCTCGTCGAGGAACTCGTGGCGCGGCATCGGCCCGGCGTGCTTCTCGTCACTCACGATGTGGACGAGGCGCTCGCGCTCGCCGACCGCATTCTGGTGATGCGCGACGGCGCCATCGCCGCCGAGCGCGAGGCGCCGCGGCGCGGCTCCGCTTCGCAGGCGCGCGCGCAATTGCTGGCGGAACTCGGCGTCGCCGTCGATCTCGCGCCCGCCTGACTCTCGTTTCGTGGAGGATGTTCGATGCCGCAGTCGTTCTCGCCGGCGCAATCGCGTCGCGGCTTCTTGCGATCGTCGCTTCGAGGACTGGGCGCCGTCGCGGGCGGCGCGTCGCTTCTTGCGAGCGGCGCGCGTGGCGCGCCGACCGGGCGCAAGAGGGATGTGGTCCGCCTGACATGGGGGATGGGCGGCCTGACGCTCATCGCCAAGGAGCGGGGCGAATTCGAAAAGGCTCTGGCCAAGGAGGGCGTCGAGACGCAATGGCTCGGTCCGTTCCCGAACCATGCGCCGACGCTGCAGGCGGTCACCGGAGGCAGCGCCGATTTCAGTTTCGGCGGCAGCACGACGCCGGCCCTGGCGACGCTCATCGCCGGATCGCCGCTGGTCTTCACGCAATTCGCGGTCTACGAGCCGCGCACCTCGGCGATCATCGCCCGAAACGATTCCGGCATTGCGCGCGTGGAGGATCTCGCCGGCAGATCGGTCGCGGTCAATCGCTCTGGCCTCGGCGAATTCCTGCTCGTCGCAGCGCTCGAGAAGCACAATGTTCCGCGCGCTTCCGTGAAATTCGTCTATCTCAATCCGCCGGATGCGGCGCCGGCGCTCGCCTCGGGCAAGGTCGACGCCTGGTCCATATGGAGCCCGATGGCCGATATCGCCAAGCTCGACTACAAGGCGCACGACATATTCGTCGAAGGCCGCGATCTGGATTTCCAGATCGATTTCGGCGCCTTTCTCGCGCCCCGCAAATTCGTCGCGGAAAACCCCGATCTCGTACGCGCGGTCAACGCCGCCTTCGCGAAGGAGGCGCAATGGATTTCCGCCAACACGCGCGAGGCCGAATATATCACGCAGAAAAAGTCCGGCTACAGCGACCAAATCCGCGATCGCTTCATCGGCTTGAAACGGCAATATCGATTGCATCCGCCGAGCGACCGGACATTCGTCGCCGAATTGCAGAATGCGGCGAACTGGCTCACGGCGCGCAAGATATTGCCGGCGCCTGTGACGGTCGCCGATCATCTCGCGCAGATTTGAGTCCGCTTCCACTCGATTGCTTCGCGTGGCGACAGCCGCCCCTCTCCCCGCTGCGCGCACAGCTGTCCGGGGAAGTCGCGGGGTGAATCGATAAGTCGCAGGCGCATGTCCCGCGCCGCGGAGGTTTTCCGTTTATTTTCTGGTTGTCGAGACTCAGAAAAGGAACGGGACATGCGTTTCACCCCTAGCATTACAGTTGCTTTTTG